>JAAWOG010000007.1 GCA_022799355.1 Lachnospiraceae bacterium | reverse complement strand
TATCAAGAAGAATGATTTTTTTGACAGAGTATTAGAAGTTCTTAAAAATGCCAGAAAACAAGCAAAATTAGCACTAAATATTTCTATGGTCTATTCCTACTATGAAGTAGGACGAATGATTTTAGAAGAAGAGCAAAGTGGGGAGAAGCGTGCTGAATATGGAAAAGCGATTCTTAAAGAATTATCAAAACGTTTAACGGAGAGTTTGGGAAAGGGATTTTCCGTAGAAA
This sequence comes from Lachnospiraceae bacterium, assembly GCA_022799355.1. Taxonomy (GTDB): domain Bacteria; phylum Bacillota; class Clostridia; order Lachnospirales; family Lachnospiraceae; genus 1XD8-76. Next base: position 92,314 of record JAAWOG010000007.1, on the reverse strand, counting down.
ATCTGAAACTGATGCGTAGATTCTATGTGGTATATTCCAAAGATCAGATTGGGCAGAAAGTGTCTACCCAATTTGAAAACCTGCCAGCAACAAGAGAAGGAAGGAAATTTTTTTTGAGTTTTTCGCATTATGTATTACTTATGCGTATTCCTAATATAGATGAACGACATTTTTATGAAATTGAAGCAATTCGGAATGGATGGGGAGTAAAGGAGCTGGGAAGACAGTATGATAGTGCATTATATGAGCGGCTGGTATTGAGCCGGGATAAAGAGGGAATAGAACGATTATCAACAGAAGGACAAATAATTGAGAAACCAGAAGATTTATTGAAAGACCCGTATGTATTAGAATTTACAGGTCTTCCTGAACTTGCGAAATATTCAGAAACAGATTTGGAAGCTAAAATAATTGATCATTTGCAAGAATTCTTGTTGGAATTAGGGAGAGGATTTACTTTTGTTGGAAGACAAGTTAGATTTACTTTTGAAGATGAGCATTATAGAGTAGATTTGGTATTTTTCAATCGTCTGCTACGTTGTTTCGTGCTCTTTGACTTAAAGATTGGTCGATTAAAGCATCAGGATATAGGACAAATGCAGATGTATGTGAACTATTATGACCGTAAGGTAAAATTAGAAGATGAAAATCGCACTATAGGTATTCTGTTGTGTAAAAATAAGAATGATGCAGTAGTAGAGATGACTTTGCCAGAGGATAATAGCCAGATATTCGCGAGCAAATATCTAACTGTTCTTCCTAGCAAAGAGGAACTGAAAAAGTTGATGGAAAGTGAAGAATAAAAAGGGTTCAACTATACCTTTAAAGTAGTTGAAAAATAATGACTTTTTCAGTGCCTTCCTATATCAAGGCTTAAAGGCTTATGAAAGGATAAATCCAAGATGATAAAAATATTATTTGTATGCCATGGGAAAACACAAAAGCGGAGCGAGGATAAAACATATGTTGAGATACGATACGATTTTATGGGATTTGGACGGAACGCTGCTGAACTTTAAGATGTCGGAGCGGTATGCATTGGGAGTATGCCTGAAAAACTTTGGAGTCGTCATGACGGAGGAGATGCTCTCATTATATTCCGGAATCAATGAAGTATACTGGCAGAAGCTGGAGCGCGGGGAAATGGAGAAGCGGGAACTTCTGCCGGGGCGTTTCAGAGAGTTTTTCCGGCAGATGGGCATTGAGCATATCGATCCGGAGCTGATGCAGAAACAGTATGAGAAAGAACTTGGCACAAAGACGTATTTTGTGGATGATTCCTATGAAATTGTGACAAAGCTGAAAGAGATGGGGCTGAAACAATATATTGTGACAAACGGCATTTTAACCACCCAGCAGATCAAGATGAAAAATTCCGGCTTTGATAAGTTGATCGATAAGGTTTTTATATCGGATGTAATTGGTTATGAGAAGCCCAGGAGAGAATTTTTTGATATTGTCTTTGAAGAGATAGCCGGTTTTCAAAAAGAAAGGGCATTGCTTATCGGGGATTCTCTGACCTCCGATATGCGCGGCGCTAATCATGCCGGTGTGGATGCCTGCTGGTATAATCCGGGCGGGAAGGTGCTGCCTGAACAAGGCGGAAGCAAGGAGCCTTTGCACGTTGAGTATGAGATCGGGAATCTTGAGGAAGTGTTTGGGATCGTAAGGGAATAATATGCCAAAATCGGAAAAACAAAAACTAAAGTTATTATATTTGTTAAAGATACTGACGGAACAGACGGACGAGCAGCATCCGATGCCGATGGCGGTTCTGCGCGAAAAACTTAAGGCTGAGGAGATAAGCGCGGAGCGTAAAAGCCTCTACAGCGATTTAAACTGCCTGATGGATTTTGGTGTGGATGTCGGTTTCGATCCGTCTAAGGGTAACGGCGGTTATTATCTGGCGTCGAGAGATTTTGAACTGCCGGAGTTGAAACTTCTTGTAGATGCGGTCTCCGCTTCCCGGTTTATCACAAAGTCCAAATCGGAACAACTGATCCGAAAGATCGAGAAGCTGGCAAGCAGATACGAGGCTGTGCAGTTGCAGCGTCAGATCTATACGTCGGGACAGATCAAAAATGAGAATGAAAGTATTTATTATCATATAGATGCGATACATACGGCGGTCCACGAAAACAGGCAGATTTCGTTTCTCTATATGGAATGGAACCTGTTAAAGAAGCTGGTGGCAAGAAAAGGCGGGAAGCATTACCGGATCAGCCCCTGGTCTCTGATGTGGAATGATGAGAATTATTATCTGATCGGCTATGATGCCGCGGCGGGAATGCTGAAACATTTCAGGGTGGATAAAATGGGTTCCATAGAGATGCTGAAAGAGCGCCGGGAGGGGGAGGAGATTTTTAAGAAATGCGATCTGTCGGCGTATTCCGCCAAAACCTTCGGGATGTACGGCGGTGAGGAACAGATTGTGACGCTGAGTTTCCCCAATTCGCTGGTGGGTGTGGTGCTGGACCGTTTCGGGAAAGATGTTTCACTGCAAAAGCTTGCCGGAGAGCGGGTTGCGGTGCATGTGAAGGTGATGGTCAGCAGGCAGTTTTACGGCTGGCTTGCAGGGATCGGGAAGGATGTGAAGGTGATGGCACCGGAGTCCGTGCGGGAAGGATACCGCGGCCATTTGAAGGAGATTCTGGAAAATAACTGATATAAAGCAATCTATGATTGAAGGGGGACAAATGAATAAGACGAAGTTAAAAAAACTGTTTAAAAAAACTGTTCCGAAAGTTTTGCTGATATGTGCCGCATTATTTCTGCTGTGCCTGATTTACTGCAAAAAATTGGTTTTCAATATGGAAACGCTGCACTATAAGTCCTGGGGGTTTGGCGTGGTGTTGGTCGAATATAAGTTTGATTTTGTCCGGGATTCCGTCGATGTATATTATTATGATTTTGATGGTACCATCATAAGTCATAAGGAGGATCAATTTTCAAAAGAGCAGCAGAGGGAGGTTAAAGTTGTCTGTGCGGCGGCTTATATGCCCCTTTGGAGAAGCAGTTATATTAACTCAAGGGTTGACGACGGCGATCAGTGGGATATTACGGCAGATTACGGCAGCATGGAGAAGAGTGTATATGGAAGCAATGCATATCCCCGTACTTATCGTAGTGTTTACGAGAAAATCAGGTCAATTGCGGACGGGATAGGAACGGAGCATGGCAGTTTGTGAGGAAATCCAATGAAAACCAATTATAATGAAAAGTATAAACCACGTTATCAAATATATATCATCAAAAAAGACGGCAGCAAAGAGCCCTTTCAGGTACGGAAAGTGGTGGATGCGGTCGGTAAGAGCGCTTATCGCGTGATGGTGGAACTGACGGAAGAGGAAAAGGGAAGGATCTGTGAGCTTGTCATCGAAAAGGCCGAAGAGGAACAGATGACGCAGATCCCCATCGAAGTGATGCACCATGTGGTGGAGTATGCGCTGGAGCGGATCAATCCGCTGGTGGCAAAAAGCTACCGGGATTACCGGAACTACAAACAGGATTTCGTGAGAATGCTGGACGAAGTGTATAAAAAGAGCCAGTCTATCATGTATATCGGGGATAAGGAGAATGCCAACACCGATTCAGCCCTTGTCTCCACAAGGCGGAGCCTGATTTTCAATCAGTTAAACCGGGAGATGTATCAAAAATTCTTCCTCACAAGGGAGGAGATACAGGAGGCCCGCGACGGGTATATTTATATTCATGATATGTCCGCAAGGCGGGATACGATGAACTGCTGTCTGTTCCATATCAGCGAAGTGCTGAGCGGCGGTTTTGAGATGGGAAATGTCTGGTATAATGAACCAAAGACACTCGATACCGCCTTTGATGTGATGGGGGATATCGTGTTATCGGCGGCAAGCCAGCAGTACGGCGGCTTTACGGTGCCGGAGGTGGATAAGCTGCTTACCCCCTATGCGGAGAAATCCTATGGCCGGAATCTGGAGAAATATCTCTCCCTTGGGCTGTCTGAGGATAAGGCAAAGGAACAGGCCTGGAGGGATCTGGAAAAGGAGATGGAGCAGGGCTTTCAGGGATGGGAGTATAAATTTAATACCGTGGCGTCAAGCCGGGGAGACTATCCCTTTATTACGGTAACGGCAGGGCTTGGAAAAGATAAGTTTGCCCGTCTTGCCACAAAGACGCTTCTGGAAGTAAGAAAAGGCGGCCAGGGCAAAAAGGGACATAAGAAGCCGGTGCTTTTTCCGAAGATTGTTTTTTTATATGATAAAGACCTGCATGGTCCGGGGTGTGAACTGGAGGAGCTGTTTGAAGCGGGGATTGCCTGCTCTGCGAAAACCATGTATCCCGATTGGCTTTCCCTGACCGGGGAAGGGTATGTGGCGGAAATTTACAAGAAATACGGCAGGGTGGTTTCGCCCATGGGGTGCCGCGCCTTTTTATCGCCGTGGTATGAGCGGGGCGGTATGGAGCCTGCGGATGAGGAGGATAAGCCTGTCTTTGTGGGGCGTTTTAATATCGGCGTGGTTTCCCTCCACCTGCCCATGATTCTGGCAAAGGCAAGACAGGAGAGCCGGGATTTTTATGAGGTGCTGGACTATTATCTGGAACTGATCAGGCGGCTCCATCTGCGGACTTATGCCTATTTAGGTGAGATGAAGGCGTCCAACAATCCGCTTGGTTACTGCGAGGGCGGCTTTTACGGCGGGCATCTGGGATTTCATGACAAGATCAAACCAGTGCTTGCCTCCGCCACGGCAAGCTTCGGCATTACGGCGCTGAATGAACTGCAGATGCTCTACAACGGGAAGTCGCTGGTGGAGGACGGCGGTTTTGCGCTGGAAGTGATGGAGCATATCAATGATAAGGTGGCGCAGTTCAAAAAAGAGGACGGACGGCTCTATGCGATCTACGGCACACCGGCGGAGAATCTCTGCGGGCTGCAGGTGGAACAGTTCCGGGCGAAATACGGCATTGTAGAAGGGGTTTCCGACAGGGAGTATGTTTCTAACAGCTTTCACTGTCATGTGGCGGAACCTATTACGCCGATCCGGAAACAGGATCTGGAGAAACGATTCTGGGACCTTTTCAACGGCGGTAAGATCCAATATGTTAAATATCCGGTGGACTATAATATAGAAGCGATCCGCACGCTGGTGCGGCGGGCGATGGAGATGGGCTTTTATGAGGGAGTGAATCTGTCGCTGGCGTACTGTGACGACTGCGGGCATCAGGAGTTGGAGATGGACGTCTGTCCGAAATGCGGCAGCCGGAACCTGACGAAGATCGACCGTATGAACGGATATCTCGCATATTCCCGGGTGCACGGGGACACGAGACTGTGCGACGCCAAAATGGCGGAAATCAAGGAGAGAGTCAGCATGTAAGCCCCGCAAAAAGTAAGCTGCGGGCAGAACATATCAGGAAAAACATAAAAGAGAGGAGAACAACATGAAGGTATTGGTAATCGGCGGGGTAGCTGCCGGGACAAAGGCGGCGGCGAAGTGCATGAGGGAGGACCGCGGCGCGGAAGTTCTGATTGTGACAAAGGGAGAGGACATTTCTTATGCGGGGTGCGGACTGCCCTACTATGTGGGCGGGCTGATTGAGAGCAGGGAGGAACTGATCGTAAATACGCCCCAGAAGTACGAAGGGCTGACCGGCGTAAAGGTGCATACCGGTGTGGAAGCGGAGCATATTGACTTTGCGGGAAAGAAGGTGCAGGCAAAGAGAGTTTCCACCGGAGAAGCGTTAGAATACGGCTATGACAAACTGATCATCGCCACAGGGGCGTCTCCTGTGGTGCCGCCTATTCCGGGGGCAGGGCTCCCCGGCGTCTTTCAGATGCGCACGCCGGATGACGCGATTGAGTTAAGAAAATATATTCAGGAAAATAACTGTAAAAAGGCTGTCGTGGTAGGCGGCGGGTTTATTGGGCTGGAGATCGCCGAGAATATCAAGGCTCAGGGCATGATGGTAACGGTGGTTGATTTGGCGCCTCAGATCCTGCCCGGCATACTGGATCAGGAGATGGCTGACTTTGTGAAAAAACAGTTAAAACAGAGCGGTATTTCCGTACATACCAGTGTCAAAGTGGAGGCTGTGGAAGGACAGGAAAAAGCAGCGGGGGTTAAAACCGACGCCGGCGTATTCGGCGCAGACGTGGTGGTCATGAGTGTGGGTATCCGTCCCAATACGGCATTTTTGAAGGACAGCGGGCTTGTGATGGAAAGAGGCACGATCGTAGTGGATGGTAAGATGGCGACGAATATGCCGGACGTCTATGCGGCGGGGGACTGCTGTATGGTGAAAAACCGTCTCACGGGAGGAGCGCAGTGGTCACCCATGGGTTCCACCGCCAACTATGCCGGAAGAACTCTCGCGCAGGTGCTGAATGGAAAAGAAAAGGAGTATGCGGGCTGCCTTGGAACCGGCGTCGTAAAACTGCCGGGGCTGAATGTGGGAAAGACGGGGCTGACCGAAGGGCAGGCAAAGGCGGCGGGGTATGACGCGGAAACCGTCCTTGCGGTAGTGGATGACAAGGCCCATTACTATCCGGGAGCGGACAGTTTTATCATCAAACTGGTGGCGGATAAGGTGTCGCATAAACTGCTCGGCGTACAGGTGCTTGGCGCAGGCGCCGTGGACAAAATCGTGGATATCGCGGTGACCGGGATATCCCTGGGCGCGAAGGTGGAAGATTTTGAAAATATGGATATGGCGTATGCCCCTCCGTTTTCCACGGCGATCCATCCTTTTGTACAGGTGTGCTATATTATGGAGAATAAGCTGACGGGCGAATTTGAAACCATTACCCCTGCGGCATATCAGGCGGGATCTGCAAAGGGCTATCAGGTTATAGATGTGCTGCCCCAGGCAAAGATACCGGGCGCGCTCTGGTTAAATCTCTCCAAAGTGACAGGACCTGTGGAAGGGCTTGAGAAGGATGCAAAACTTCTGCTTGTCTGCGCAAAGGGCAAGAGAGGGTATTTTTTACAGAACAGGCTGAAAGCCTATGGCTATACCAATACGAAAGTGCTGGAAGGCGGCATTACCTTTAATGAAGTGAAAGTGGAGGGAGCAAAATCCACGATTTCCGAGGAGGATGTAAAGAGGGTGAAGGCTCTTGGCTGCCTGCAGGATAAGAACCATCCGGACCGCTTTAATGTGCGTGTGATCACAAGAAACGGCAAAATCACGGCGAAGGAACAGCAGTGCATCGCGGAGGCGGCGGAAAAATACGGCACGGGGGAAGTGACCATGACAACCCGGCTGACGCTGGAGATCCAGGGTGTTCCCTATGAGAAGATCGAGGATGTGCGGGAATATCTGAAGAGAGAAGGGCTTGAGACCGGCGGAACGGGCTCTAAAGTGCGGCCTGTGGTGTCCTGTAAGGGAACCACCTGTCAGTACGGGCTGATCGATACCTTTGCGCTGTCGGAGGAGATTCACGAGAGATTCTATAAAGGATTTAACGATGTAAAACTGCCTCATAAATTTAAGATCGCGGTGGGCGGCTGTCCCAATAACTGTGTAAAACCGGATTTAAATGATCTGGGTGTGATCGGGCAGAGAGTGCCGGTGGTGGATGAGAGCCTCTGTAAGGGCTGTAAGATCTGTCAGGTGGAGAACAGTTGCCCTCTGAAAGATGCGAAAGTGGAAGAGGTAAACGGTGTAAGGAAGCTGAGGATCGATAAAACGGCATGTAATCACTGCGGACGCTGTATCGGTAAATGTCCCTTCGGCGCAGTCAAGGAGGCGGAGACGGGATACCGTGTTTATATCGGCGGGCGCTGGGGCAAGAAGATAGCCCATGGCCAGGTGCTCGAGAAGATCTTTACGGAGAAAGAGGAAGTGCTGCAGGTGATCGAGAAAGCGATCCTGTTTTTCCGGGATGAGGGTATTACGGGAGAGCGTTTTGCGGATACGATCGACAGGCTTGGCTTTGACTATGTACAGGATAAGCTGATGAGCGATGAACTGCTCAGGCGGAAAGAGGAAGTGATCAAAGCGCAGAAACATCTGGTGGGCGGCGCGACCTGTTAAAAGAAAAGAGGGATTGAAAAGATAAGGGGATGGCTTAACGCCATCCCCCGTCTATTGTGAAAATCTGTCCGGTGGTGTAGGAAGGCATGGAGAGTACGGCATACAACATATCCGCTACTTCCGCCGTATTTCCCATGCGGTCCGTGGGAATTTCTTCGATAAGAGAGCATCTTTCCTCCTCCGTCAGATGAAGGTTCATCTCCGTGTTGATCAGTCCGCAGGAGATGGCGTTTACCTGTATGCCGGAGGGAGCAAGTTCTTTGGCGAGAGCCCTGGTAAAACTGTTTACGCCGCCTTTGGAGGCGGAGTATGCCACTTCCATGGAAGCGCCGCACTCTCCCCACACGGAGGAAATATTGATGATCTTTCCGCGGTGACGTTGCAGCATCAGGGGAATGGCGTTTCTGCTGGTATAAAAGAGGCTGTTTAAGTTGGTGCCGAGTACCCGGTCCCATGCCTGGGGGCTCATGTCGGTGAGCAGTCCGATATAGGAGATTCCGGCGTTGTTGATCAGAACATCCAGGGATGGTATGTGGCGGAAAAGTTTGTCCACTTCTTTACAGGAAGAGACATCGCACAAAAAGGCGCCCACGGAAACGTTGTATTCCTGTTCCAAGTAGGTTGCAAGGGCGTGAAGTTTTTCTTCCGAGTGCAGACAGGTCAGATAGAGGTCGTAGTGCTCGCTTGCCAGTTTTCTTGCGATGGCTTCCCCGATTCCCCGGGAAGCGCCGGTGATAAGAGCTTTTTTGTTCATATGCTATATCTCCTTTTTTTTATTTTAATATATTTTTTAGAAGAAAGAAATAAAAATAAAAAAAATCTGTTTTTTTCGCCGCTACCAGATATAGAGGAAGGGCGGAAAAAGTCGAATAAAAGCCGCTAAATCTAGAATTGTTACAAAAAAATATGAATATGAAAAAACTGTGAACAATGATTTTTTCCGTATTTTTGGGTGAAACGCGGCATTGACAAATATCGGGGAAGGTGTTATATTAGTTAACAGATTTAATAATTTTGTAACAAATTGAAACCAAAAACATTTTAAGATTCACAGAGACGAGGAATTTTATGACACATAAAAAAGTCAGGATAGCAGCATACGGAATGACGGCGATCATTGCAGCATCTTCTATGGGTATGGATGCTCAGGCGGTGAAGCTTTCGGACGTTTTGCCGTCGGCGGGAATCGGCGTAACGTTTTCAGACGGTGTTACGCTTGCACAGATGCAGGAGAGAGTTCTGGCGGAAGCTCAAAACAGCAGCGATGCAGTGCTTTCCGTATCCGAAATGAAGGCCTATCTGGAGGAACAAAAGACGGCTCCGCTGACGATCACATCGGCAAGTATCGTGAAGACGGCGGAAGTACAGCAGGTGCTGGCGGAACTGGAAGTGCAGGAAGCTGCGGAACAAGATCAGCAGATGGAAGCCGTAGCGGCAAAAGAGGAGACCGTTATAGCGTCCGTTGCCGCGGCATCAGGCGAAGCGCTTTCTTCCGGAACCGTTACGGCTGCGCAGGATGAGAAAGGGACGGAGTCTTCCTCTAAAGAGGCGGCATCGGAGGAAACACCGGCTGCAGGAGCGGAGGAAACCGCCGGGGAAAACACGGAAGATAATGGTGCTACGGTATCGGGCAATAATGCCGGAAGTGCCGGGGCGAATGAGACGGAAAATACGGAAAAGAAGACTGAGATAGAAGGAAAAGTAATAGAGTCAACTCAGTCCATCGCAGAACTGCTGGCCGGCCAGGCGGCAACTATGACGGAGGAGGAAAAAGAGTTTTCCAATCTGGTTATCGCCAAAGTAAATAACTATGTGAATGTCAGAAGCGATGCCAGCGAGGAGAGCGAAGTTGTCGGAAAATTATATGATAAGTCGGTGGGTACTTTTATTTCCGAGAAGAACGGCTGGTATGAGATCAATTCCGGTAATGTGACCGGTTATGTAAAAGCGGAATTCTGTGTGACCGGTAAGGATGCCATCGAACTTGCAAAACAGGTGGGCACGAGAATCGCTACGGTTACCACAACCACACTGAAAGTAAGAGAAGAGGCTTCCGCGGAATCTACGGTACTGGGACTTGTTCCGATAGAAGAGGAACTGAGTGTCGTGGAGGAAGAAGAAGGCTGGATCAAGGTAGATATCGAGGAAGGTTACGGCTGGGTATCCACGGATTTTGTGAGTATGCGGACGGACTTTGTAAAAGCGGAGAGCAAAGAAGAGGAAGAAGCAAGACTGGCGAAAGAGGAAGAAGAGAGAAGGAAAGCACAGGCAGCGGCTTCCGCAAACTCTGAGAAGCCGAAGTCCAATGACAATAAGAACTACAATTCCGCAAGCAGTTATATCCCTGCGGGCGGCGGCAGCGCATCCGGTAATGCGGTGGCGGAGTTCGCACTGCAGTTTAAGGGAAATCCTTATGTATGGGGCGGTACCAGCTTAACGAACGGTGCTGACTGTTCCGGGTTTGTTATGAGTGTTTACAAGAACTTTGGTGTGAGCCTGCCTCATTCCTCCACGGCGGACAGGAATGTGGGAAGCGCGGTAGGAAGCCTTGCCGAAGCACAGCCGGGTGATCTCATCTGCTATTCCGGCCACGTAGGAATTTATATCGGCGGAAATCAGATTGTGCACGCATCCACTTCCAAGACGGGTATTATTGTATCCAATGCAAGCTACAGAAATATTCTGGCAATCAGAAGAATATTCTAACAGAAATAAATAACAAAGTTTTCAAAAAAGGCTGTTACACAGAGGAGTGTAGCGGTCTTTTTTTGTGTGTAGAAAGGAGCAAAAAGGAAGGAGACAGAGATGGGAAAGTAAAAGAATTGAAATGGAAAATGTAAACGATATCAGTAGATTGAGATGCCGGGAATATTGAAAAAATACATTAAAGAGATAAAAATTGTATATATTGAATAAAAATAGTTGGAGAAATATGGTATTAATAACTAATAAAATAATCTTGACATTGGATGAATGTTGTATATAATTGAATTATAAAGAAAAACGTTTACATTTTGGAATTCATACTGTAAACAGAAAAGGAGGAAATGGAATATGTCGTACTATAACATGGAGGAGACCAAAAGGCGGCTGGGTGAAGTGCGGAAACTGCTGAAAGAAAAGAATCTGGATGCGGCGCTGGTTTACTATGATGAAGTAAATATTGCCGATGGCTGGTATCTGACCGGCTGGTGTCCTCAGTTTGAAAAAGGAGCGGTGCTGGTACCTTTACATGGGGAGGCTATGCTTTTGGGAGGACCTGAGTCCGAACCCTTTGCCAAAATGTCCAGCGCGATCACGGAAACCAGATGTTTTGTTCCTTTTATGGTGCCGGAGGAGGAATATCCGAACGCTGTGATCAGTACCTTTGAAACGTTGTTTGATGAGCTTTCGAAGAAGGGAATCACTTTTAAGCGGGTAGGTGTTGTGGGGATGAGTTATTTTCCGTATTCCGTATATGTGCAGTTTCAGGCGGGATTTCAGGGAGTGGAGCTGGTGGATATTACGGATGACTATGACAGGCTCCGCTATGTAAAAAGTCCGTGGGAGATTGAGAATATCCGTAAGGCGTTTTCCTTTACATACGATTCTTTCCTTGCCATGCAGAAAAAGGTGGCTCCGGGCGTCACGGAGATAGAAGTGGCAGCGGAGGGAGAGTATGTATCGAGAAGGCAAAATGCCAACAGCTTTGCCTTTTCCTGTATAGTAGGTTCCGGGGTTCAGTCCGATGCGGTGGTGCCCACGGCGACGAACAGAATCATGCAGGCGGGAGAACTCGTTATGCTCGGACTTGCGCCAAGGTATAACGGTTATGCGGGCGTTATGGGAGAGACGCTTCCGGTCAGCGGAGAATACACACAGTCCCAGAAGGATATTCTGAATGTGATCAGAGAGACCTATCGTGCCACCAGGGATATGCTGAAACCCGGCTACTGCGGCAGGGACATTGACAGGATCGGCGCAAAGATATTTGATAAGCATGGGCTTACCCCTTATATCGTCTGTCCGTTTTTACATACCATTGGCCTGATGGAGGCGGAGAGACCGTTCTTTGGTCCTAACGGAACGGATGAGCTGCTACCTGGTATGACGGTCTCCGTGGATATCAGTTTCTTCGGACATCCGGTGCATCACGGCGTGAGAATCGAAACCGGCTTTGTGATTACGGAAACCGGTTACGAAGCGTTATCACCCGAGATGGATAAGAGGCTGAGTGCGGAATTATAGAAAGGAGATGATGTTCGGTGAGTTACGGAAAGAAAGTATGGATCTTTGTGGACGGGGATCTGCCGCCCCAGGGAGATATGGAACCCTATGGGCACGAAGCCCTCAGCATAACAAACTGCAACGATGAAGATGCCGTGATCAAAGTGGTCGTATATTTTGACAACAGGGAGCCGGATGAACTAAAGATCACGGTGCCGGCGCGCAGGGTAAATTGTCTGCGTCTGGATTATCCTATCGGGGAGACGGGCTATCAGATACCGATGGGGCAGTATTCTCTTTGCCTGATCAGCAATGTACCGATCGTGGCGGTGCTGGGGAGACTGGATCGCAGAAAAGATTTTGCATACTATGAAATGGATGGTTTTGCCTGTGATGCATGATGTGAAAACGGGACCGATGACGGACCGGGAAAAGATGCTCTCGGGAAATATGTATAATCCGACGGACGGGGAACTGGAAGAGATCCGGCTGAATGTACATTCGCAACTGAACCGGTATAATCTGACGCGGGATGACGAACAAAAACTGCGAAGAGAGATTCTGGAGAGTATCACAGGATATTTTGGGGAACATGTTATCATACAGCCTCCTGTCTATTTTGATTATGGAAATCTTTTTATCGGCGATGGTTCTTTTATTAACTTTCGGTTTACCGCGATAGACTGCGCGAAGATAGAGATCGGAGAAAATGTGCTGATAGGACCGGGAGTGACTCTTGCAACGGCAATGCATCCGATGCTGGCTGAGGAGAGGAAAACAAAACGGCATCCGGACGGAAAGGTTTACGGGATGGAATATGCGCTTCCTGTTAGGATCGGAAATCATGTATGGATTGGCAGCAGTGCGGTTATTCTGCCGGGTGTCAGCATAGGAGAGGGCACGGTGATAGGAGCCGGAAGCGTGGTGACAAGGGATATCCCGGAAGGCGTTTTGGCGGTCGGAAATCCCTGCCGGGTGGTAAGAAAACTGACAAAAGAAGATGCGGTAAGGATAAAATAAAGAAATCCTGATTGGAAGATTCAGGGGAGCAGGGTGGTAAAATCAGCATGGCAAGTTCGTTAAAGGCTATAGCCGCAAAATATAAAATGTCCGTAGGGACATTGTCAAAAGTGATAAACAATCAGGAAGGAATCAGCCAGAGGACACGGGAGCGAGTGCTTGAAATATTGGAGAAGGAACATTATATTCCCAATAATATTGCCCGTTCCTTAAGGAAAAACAGTACCGGCATCATAGGCGTTATTATTCCGGATATTAAACAGCAGTTTTTTAATATGATCACCCGGGGAATTGAGAGAGATATTTCTAAAGAGGGGTATCTGATTCTGCTCTCTGATACGGAGGAGAGTCCGGACAAGGAAAAGCAGTATCTGGAACTAATGTTCCGGCAGTGCGTGGATGCGCTGGTGGTAGCTACGGTTGACGCAAAGCATATCGATCTGCAGAAGATATATAATATGGGAATCCCGGTGGTATTTATTGATACGATTCCTGAGACGGATCTGAGTCTGGATGCGGTGTTGGTGGATGACTATCTGATAGGAGAGAAGATCGCAAAGTACCTGTTACGGTTAGGACATAAAAAAATAGCGGCGATCACAGGTAACGGAGAAGATTCTACGCCAAGTGTGAAGCGGCTCGAAGGGCTTGTGGATACATGCGGAAAGAGTGGTTGTCCGATACCGGGAGAGCTTATGTGCAGAGTAGGATATGAAGAAAAATGCGGGTATGAAGCAATGCGGAAACTATTGTCTGACAGAAAAAACCGGCCTTTTACGGCGGTTGCGGTAATGCATGAACTGATATCTGTGGGAGCAATCCGTGCGATCCGGGAACATGGTTTGAAAATCGGAGAGGATATTTCTTTGATCGGATGTGATTTAAATGAGAGAATTCAGTTGTCCACACCTCAGATTACCAATGTGAAACAGCCGGAGCAGGAAATAGGACAGATGGTGGCATCTCTTCTGCTGCAGAGGCTGAAACAGAAGCAGATGGGCGGCACCGGGGAAATGCTGCAGGATATCGGACGAAAAGTGCTGCTTTCTCCGATCATGGATATACGGGAGAGTTGCAAAAAGATCGGGTGATGGGCAGACACTTTTCAGAAAATTTTTTTGGTAAAAACTGTAATCGTTTACAAAAACTGGAAATTTTACAAAGAAAGATAGGACAAAAAAGGAGGAAAGTACATGAAAAAGAATGCAAACAGCATCATGAAAAAAATGATATCGGCCATCCTGGCGGCTTTGATGATTGCCTCCCTTGCAGGCTGTGCCGCTCCCGCAGCGCAGCAGGAGACACAGGAAATATCGGCTGAAACAACGACGGGGGAGGAGCAGGCTGCCGCTGAAAGTACGGCGGAAGGCGAAGATACCGGAGGAAAAACAAAGATATTTTTTACCAACGCAATACTGACGGCCCCTTACTGTGCCCTGCAGCTTGACGCAATGCAGCAGTATGCGGCGGCAAACAATATTGACCTGCAGGTTGCGGATGGCAAGGAAGATGCGCAGACACAGCTTGACCAGATCAAAAACGCCGTGACGCAGGGGGTGGATGGTATCATTTATTTCCCGGGGGATGAGGCATCTACTATTCCGGTGGTTCGTTATCTGGACGAGAGCGGCGTGCCGTTTATCGTTTTGAACTCAAAAGTGGATGAATCTGTCCGCGATCTGGTTCCCAGTTACGTGGGTTCGGACTATGAGGAAATGGGGAGAATGGCAGGTGAGCTTGCGGTGGATGCGCTGGGAGAAGAAGGCGGAAATATCGTTATCATCAATGGCCTCTCCGGTACGGAAGTGGCAAATTCCACAACGAAAGGTTTTATGGATGTGGTCTCGGCAAATGATAACATGGAGATTCTGGCGGATCAGCCGGCGGACTGGGATACGGCAAAGGCGATGACGATCATGGAAGATTATATTACGACGTTCGGGGATAAGATCGATCTTGTATTTGCGGTAGACAGCGGCATGACAAAGGGGGCGGCACAGGCTCTGGAAGATGCGGGCCTCTGGGGTGAAATTCCCGTAGTGTGTTCCGATCAGGGGCAGTTTGTGTTAGATGCGATCGCTGCCGGCGAGATGAAAGGGACGGCGAAACAGGATGCGGTGGATGAGGGAAACCTTGCGATGGATACGATCATAAAGCTTGTAAATGGGGAAGAAGTTGATACATGGGAGATCGTTCCGACGGAAATGCTGACGATGGATAATATAGAAGGCCTGAAGGGATATTGATCGGCTTCGGATACCGAAAACTGAGTTCCTGTACATGACATGTATGAGAAGGGAGGATGGTTTTGCCCGGATACAGGCAGGTACCTCCTCCCGCCAGGAGAGGAAATATGAGTGAAATAGCGTTAGAGATGAGAAATATTACAAAGACATTTCCCGGTGTCAAAGCACTGAACCGGGTGTGCTTTCAGGTGAAAAAAGGTGAAGTACATGCGATTGTGGGTGAGAACGGGGCAGGGAAGTCGACTTTGATGAAGGTGCTGAACGGTGTATATCAGGCTGATGAGGGGCAGATCTTTCTGGAAGGAAAAGAGGTAAAGATAGAGAATATCAACAAGGCGCAGGAACTTGGGATAAGCCTGATCTTTCAGGAGACCAACCTGATCCCGCAGTTGTCCGTCGCTGAGAACTTCTTTCTGGGAAAGCTGCCAAAGACGAAAGCCGGGTTTGTGGACTGGAAGTTTATGGAAGGGCAGGTTGCTTCCATTTTTTCACAGCTTCATTATGAAATCATGCCGAAAGAGATCGTGGTGAACTTAAGCGCGGCGGATAAGCAGATGGTGGAGATTGCCAGGGCTATTTCCCGGAAGGCAAAGGTGATCATAATGGATGAGCCCACTTCTTCTTTGACGGATGTGGAGATTGAGAATCTGTTTTCGATTATGAATGACCTGAAAAAGAACGGGACAACCATTATTTTTATTTCCCACAAAATGGAAGAGATTTTTGCGATAGCAGATACGGTTTCCATACAGCGGGATGGGGAGATGATTCACACGGCGCCGATTGCCGGGCTGACCAGCGATAATATTGTGGAATGGATGGTAGGGCGCAGTGTCGATACGGAGTTTCCGAAAAGGCAAAGCAAAATCGGAGAGGTGGTTTTAGAGGCGAAAAATGTGTGCCGCAAAAATCTGATCCATAACGTGGATTTTGCACTTCATAAAGGAGAAATTTTGGGATTTGCGGGACTTGTGGGAGCGGGCAGGACAGAACTTGCGGAGACCATCTTCGGGGAGGGGAAACTGAGCGGCGGCGAAATATATTTAAAAGGCAAAAAAGTCATGATCAGAAATACCACCCAGGCTATCGGACATTCTATCGGTATGGTGACGGAAGAGCGGAAAGAGACGGGGCTGGCGCTGGATGCATCCGTAAAGAGCAATATTGTGATAGCAAAGCTTTCCAAGTTATGTGTTGGAAGGAATCTTTGGATCAGTCGGCGGGCGGAAAAAGAAGCGGCAAAGCGGTATGTGGAGGAGCTGAAGATCAAAACGCCTTCCATTAACCAGAGCGCTTATCATCTTTCCGGAGGAAATCAGCAGAAGATTGTTATCGCAAAATGGCTGTTTTCGGACGCCGATATCCTGATATTTGATGAACCGACAAGGGGTATTGATGTAGGGGCAAAGCATGAGATATACAATATCATGAATGAACTGGTGAGTAAGGGAAAGTCCATTTTGTTTATTTCTTCGGAACTGCCGGAACTGATGGGTATGAGCGATCGTATCATTGTAATGCATGAAGGTCATAAAAAAGGTGAGCTTTCCAGGGAAGAGTTTTCTTCCGAACATATCATGAAACTTGCGGTCAGTTAGTGAGAAAAGGATAGGGGTTAAAATGGTTAAAAGAAAGAAAATGCCGGACATAGTCCAGGTCCTGCTGAATTACGGCTTGATCATAGCCTTATGTATCATTATTGTTATCGTTTCCGTCAGTACGGAGAATTTTCTGACATTCAGGAATATAATAAATATTCTGCGTCAGGCTGCGCCCACCGGTATTATGGCGCTTGGGGTTGTGGCGGTTATCGTGGCAGGACATATGGATCTGTCCATTTCTTCCACGGTTACCATGTCGGGGGTGGTCTGCGTTTCCTATGTCAAATATATGCAGGCGGATGTGACGGGTATCTGTCTGGCCCTGCTGACGGGAGCGGGTATCGGACTTCTGAACGGTATCATTATTGCAAATATTACAAGCAGGAAGGGGAGAAAGGGGGAAAGCTTTATTATTACCTATGGCATGCAGGCTGCGATCGCGGCGGCGGCGCTGCTGTATACGAATGGGATATATATGAACCTTCAGGAAAAATCCCTGCACAGTTTTTTCGGAAGGGGTTATGTGCCGATTGTGATATTTGTTCTGACAGCCCTCTTGCTGGAGTATGTGATGAAATGTACGCCGTTTGGGCAGTCGGTCTACTTTATGGGTTCCAATGAGGCGGCGGCAAGGATGTCGGGGATACCGGTGAAAAGAATTACAATGATTATTTTTGCGATATCCGGTTTTTTTGCGGCTGTGGCAGGTGTTGTTTTAACCTCCAGGATCGGTGCGGCTTCGAGCACATCGGGAAATGGACTGGAGCTGGATGCAATTGCTGCGGTGGTGGTAGGAGGAACAGCCCTCTCAGGGGGAAAGGGCGGCGTAATGAGAACCGTACTCGGGGTACTTGTGATGGGAGTGCTGTCCAATGCGCTCAGGCTTTTGAATATTGACACATATCCTCAGATGATGATCCGGGGGATTATTATCATTCTCGCGGTACTGCTCGATGTATTTGCGACACAGTTCAGAGCGAAGGGAGGGATCGGAGCATGACGCGGAAAGAACGAATGGTTGGGATCGGTATGCTGACAAAACATATGGTGCCGATGGTACTTGCGGTGATGCTGGTATTGTTTTCCGTATTAATACCTAATTTTTGTACGGTGGGCAATATCATCAATATATTTTCCAGCTTTGCAGTGTATGGCGTGGTGACGATTGCGATGGCGCTTGCGCTGATCTGCGGGGAGTTCGACTTGTCGGTGGGAAGCATTATGGCATTCTCCTCCCTGATTTTTGCGACACTGGTGAATGAGAAAACTTTTGCGGCGGCAGCGGCGGCGGCTCTTTTAAGCGGCGCGGTTGTCGGGGCGGCAAACGGATTTCTGGTGGCAAAGTTCAATATCCCGTCTTTTGTTGTGACTATGGGGATGCAGATTACGGTAAAAGGAGCCGCGTGCCTTTATACGGACGCAAAACCTGTCGCCATATACAGTGATTTCTGTTACACGGTGGGAAATGGTGCACTGTTTGGAATCCCTTATCTTGTGTGGGCGTTTTTTGTAATCTGGCTGTTGGCAGGAGTGCTTTTGAAATATACTGCCTTCGGGAGAGGGCTGTATGCGGTGGGTGGTAATTACCTGATGGCGAAGAATGCGGGGATCAATGCGCCGATCTATAAGTTTATGGTATTTTTTATTCTGGGCATAGCTTCCGCGCTGGGAGGGATCATGATGGCATGTCGCATATCGGCGGGAAACGCGCTCTACGGAATGGATCTGACAATGGCGGCAATCTCCGCGAATGTAGTGGGCGGGACGAGCACGGTGGGCGGAACGGGAAATATCAGAAAGACACTGCTGGGGCTTATTGTTCTTTACGTATTGTACAACGCGCTTATGCTGCTTGGCATACAGGCGTATGTGCAGCAGCTGATCAAGGGGCTGATCGTGATAATCGTTATTGTCATTGACGGCCTGAGCCGTGTGGCAAATGAAAATTAAGGCTGTTTTCTCAACATTTTAATGATTTTTTTGGGATAAATATATGGTATAATATCGACAGATATTATACCGGCGCCGAGCGAAGCGAGTGTGCATCGCGAAGCGTTACTATGTTGATAGACATGGTATAATGTTCACGAAAGCAATGAGCAGTGCGGAAAAAGGCTGATGAGAAGATGTGTTGTGCTTGCACATAAGCAGATATTTATCTGGCTTTTTCCATAGGGCGATAGCCTGTGGACTGAGCGGGCACTGCGGACGATATGCAATGTTATGAAAATCAGATATGAGAAGGGTATCCACATGGAAAAATCATTAAAGAAAATTGCCGAGACTTATCATATTTCTGTTGCGACACTTTCGCGGGTTGTAAATAATAAGGGAAATGTTCGTCCTGAGACGAAGGAGAAGGTGCTTGAAATATTAAAAAAGGAACAGTATGTTCCGAATTATATGGCGCGCTCGTTAAAGACAAACAGCAGCACGACAATCGGGATCATTGTGCCCGATATCAGCCAGAAATTGTTTGCCGGGATTATCCGGGGAATCAACAGGAAGTTGTTTGAGAGTGGATATCTGGTTTTGTTATCGGATTCGGAGGAAAGTTCCGATAAGGAGAAGCGCTATCTGGATCTGATGCTGCGGCAGTGTGTTGACGGGCTGGTGATTGCGACGGTAGATCCGGAGCACATTGATTTCGGAAGGTTTTATGCCCTGGGGATTCCGGTGGTATTTATCGACACCATTCCGGATACCGAACTGCAGGTAGATGCGGTGCTGGTAGATGATTACATGGTGGGGCAGAAGATCGCGAAATATTTTCTGGGGAAAGGGCACACGAAAATTGCCGTGCTGACCGGTTGCTCAAGTGGGTTCTCGCCCAGTGTCCAGAGGCTGAAGGGATTTTTGGATACCTGTGAAAAGCAGGGAGTTTCCATACCAAAAGAGATGGTCTGTAAATTGCCCTACAGTCAGGATGAGAGTTATCGGGCGGTAAAAAAGATACTGGAGAGGCGTGATACAAAACCTGTTACGGCGATTGCCGCGATGCATGAGCTGATGACCATCGGGGCCGTCAGAGCGATCCGGGAACAAGATCTGGCGATCGGGGAGGATATTTCTCTGATCGGCTGTGATTTAAATGAGAGGCTGCAGCTTTTCAGACCGCAGATCACCGGAGTGGAACAGCCGGAGGAGGAGATCGGAGAGACGGTAGCGGGACTTTTACTGCAGCGCCTGCGCCAGAAAAATAAAGAAGGAGCGGATGCGATGCGGGAGAGTATCGGACAGAAGATCTTGTTAAATCCCCGCTTTGTCGCCCGCGACAGTTGTAAAAATATTGTTTCCATGTAAAGGAGAAAACTTATGTCATTTTATAATATGGATGAAACAAATAGAAGAATCGGGAAAATTCAGGAACTGCTGAAGGAGAAAGAACTGGATGCGGCGCTGGTTTATTATGATATGGTGAATATCGCAAACGGATGGTACCTGACCGGGTGGTGCCCGCAGTTTGAATATGGTGCGGTGCTTGTGCCGGTGCAGGGGGAGCCGCTGCTTTTGGGAGGTTCGGAGAGTGAAGAGTTTGCAAAGCAGGATTCAGCTATTAAAAATACAAGGAATTTCAGTGTATTTATGCAGCCTGGAATAGAATTTCTGTATTCTAAAATGTATGATTTCGCGGAGCTCAACAGGGAGTTGTCTGCGGCGGGGACGGTTTTAAAGAGAATCGGCTTTGTGGCGCCGGATAAAATGCCGACAAAGCTATACCGTGATTTCTGCGCAGGTTTTGCAGGAATCGAGATCGTGGATATTACCTTTGAGTTTGAACTGCTTCGGCTGGTGAAGTCGGAATGGGAACTGTCCTGCATGGAGAAGGCAAATAAGCTGGCGGATGCCGCTTACGATGCAATGTTAAAAACGATAAGGCCGGGAGCCGGTGAATTGCAGGTTGCGGCAGCGGGAGAATATGCCGCCAGATGGAATGGGGCGAGCGGCTATGGATTCGACGCGATTATCGCTTCGGGAAAGCGTGTGGAAGGGATCGTATCTACCCCTGTGGATAAAGAACTGCAGGCGGGAGAGATGATCATGCTTGGTATGGCGCCGCAATGGTGCGGGTATACGGGTACATTCGGAGATACCGTTCCTGTGTCCGGAGAATATACGAAGAAGCAGAGGGATATGATGAATGCCATGCGCCATGCGCTTCATCTGTGCAAAGAAAAGCTGTATCCCGGTGTAAAACCGGCAGAGATCGACAAAGCGGGGATGGATTATTTAAGAAAGCTGGGATACGGCGATTATCTGGTGGCACAATTTGCTCATTCCACGGGGCTGATGGAATGTGAAGGGGCAAGTTATACCAGCTATGACTGTTGTGATGGGGGTATGCCCCTGCAGCCGGGGATGACGATCATGATCGATGTCAGCATGTTTAAGATACCGGAAGTGATCGGCGGCAGGATCGAGACAGGGTACCGTATCACGGAAAATGGTCCGGTGGCACTTTCTCCGAAAATGGATAAGCTTTTTGGGACGGAAATCAGATAATGTCTGCATGAATCTGATATGGTATGACGGAGGGAAACTGCGGTATGGCAAGGGCGCCATGCCGCTTTTGTTTGCCCAGCATGGGAGTTCTCTAACGGGTGCAAGTCCCGAGTGCGCGTAGGCAACGGCGAAGCACATAGCGGAATCTCAATGTTAGACTACTACACAACAAAGTGTGTTGCTTGTTAAGTTGATTGAACCGCCGTGTACCGAACGGTACGCACGGTGGTGTGGGAGGTCGGTAGGCGAAATAATCGCCTACCTCCTACTCGATTGATGGTTTGTCTGCGGCATCATTTCGGATACGATTTTAAATGTGGGAGAAAAAGTGCATATATGTGTTGACAAATAATATTATATGGAATATAGTATTAGTACAATGCTATATGCTGTATAATATTATATAAAAAAGTGGATGCGCCGGAAGGCATCTGCGGAACTGGAATAGGAATAAGAGTCGGAATAGGAGGTAAAGTAATGGTATTTAACACAGGAGCGGCACTGCTTGATGCGATTGTGCTGGCGGTGGTATCGTGGACGAAAGACGGCACATACGGTTATAAGATCACCAAGGAAGTGCAGCAGCTTATTGATGTATCGGAATCCACGCTGTACCCGGTGCTGCGGCGTCTGCAGAAAGATGAGTGCCTGGAGATCTATGACAGAGCGATAGACGGCAGGAACCGGAGGTATTACAGGATTACAGGGAAGGGAGACGCTCAGCTTAATCTGTATAAAATGGAATGGCTGAGGTATTCACGGAAAATTACGGCTATATTTGAGGGAGGGCAGAATGTTGGATAAACGGGACTTTTTAGACAGACTGCAGGCGCAGCTTATCGGGCTTACCAGTGAGGAACGCGCGGAAGCAATAGAATATTATGAGGAATATTTTGCGGATGCAGGGGAAGAAAATGAAGCGGATGTGCTGCTCTCTCTTGGCTCGCCGGAGCAGGTGGCGGAGCAGATCAGGGCAGGGCTGCACAAATCGGAGGAAGGTGTATTTACGGAAAATGGATACCGTGAAAAGGTGGGAAGCGATAATCCGCCGGAAGTATACGGAAAGAAAGATGAAAGCAAAAAAACGAAGAGCGGAACGCAGGAAGGCGCTGCAGAAGGAAACGACAGTGGTTATACGAAGTCAAACGCGGATGGAAATCGGGGCGGCTATGGAAACCGGAATGGGGAACCCTATCGGGGCAGCTATACGGGGCACGGTGCCGGACAGAATGCTTATGCGTACCGGGACGGACAGGGAAAGAAGAAAAGCGATGTAAGCGGCGGAATGATCGTGCTTTTGGTAATACTTGGTATTTTTGCATCTCCGATTATTTTTGCACTGGGGGCGGCAGCACTTGGGATTGTTGTGGGAATCCTGGGGGCCATATTCGGTGTGGCCGCTGCGGCTATCGCGGTGATTGTGGCATTGCTCGCGGTGGGTATCGCTTTGTTTGTCATAGGATTTCCGACATTGATTTACAGTCCCTTTGCGGGAATGGTATGTATAGCGCTGGGCTGTCTTATCATTGCGCTTTTTTTACTGCTTGTTCTCGCAATCGTGGTAGTTTTCGGGAAATTTTTCCCGTGGCTGATCCATGAGGTAGAAGGATTAGGGAAATATCTGAGCAGAAAATGGTCTGAGAGAAAAAGAAAAGGGGAGGAGAGGGCATGAAAAAATTTATCAGAGGGATGTTGACTGCGGCGGGCTGTTTTTTTGCCGTTGGCGTCATACTGGGAATCATAGGGGCGGCAGGCGTAAACTATACGGATAAAAAGTATGGAAATACGAAGAATCATGCGCTGGTGCGGGATGCCTGGAACAGGGTGAGAAGATGGGATTTCAGGCGGATCAAAGGGGACGGCAGCGGAGTCGTGATGCTGTTTGGTATAGAATTTGATGAAGATCACGACATAATGTACGGAAGCTTTACTGACGACAGCCTGCGGGGGACGGATATTTATAACCTGGATCTGGAAATCGGCGGCGGCAGCCTGACCATATGTCAGGGAGATGGTTTGACGCTGGAAAAAAAGGGAGGACCGGAATGCCAGTATTATATAGAAGGAGACACCTTCTATCTGAAACAGATATGTCCGGTGGGCGGCGGCGAGACGGATCTGACGCTGACTCTTCCGGAAGGAATTGTGCTGGATGATGTGGATATCCGGATGGGCGCGGGAGAGATCATCACCAGAAATCTTTTTTCCGCAGGGAACATGGAGATAGAGGTGGACGCCGGCAACATCACCATGGAGGAAGTGAGGGCCGATAGTTTTAACGCCGAAGTGGCGGCAGGTTCCATCCTGGTGCACAGGCTGGATGCAAAGGAAAGTGACACATCTGTCAATGCAGGAAATATTACGTTGGAGGAGAGCCTGGTCACAGGTAATCTGGAGGCGAACGTCAATTTGGGAGAGATCGATATTTTCCTGCGGGATTTCTATGAAAATCATGACTATGAAGTGAACTGCAGTATGGGAGATATCACCATAGGGGCGGAGAACGGAGAGGCAAGATCCTATTCGGGGCTTTCAAGTTCCATGGAACTCTATGGCAGGTATTCGGACGGACAGAGCCTGTATGAGCTGAACTGTGATATGGGCAGTATTTATATGGGGTTTGCCGGAACGGAAGATCCGATGGCTGCCGGGATGGAGAATGCGCCGGATACGGGAGCGGCGAATGCATCCGGTATGGGGACCATAGAGGATGCGGCAATGGAGAATGCGCTCAGTGAGATGGAGGATGCCTGGCAGAAGATGATGATCGATCCGGAGGAGATGGGGATGGAATTTCTGCTGGACAACTGGCCGGAGAGCATTGGTAGGGAAAACCTGAACACAACTGCTGAAAATTTTTCTTTTCAGCTTGAGGTTTCGGAACCTGTGACGCTGGTTCTGTCCTTTGTCACGGAAAGCGGTGAGCTGGATCTGGAGATAGAAAATGAGAGAGGGGATGAGGTATTTGAAAAGGAGGACATTGGAACCGGAGAATATGAAATAAGGATAGATACGCCGGGAACATACAGAGTTTCCTATGAGATGGATGATCATACGGGGAGTTTTTGGATCAGACCGAAGAGATGATAGAATACTTTATCAATAAATTTATTTATAATTGGAGGAAACATATTGCAATATATGGCTATTTGTAGTAGTATATAAATACATATCCGGGAAACATCTAATGAAACGTCTAAAAACCATTTCGGTTGACGATCCCTGTTTATGAGAAAGGAAGAGGAATCTTCCACGGAATGAGAACATTCCGGTAAATATGGCGGATTGCGGAGAAATGGTGATAAGGATCATCCTGTTTGAATCATATATGCTCTTCTTTCCGCACGGTGTGAAAGGAGAGGTATATGAGAACAGAGAAAGAAAAAAGAAGAGAGGTACGAGGGAGCGCGGTAAACGGACCGGCTGCGAAAAAGAAACTTGAGGAGATGAACCTGCTGGATGATTTCCTGTTTGGTTCGGTGGTGACTTATCCGGAGATAGGGGAGCAGTTTGTCAGGATATTGCTTAAGACTGTTTTTGGAAGGGAAATCAAACATTTGTCGGTTGCGGCGCAGAAAGTGTTCTATGGTGCGGATTCCGATATGCATGGTACGAGACTCGATGTATATATGGAGGCGGATATAGAGGAAAATGCCGAGGAGCGGGCTACCGTTTATGATATGGAGCCGGATCAAAAAAGCAGTGAGGCGGACAGAAAAATACTGCCCCGCAGGGTGCGTTTCTACCATGCGAAAATTGCGGCAAGAAGTCTGCAGGCCGGATTGGATTACGACAAGTTGAAGAATGTGGTGATCATTATGATTCTGCCCTTTGATCCGTTTGGATGGAACCGGATGCGGTATACCGTGAAAAACAGATGTTTGGAAGTACCGGGGATGGAGTATGAGGATGGTGCGAGTACATTGTTTCTGTATACAAAAGGGACGGAAGGGGAGCTGGCTGAGGAACTAAAGCAACTGTTATGCTATATGGAAAATACGACATATGAGAATGCGGTGAACGAAGATCTGCGTAAGATCCATGGTATGGTTGAAACCGTGAAGAGAGATCCGGAGGTGACGGTAAAGTATATGAGGTTGTGGGAAGAATTTGAGAGACGCCTGGCTGAAGGGGAAGCAATAGGGATAGAAAAGGGAATGGCGAAAGGGGAGGCAATAGGAATAGAGAGGGGAATAGAAAAGGGAATAGCAAAGGGAATAGCAAAAGGAGAAGCGGTCGGAGACCTGCAGCGTTTGGTGTCTCAGATTTGTAAAAAGATGAAGAAGAATAAAACGGTGGAGGAAATTGCGGAGGAACTGGAAGAGGAGGTTTTGGTCGTTGAGAAAATCTGCCATGTGGCTGAGAAATTTGCTCCGGAGTTTGATATCAGAGAAATCGCAAAGGAGATAAGTGAGCGGAACGATGCGGAGATCAGATGATATGCCGGATAAATAAGAGAATGTGCAGGAAGAAATACTGTCTGTATGCAGGGGAATACTACTCGTATTCCCTTGTTATATTGTTGAGCCATTTTTCACTTTTGTAATACCGCCATACCACCGGTATTTTCCAGAATTCATCCAGACAGAGGATGAAGTAGACTGCTTTCGGCGGCAGGTGCAGGACAAAGGCGCTGATAAAGCCGAGAGGGACGGCAATTACCCACATCACGATAATATCGCAGATCAGCCCGAAACGGGAGTTGCCGCCGGCGCGGAAGATGCCGGCGATGGTCAGCGTGTTCATTGCCTGTCCGATCACATAGTAGGAACTGACAAGCAGCATAAAGTTCAGATAATCCCGGGCCAGGGGCGTCAAATCGAAAACACTGATAACAGGCTTTCGGAACAGAATAATGACTATTGCGGTCAATACACTGACGGCGAATGTACACCGGCAGAGGCTGGATGCGTCCGCTTTCGCCTTGTCCATACGCTTCTCCCCTAAGGACTTTCCGAGAAGGACCGTGCCGGCGCTGCCGATACCGAAGCAGACAACGCTGAGCAGGTCCCGGATCGTAGTAGCAACGGAAGCGGCGGCCACCATATCGGAATTCATATGACCGAGGATGATAGAGTAGGTGGAAAAGGCAAAGGTCCAGATACAGTCATTCAAAAGCGCGGGGATGGAGTACTTTAAAAAATCCTGAAGCAGCAGTGTATGCCTGCCGAACATGACGGAAAGCTCCGGTTTGAAGATCCGCCCGCGGAAAAAGTCTGCGAAACAGAGCAGTATTTCTACCACCCGGGCAATCACCGTGGCGAGCGCCACACCCAGGATGCCGAGTTTTGGCGCATGGAACAGCCCGAAAATAAACACCGCGTTTAGAAATACATTGAGAAACAGGGCGGTGCAGCTTATCAGCGTGCTTGTTTTTGCTCTTTCCACACTTTTTAAAACACACAGGTAAGTCTGGGAGAAACCTGTCAGAAGATAGGAAATGCCGATAACCCTCAGATAAGAAGCCCCCATTTCGATCAGTTCCCTATCCGGTGTAAAGATCCGCATCAGAAGAGCGGGAAATACGATTGCCGCAAAGGACAGGATGCATGTAAAGCCGAGGGATATTTTCAGGGCGATGCCAAAGACCGCCTGAATGGAGTTCATATCTTTTTTCCCCCAGTACTGGGCACAGAGCATGGTGGTCCCGGAGGTGATGCCGAAGAAAAAGCCGCCCAGGATAAACTGATACTGGTTGGCAAGGGAGACCGCCGACATGGAGGACTGATTGACGTAGTTGAGCATCAGTACATCGGCGGAGTTTACCATGTTTGTGATTAGATTTTGAATGGTGATCGGAATGACCAGGGAAAGGAGCGATCTGTAAAAAAGCTTCTTTTCCGGCGTCAGTTTTCTGTATGTATCCATAATGCTGACAGAATAGCAGATATAGAGAAAATTGTAAAGAAAAAACAGGTAAAAAATGTATTTTGGGTGCTGTCTATTTTGGACAGGGTGTGATACAATATACGCAAGGGCGGGCGTGCTTTTTGCATACCTGTCCGGATTAAAGATTGTGGCGGTTTCCGCTGCCCGTATCGGCGGGAGAAAGGGCTGTCACAAAACCCAAAAAGGAGGCAGGCTTATGAAGATTATTATTACCGGAAAGAATCTCGATGTATCGGAGGGGTTAAAAAGTGCCGTAGAGGAAAAGATCGGTAAGCTGGAAAAGTACTTTGCGGAGGATACGACTGCAAAGGTGACGCTCAGTGTGGAGAAGGACAGACAGAAGATCGAGGTGACGATCCCTGTCAAGGGGAATATCATCCGTTCCGAGCAGACAAGCAGCGACATGTACGTTTCCATCGACCTGGTGCAGGAGATCATAGAACGGCAGCTTAAAAAATATAAGAATAAACTGATTGACAAGAAACAGAACGCAGCTTCCTTCAGCGATGCCTTCATGGAGAAGGTGGAGGACGATGAGGAAGAAGTGAAGATCGTCAGAACAAAGCAGTTTGATATTAAGCCTATGTATCCCGAGGATGCCTGTGTGCAGATGGAACTGTTAGGGCATGATTTTTATGTGTTCTGTAATGCGGAGACAGATCAGGTGTGCGTTGTCTATAAGAGGAAGGGCGGCACTTACGGGCTGATCGAGCCGGAAGTATGATAACCGGTTGTTCATACGCCGCTGTTATGCAGGGTGTTTTGCACATTTTATGTGGAAGCGCGGAGGTTTGGCGGGAAATCGCGAAATAGGGTATCGATTGCATCGCAGGCGGCAACATATATCGCAGATTTTCCACGGAACAGTTCAGCCCAGGACTTTGCATTTACTGCAAAGTCCGTGAAAACATGTAAATTGAGCCAAAAGAATCTGCCCTTCGCCGAAGGCGACTTGAAATGGGCAGATTCCGTAACAGGGAAGCCGAAGGCTGAACTGTTACTTTTCCACGGAATTTTGCGCGGCTCCATGTTGCAAAACGTCGAATGCTGTGATATAATAGAAAAAGTGAGTTTGTCAAAAAAATAACAAACAAAATATAAAAAATCAAGTAAAATGGAGGGCTATTCAAATGGCGAAAAAAGTAGTATTAGCGGGCGCTTGCCGTACCGCTATCGGCAAAATGGGCGGAGCTCTTGGGACGACTCCGGCACCTGTACTTGGTTCCATCGTAATCAAAGAAGCGTTAAAGAGAGCAGGCGTTCCTGCGGATCAGGTTGATCAGGTTTATATGGGATGCGTAATTCAGGCGGGACTTGGCCAGAACGTGGCTCGTCAGGCGTCTATCAAAGCAGGTCTCCCAGTGGAGACTCCTGCGGTAACGATCAACGTGGTGTGCGGTTCCGGTCTGAACTGTGTGAATATGGCGGCACAGATGATCCAGGCAGGGGATGCCGATATCGTGGTGGCAGGCGGCATGGAAAACATGTCTATGGCTCCTTACGCGATGATGAATGGCCGTTACGGTTACAGAATGAATAACGGTACTTTGGTGGATACCATGGTGAACGATGCACTGTGGGATGCATTTAACCAGTATCACATGATGATTACCGCAGAGAACATCGCGGATCAGTGGAAACTGACAAGGGAAGAACTCGATGAGTTTGCCGTGAACAGCCAGCAGAAGTGCGAGAAGGCAATCAATGAAGGCAGATTTGACGATGAGATCGTTCCGGTTCCCGTGAAAGTGAAAAAGGAAGTTGTCGATTTTGTGAAGGATGAAGGCCCTCGTCCCGGAACGACAATGGAAGCTCTGACAAAACTGAAATGCTGCTCCGGTAAGAAGGAAGGCGGCGTGGTAACGGCAGGTAACGCTTCCGGTATCAATGACGGCGCTGCGGCAGTTGTTGTGATGAGTGAAGAAAAAGCGAAAGAGCTGGGCGTTAAGCCCATGGCTACCTTTGTGGCAGGCGCACTCGGCGGCGTAGATCCTTCTATCATGGGTATCGGCCCTGTGGCTGCAACAAAGAAGGTAATGGCTAAGAGCGGGCTTACGGTGGACGATATGGACCTGATCGAGGCAAACGAAGCTTTTGCAGCACAGTCCGTAGCCGTGGCAAAAGAACTTGGATTCAATCCTGAAAAACTGAACGTAAACGGCGGCGCTATCGCACTGGGACACCCGGTAGGAGCATCCGGCTGCCGTATCCTTGTGACACTGCTGCACGAGATGGTAAAGAGAGACGCAAAGAAAGGCCTTGCGACACTCTGTATCGGCGGCGGTATGGGCTGTGCTACTATCGTAGAAAGAGACTAAGCCTTTCAGACATGAAAAAATCAGATACCGGGAAGTGCTTAAAGCTTCCCGGTATTCGAGCGTTTAATCTTAAGTCTGCAAAACGGACATGTAATAGAAAAAGGAAAGGAATGAGTGATCAACATGGAATTTGTTTTATATGAAGTAAACGGCCAGGTAGGCACCATCACGATTAATCGTGAGAAAGCGTTAAATGCACTGAATTCTGCAGTTTTAGAAGAACTGGACGCAACCCTTGACGCGGTGGATCTGAACGAAGTGAGATGCCTGATTCTGACAGGCGCAGGCACAAAATCTTTTGTGGCGGGTGCGGATATCGGCGAGATGAGCACACTCACAAAGGCGGAGGGAGAGGCCTTCGGCAAGAAGGGCAACGATGTATTCCGGAAACTGGAAACGTTCCCGATCCCTGTGATTGCTGCGGTTAACGGTTTTGCTCTGGGCGGCGGATGTGAGATTTCCATGAGTTGCGATATCCGTATCTGTTCGGACAACGCGGTATTCGGACAGCCGGAAGTAGGGCTTGGCATCACACCGGGTTTTGGAGGCACGCAGAGGCTGGCCCGTCTGGTAAGCCCCGGTATGGCAAAACAGCTTATCTACACGGCAAGGAATATCAAAGCTGACGAAGCGCTCCGTATCGGTCTTGTGAACGCGGTATACCCTCAGGAGGAACTGATGGCGGCGGCACAGAAGATGGCGGCAGGCATCGCAAAGAATGCGCCCATCGCTGTCCGCAACTGCAAGAAAGCAATCAACGACGGATTGGAAGTAAACATGGACGAAGCGCTTGTGGTGGAAGAGAAACTCTTCGGGGACTGCTTTGAGACAGAGGATCAAAAGTATGGTATGGCTTTCTTCCTTGACAGGAATAAAGAGAAAGTGAAAGAGCCTTTTAAAAACTGCTAAAGGCGTGTGAAAAGGAATATACTTTACATGAACCGCGGCAGGTGAAAGAAAAGTATGGGAAAAAGGAGATACGAAATGTCTCCATATAAAAAGATAAATGAATCAAACAGGAGGATTTTAAAATGAAGGTAGGTATTATTGGCGCTGGTACAATGGGTTCCGGTATTGCGCAGGCATTTGCGATGACTGACGGTTATGAAGTATGTCTCTGCGATATCAAGGAAGAGTACGCGGAAGGCGGCAAAGCGAAAATTCAGAAGAACATGAATTTCCTCGTGGGTAAGGAAAAGATCACACAGGAAAAGGCTGACGAGATCATGGGCAAGATTACCACAGGTTTAAACGGGATCTGCACGGACTGTGACCTGATCGTGGAAGTTGCGCTCGAAAACCTGGAGATCAAGCAGAAGATCTTTACGGAGCTGATGGGCATTGTGAAAAAGGACTGCATGTTTGCATCCAACACCTCTTCTCTTTCCATCACAAAGATCGGTGAGGGATTAGACCGCCCGATGATCGGCATGCATTTCTTCAATCCTGCCGACAGAATGAAACTGGTGGAAGTAATCAAGGGTGAAAATACGCCTCAGGAAATGGTAGACAAGATTGTTGCAATCTCCAAAGAAATCGGTAAGACTCCCGTAGAAGTAAAGGAAGCTCCCGGCTTTGTCGTAAACAGAATCCTGATCCCGATGATCAATGAAGCGATCGGCGTTTTGGATGCGGGTACTGCTTCTGCAGAAGATATCGATGTGGCTATGCAGCTCGGCGCATCCCATCCGATGGGACCTCTGCACCTCGGCGATCTGATCGGTCTGGACATCTGCCTTGCTATTATGGAAGTTCTCTACAACGAGACAAAAGACGAGAAGTACGCTCCGCAGCCTCTGCTTAAGAAGATGGTGGAAGAGAAGAAACTTGGCAGAAAGACAGGCGTAGGATTTTTTGATTACAGTAAATAAGTCAAAAATATAAATTAATGGAGGAAATATATCATGGATTTTTCTTTATCTAAAAAACATGAAATGGCGAGAACTCTTTTCAAAGAATTTGCTGAAAAAGAGGTGAAGCCTTTAGCGCAGGAAGTTGACGAGACAGAAGAATTCCCCCGCGCAACCGTTGAGAAGATGGCAAAGGCAGGCTTTATGGGTATTCCGATTCCGAAGGAGTACGGCGGACAGGGCTGTGATGTACTCACATATGCTATGTGTGTGGAAGAACTCTCCAAAGTCTGCGGCACAACAGGTGTTATCGTTTCCGCACATACTTCTCTGTGCTGCGATCCGATCCTGACATACGGTACGGAAGAGCAGAAGCAGAAATATCTGCCCGATCTGGCAGCAGGCCGTAAGATCGGCGCATTCGGCCTTACGGAACCCGGCGCAGGTACGGATGCTCAGGGACAGCAGACAAAGGCTGTTTTGGATGGAGATGAGTGGGTATTAAACGGCTCCAAGATCTTTATCACAAACGGTAAGGAAGCTGACGTTTATGTAATCATTGCCGTGACAGGCACGATTGAAAAGCGCGGCAGAAAGCAGAAAGAAATCTCCGCATTTATCGTAGAAAAGGGAACGCCGGGCTTCTCCTTTGGTACAAAGGAAAAGAAGATGGGTATCCGTGGTTCTTCTACATACGAGCTGATTTTCACAGACTGCCGTATCCCGAAAGAGAATATTCTCGGACAGCAGGGCAAGGGCTTCGGTATTGCAATGCACACATTGGACGGCGGACGTATCGGTATCGCTGCACAGGCACTCGGTCTTGGCGAAGGTGCGCTTGAGAGAACCATTGATTATGTAAAAGAAAGAAAACAGTTTGGACGCAGCATTGCGCAGTTCCAGAATACACAGTTCCAGCTTGCCGATATGGCGACAAAAGCGCAGGCGGCTCAGCTTCTTGTTTACAAGGCTGCTGCGACAAAAGATCAGTACACAAAGGACCACAAGACGCCTTACGGTGTGGAAGCGGCAATGGCAAAACTGTACGCTGCGGAGATGGCTATGGAAGTTACCACAAAGGCAGTACAGCTGCACGGCGGTTACGGCTATACAAGAGAGTACGATGTTGAGCGCATGATGCGTGACGCAAAGATCACCGAGATCTACGAAGGCACATCCGAAGTACAGAGAATGGTAATTTCCGCGTCACTGCTTAAGTAAGACGGCAAGCCGGACGAAATGCATGTGAGCCCTGCTCGCAGGGACGAACATGCAGAGAGAACGGCGCAGAGCGGTGCGGCACCGCGAAAATGCCGTCTTAGAGAAAAGGCAAGCCGGACGAAATGCATGTGAGCCCTGCTCGCAGGGGTGAACATGCGGAGAGGACGGCACAGAGCGGTGCGGCGGAGCACCGCGAAAAATATCCTCTTACGGATTTATAAGAAGAAAGAAAATAAAAAGGAGAGATAATACAATGAAAATTGTTGTTTGTGTAAAACAGGTGCCTGATACAAAGGGCGGCGTAAAGTTCAATCCCGATGGTACGCTGGACCGTGGCGCAATGCTTGCTATCATGAATCCTGATGACAAGGCAGGCCTGGAAGCGGCTCTTAGGTTAAAAGATCAGTATGGCGCAGAAGTTACTGTTGTGACAATGGGACTTCCGAAGGCAGAGGAAGTGCTTCGTGAAGCGCTGGCTATGGGAGCGGACAAGGGAATCCTTGTAACGGACAGAGTTCTCGGCGGTGCGGATACATGGGCTACAAGCCAGACACTGGCAGGCGCGATCCGCAACCTGGAATATGATCTGATCATCACAGGACGTCAGGCTATTGATGGCGATACCGCACAGGTTGGTCCTCAGATTTCCGAACATCTCGATATTCCTGTTATCAGTTATGCACAGGATATCAAGATCGAAGGTGACAGTGTGATCGTACAGCGTCAGTATGACGACAGATATCATGTGCTGAAGGCACAGATGCCCTGCCTGATTACGGCACTGGCTGAATTAAATGAGCCTCGTTATATGACACCCGGCGGAATCTTCGATGCTTATGATGCGGAGATCACCGTATGGGGCAGAGCTGATCTGAAAGATGTGGAAGACTCTAACCTTGGCCTGAAAGGTTCCCCGACGCAGATTGCAAGGGCTTCCGACAAGGTGAGAAAGGGTGCCGGCGAGAAGGTAAATCTTGATGTGACGGAATCCGTGGATTACATCGTAGATAAGCTGAAAGTGAAACACGTCATTTAAGGAATGTAATGTTAAAATAAATGGAGGTTCAAACAATGAATATTCAAGATTATAAAGGAGTATTTGTCTTTGCCCAGCAGGTAGACAACGTACTCAGCGGAATTGCTTTGGAATTAGTGGGCAAGGGAAAAGACCTTGCGAAAGATCTGGGCGTAGATGTGACGGCTGTTCTTGTCGGCTCGGAAGTTGCTCCTCTGGCTGATGAACTGGCTGAGTATGGCGCAGACAAGGTGATCGTTGTGGACGATCCCGAACTGAAAGAGTACAGAACAGAGCCTTATGCACATGCACTGGCATCTGTGATTAACGAATATAAGCCTGAGATCTTCCTGATTGGTGCAACAGCCATCGGCCGTGATCTTGGCCCCAGGGTATCCGCAAGGATTCACACAGGTCTGACAGCAGACTGTACACAGCTTGAGATCGGCGATTTCCCGATCAATCCGATTCCGGGCAGAGAGCAGCTTCACAACCAGCTCCTGATGACACGTCCTGCATTCGGCGGCAACACCATCGCTACGATTGCATGTCCCGAGTTCCGCCCTCAGATGGCAACGGTTCGTCCGGGCGTTATGCAGAAAGCACCGAGAGAAGCCGGCAGAAAAGCGGAAGTAATTTCTTACAATCCGGGATTTACACCTGACAACAAGTATGTTGAGATTCTCGAAGTTGTCAAGGCAGTTTCCGATACCGTGGATATTATGGACGCAAAGATTCTTGTCTCCGGCGGACGTGGTGTGGGAAGCCCTGAAAACTTCAAGATCCTTGAAGATCTGGCAGCGGTTTTGGATGCTACGGTAAGCTGTTCCCGTGCTGTTGTTGATGCAGGTTGGAAGCCGAAAGACCTGCAGGTTGGGCAGACCGGTAAGACCGTTCGCCCGAACGTATACTTTGCGATCGGTATTTCCGGCGCAATCCAGCATCTGGCGGGTATGGAAGAGTCCGATATCATCATTGCGATCAACAAGGATGAGACAGCTCCGATCTTTGACGTGGCTGACTACGGTATCGTTGGTGATCTCAATAAGATCGTTCCGGCTCTGACGGAAAAGCTGAAAGAGGCTGTTGCAAATAAGTAAGAATATATAAAATAAAGTATGATGCGTAAAGTCAGATTGATTCATAACGTATGATACATATAGGAATAAAAGCCCCGGTCAGGACAGGGTAGCCTGTCGGGACTTTTATTCTTTTATGCGCAGGGGCATACAGAGAAATTTACTGCTTAGGCAGCGTGTGCCCCGCGCGGCGAGCAGGGAAAGATGGCTCTTCCCTACTCGATTAAAAGTGCGCGCAGGAGGAGTGCGCTGATCTGAGGGCGGGAGAAAGCTATGCTGTTTAATTCAATTGATTTTTTGATATTCTTTCCCGTTGTTGTAATATTATATTTTCTGATTCCGAAGAAATACAGATATGTGTGGCTTCTGGCAGCTTCCTACTATTTTTACATGAAGTGGGAAGTAAAATATGTGCTGTTACTGCTTTTTTCGACGGCGGTCACATATCTGTGCGGGATACTGACGGATAAGATAAACAGGGGAGAATTGCCGGAGGAGAAAAAGATATGGGGTAAAAAGCTGTGTATCATCGGAAGTCTTTTTCTCAATCTGGGGGTATTGGGATACTTTAAGTATCTGAATTTTCTGATCGATTCGTGGAATAAAGTGATGGCACATTTTCAGGCGGGGGCGTCTTTTTCAACTATGGAGATTCTGCTGCCGGTGGGAATCTCATTTTATATTTTTCAGGCAATCGGTTATACGATAGATATTTACAGGGGAGATGTCTACGCGGAAAGAAATTTTCTGAAATATGCTCTTTTTGTTTCCTTTTTTCCACAGCTTGTGGCAGGACCTATAGAGCGGTCCAAAAATTTATTAAAGCAGCTCGGAACGCCGAAAACCTTTTCCTATGAAAATCTCAGGAGAGGGTTATTGCTTATGCTATGGGGCTATTTTTTGAAAATGGTCATAGCAGACAGGGCTGCGGTTATTGTTGATACGGTTTATGAAAACAGTGTGTTCTGGTCAGGCATGTATGTCATCGCAGCAACAATATTTTTTGCGATACAGATATATTGTGATTTTTCGGGGTATTCCACGATAGCGAGAGGTGCGGCGCTTGTTCTGGGATTTGAGCTGACGGATAATTTCAGAGCGCCCTATTATGCGGTGAGTGTAAAGGATTTTTGGCGCAGATGGCATATTTCGCTGACAAGCTGGTTTCGGGATTACCTGTATATTCCGCTGGGCGGAAACCGAAAGGGAGAACTCAGGAAGGAGGCCAATCTGCTGTTGGTATTTTCTGCCAGCGGGCTATGGCATGGCGCGGCGGTTTCCTATATCTTGTGGGGACTTTTGAATGGCGTATATCAGGTGATCGGAGATTTTGTGAGAGGTGTCACTGACAAGGTTTTGAAAGCCCATATTGCGGGCGAAAAACAGGAGGTCTTTTCTGACAGATTATTAAAACGCTTTGTTACTTTTATATTGATTGATTTTGCCTGGCTCTTTTTCAGGGCGGGAAGTTCCGTCAAGGCGCTGCAGTTGATAAAGGGCATCCGGCAGATGGACTGGATGATTTTGATCAATGGATCTCTCTATAATCTGGGGGTTCCGGCAGAGTATTTCAGAGTACTACTGTTGTCGATCGTTCTGTTGCTCTGGGTGGACGGCAAAAAGGACAGGGGAGTTGATGTGGCAGAGAGGTTTCTGGCACAGAGATGGTGGTTTCGGGTGGCGGCGGAATTGTTTTTGATTTTTGTTATATTGCTGTTTGGCTGTTATGGAGAATTGTATGATACGACACAGTTTATTTACTTCCAGTTTTAGAGGGCTGTTGAAAAGACTGGCGGGGATTGGCTTTATATTCATATTATTTTTGACACTTAGTCGTGGGATGAACTTTTTATATCTGGAAGATGATGAAAGAGCCCGGATTATGTGGCATAATTTTTATGAACAGGAGGAAAATATTGATTATATTTGTGTGGGTTCCTCCCATGTATACAGCGCGGTGAATCCTGAGCTTCTGGATCAGAGAACGGGGGAAATTTATTATAATATGTCTACAGGGGGGCAGGGATTAAAAGAGTCTTATCATATTATCAAAGAAGCCAGTCACAGAAACCGGTTAAAGGGGGTATATCTGGAATTATATTTTGTTCCTTCTATTGAAGGACAGGGAGATTATGATGAGTTTGGAGCAATCAGTAATGGATGGAAAAATCTGGATTACAGAAAATTTTCAATAGATAAGCTGGACTATTTTTTTGATTTAAATACACCGGAGTATTATATCAGCGGTGCGTTGCCCTTTACGCGGTACAGGGAGCATTTATTTAATGTGGAATGGATTTATTCCATGCAGAAAAATAAAAAGCGCCCGGAATATCGGAACTATTTATATGGATGGGAATCGGAAAATGCCAGAACGGAATATACAAAAAAGGGGTATTATTATCATACCCAGGAGATGGGGAACGCCTTCCTGCATGCGGAGGGCGTACCGGATGATATGAGAATGACACAGGATGCGGAGGAGTATCTTCGGAAGATTTTGGAATACTGCCGGAAAGAGGGAATAGAGATTACACTGTTTCAGGCTCCGGTATATAAACTGGAAATAATGGCATATGAGAATTATGATGATTATACTGCCGGGATAAAAGCAATTGCGGAAGAATATGGTGTGCCGTATTATGATTTCAACCTGGTAAAAGATGAATATTTTCCTATCCAGAATATGAAATATTTTGTAGATACGGGACATCTGAATGCGGATGGTGCGGAGGCGTTTACGAATTTCCTTTATGAAATGACTACAAAAACACCGGCGCAAAATGAAATACTGTTTCACCAATCATTGAAGGAAAAACTTTTGTCTGAAAAGGCTCAGGTAACGGGCATATATTATCATTTGGGAACTGCGGAGGAGATAGAGAGAGGGGATTTAACTGCTGATATGTATCGTATGACGATTGCTTCTAATCGGACAGAGGAACTGGAGTATCAGATTTATCTCACGCCAGATGGTTCTGAGACCGTTATGATACAGGATTTTTCGGAAAATAAGTGTTTTAATATACCCATGGAGGAGCATGGTGTGTGCAGGATCGCATGGCGGGAAAAGGGTGATATGGAAAATCGGATGGAGATGGAAGTTGGGTATTAGCGATAGGGGAAATACCTGAAGAAAAGATAAAGGAAGGTGTTATGCCTTCTACCAGACATGAGAACTAAAATTCCAGGAGAAAAACATGGGGACAGTGATCTATCAGGCAATCGATATAACGGCAGGTTATGGGAGAAAAGTAGTTTTCGGAAATTTATCACTGGATCTGATAAAAGGAAGCTGTACATTTATCATAGGGGCGAACGGCTGTGGAAAGTCCACATTGTTTTCGGTATTGGCAGGAATCAAAAAGATGCGGAGTGGGCAGCTTTTATTGGACGGAGAAAAAGCGGCTGTAAGACAGCTTCAAAAGCAGATCGGATATGTGCCGCAGGATAATCCGCTTTTTTCTGAACTTACGGTGTGGGACAATCTGCTGTTGTGGTATGGCGGTAAAAAAGCTGTGCAAAAAGAGATGGATGGCGGCGTGATAGAAAAGCTGGGTTTGAGGGATATATTGAAAAAAAGAGTCGGTACACTTTCCGGCGGAATGCAGAGGCGTGCCTGTATCGGCTGTGCCATGGCGGGAAATCCACGGATTTTGATTATGGATGAGCCGGGGGCGGCGCTGGACCTGGAATGTAAGGAGATTTTGTATAGCTATCTGGATGAATACCGGAAGGCGGAGGGGACGGTGCTTATGTCATCCCATGAGAAAGCGGAGTGGGAGATGGGGGACAGGATATTTCTGCTGAAGGACGGAATACTGCAGGATTTTCGTAGCAGTTGAGCCAGTCTCTGCAAAATGGGAGAATAGTGTGAGAAGTACTTCTAGAACTCAGCAGCAGAGGCTGCTTCGTTAAGAAGTACTAAGTCTCACA
The DNA here is from genome assembly GCA_022799355.1 of Lachnospiraceae bacterium. Taxonomy (GTDB): domain Bacteria; phylum Bacillota; class Clostridia; order Lachnospirales; family Lachnospiraceae; genus 1XD8-76. The sequence continues at coordinate 53,414 of JAAWOG010000007.1, read as the reverse complement.
CAGGAGATGCCTGAAATACGGCATTTTCCGCACGAATTTGAGTGCCCGCTGGAGCAGGCGAATGGGAGTTAGCGTGGCTTAATCGTTATGGATTTTCGGACAGCCGAGAAGGCAGAAAGCGGGCGTTGGAAAAATAGGATGTCTATTGAGAGGCTTGTATTTTCCGGGCATATGTATCGCTGCTGTGAGTAGAATGGTTATAGAAGCTGTCAAAAAGAGGAAGGAAAAGTATTTGAAAGGTAGCGGAATAAGGAAAAAGGCTATCATAACATGCGTTATTATAATGTGCCTGGCAGTCTCGGCGGCTGCTGCGGCAGCAGTGACCTTTAAAAGGAATCCACTCGAAAAAGGCCTTATGAATCTGGCGCAGGAAGTGATAGCGCAGGAGGAGGAACTGGGGGAGCATTTCTGGGCGGATGCTGTCAATTGGATCGGAAGTGAAAATATACGGGCGGAATATTCTCTGAATATCGGCGGGATTCCGGAGCTGCAGAATATAACGGTCGGTATTGACGGGACAGCAAAGCGGGATATGCAGAAAATGCTTTTTGAGACCGATTTCAAAACCAGTGTGGCAAATACGGAACTGGGTAGGGCATCCGTATTTGGGACAGCGGATACACTGTATGTACAGGTACCTTCCGTCTGGAATGGCAGTGTGGTTTTCGGGAATGAGAATGTGAGCGGACAATGGGATGATTCCGAGGTAAGGGCGCAGGTTCAGGCGCTTACGAAGGTGGATCTGGAAATTGGACAACAGTTTGATGTAAAGCCTTTCACAACCTTTTCCGTGAAGCCTGTTTCCATATCCGGCTATCTCAGGGAAAACGCGGAAGTGCTCAAGGCGCTGTATGAAAATATGGAAGTGGTAAAGCTTCAAAAGGCGCAGGCGTCAGGGATGCTCAGCGAGGAACAGACAAAAGAACTGGCGGAGTATGAACTGACGAATGGGGAAGGAGAGCAAAGAGAAACAACCTGCTATCTGGTTGTACTGCCTGGGGAGGAACTGGGAGAGATTATGGGGGATATTGCGGATGAAATAAGACTGGGAGTATATCTGGATCAGGAGGACAGGATTGTGAGAATCCGTACTCTGCCCGGGGAAGCTTTTATAACCGGGGGCTCAGGGAAAGGCAGTTTTGCGTTAAGTCTGACGGGGGAAAATGTCACTGTGGACAAGGTGGAGGGAGAGTTTTCTTTTGTTGGGGACAGAAGTGAGATATGTTCCGCGTTGGCGGATAAAACAGGAGCGAGCGGGAATAAAATACCAACGAATCAGTCGGAAGGGATAGATGAAGGCGAAAAAGGGATATCTTCTGAGTATTCGGACATGGTAGAAGTGAGAGGCAGTTTTGCGCTGGAGAAGAATAGGGAGGAAAAGGGCAGCCGTTATCTGGAAGGAGTCTGTTTTGTTGATGATGGCGGGAAGACATGGGAACTTTCGGCGGAGGGTGTTCTTCAGGGAAAGTGGACGGATGAAGGGCGTAGCATTTTTGTGGATCTGGAAAGCCTTGCGCTGAGGTCGCAGGATAAGGTGGTGTGCAGGATAAGCGGGAATGCAGCGTTTATGCCGCTTTCGGAGCCGATCGAGAGAGAGTCGGGAAAAGAATATCGGATCGGAGATATGAATGAATTGGAGACGATAGGGTTTCTGGCTGAGTGCGTAGGTAATTTATACAAAAATTATGCGGGATATATGAAGATACTGGAAGGTATGTAGTCAGGGGCAGGATGACTGGGAATAAAAAGGTAGTGGTTTGGATAAAGGCCTGGCTGCCATAGCCAGCCAGGCGAGGAGAATACAGGAACTATATTCAGATGGATAACGTGCGTTATTATATAAGAGCAGAAGCAAAGAGGCTTATTTATACTTTGCCGGGTTTTCTGGCGGCAACATCAGGAACGGTGCTGTTGGTTTTGTTTGTGATATTTCTGGTGCAGAGGTTTGTACCGGAAGCGTTGGAAGTAAAACCGTTCAGAATCGGGCTGTGTGTGGAAGGCGATGACAGGATGTCGGCTTACGTAAGGGACTATGTGCAGCAGATGGAAAGTACGGAGAATCTGATGGAATTTCAGGAGATGAAGAGCAGGGAGGCAGAGGAAGCCGTGCGGGATCAAGAGATCACTGCCTGCATTATTATTCCTGAGAGGACTGCGGAATCGATCATGGACGGAAGCAATATTCCGATTCGGGTGATCATGGGGGATGGCACGGACAACGCGGAGCGCTATCTGCAGAAACTGTTTTTGAAAATTCTGACAGAGAGCGGCGCCGTGATGATCGATGTGCCGCAGGCGGAAACGCTGCTTTTGTATGAAATGCAGGTAGAGAATCCGGAGGAACTGGGGATGACTCTGGATTTGTTTCATTTTGGGCTGGTTCTGGGACGCGAGGATTGGTTTGAGCAGGAAGAAGTGAACACTTTCGGAAACATGGAGGTAAAAGAATATTATCTGGCGGCAGGGGCGGCGTTATTTTTTCTGTTCTGGGGACTGGGGAGCGGAAGTTTTTTCAGAAACCAGGAAGGGAACTGTGCGCTTTCGCTGGAGAGAAAGGGGATATCTCTTGTGTTCCAGCAGGGGGTGAAGCAGGGGCTCTATATTCTGTTGTATGCAGTTCCGGTTGTGCTGTTCATTTTTTTGGTTGAGAGTGCCGTAACAGGATGGGCGCTGCCGATTGAAACAAAGCCGGATATGGTGTTCGGGATGTTGCTGTGTGCGGCTATGCTGGCTTTACAGTGCGGCTTTTTCTTTCAGCTCGCTCCGACTACGTCAAGTGGTGTTGTGCTGAATGGTATTTGGGGAATGGCAGGGTTTTTTGGCGCAGGAGGGATTTTACCGGCAGTATTTCTGTCGAAGGCGGTGACAGAGATCTGCAGCGTCCTGCCGGTTGGAATCTGTATGGAGATATTGCGGCGAATGTTAAAAGGAAAGCAGGGAGCAGGAGGAAAAATGGAGTTGTACTGTCTTTTGTGGTGCCTGCTTTTTGGCGTCGGCGGACAGCTTATTTTTTGTGGGAAGCAGTGGAGTAAAAAGAGGAAATGAGGAGAGCGGGAATCTGCTTTTGGATGATGATAAAAAGGATGGGCAGACGGCCGATATATTGGGGATTGCTGCTGCTGTTTCCGGCGGCTCTGTTTGCCGTTCCGGCATTTAACAGGGGGGTGGAAAAGGAGCGGATTGCCGTGGGATATGTGATGGAAAGTTCGGAGCAGACGGAGAGAGGCGGCAGGTCAGATTCGGGGCAAGCGGGAAATGAGTGGAATGCGGAAGCGGAACCATTACCGGACAGCCGGCAGATCCTTCGTCTATTAGAGGAAAGGTTATCTGGTACTTCTTCGGAAGAGGCGGAGAGGCAGGGGGTATTTGAATATAGAAAATATATGAATAAAGATATACTGAAACAGGATATCAGAAGAGGGGAGATATCCTGCGGTATTATTTTTGACAAAGATTTTGCAGAGAGACTCTCAGAGCAGGATTTCCGACACTGTATTTCTCTGTATCTGCCGGAAGGTATGAACGTGGGAGGCATCGTGCAGGAGGATGTTTTTCGGCAGGTATACCAGGTGTATTCGGCCGTATGGTATGCCGGACTGCTTGGTCAGCAGGGGTATGAAGTAAAACCTGAGGAGGTCCTTCAGAAGTTTTCGGAATATCAGAGTGAAGGTAAAGTCTTTGCGGTTAAGTATGAAGAGTCGGAGAAAGGAGAAGATCCGGGGGCGGACAGAGAGGGGGCAGCCATAAGAGAGAAGGAGCTGATGTCGGATGAGGGGCAGGGTTCAGTTCTTTCTCTGCGCGGCATTCTTGCATTTCTGACGCTTATGTCAGCTTCTTTGGGAGCGCTGGATGCCGCCCGGGACTTAAGATGCGGTGCAGGAAAGGGAATTTCCCATCCCTGCGGTCTGGTTTTTGCTGTGACCGGAACACCGATTCTGTTGGCAACGGTATTTCTGGCGGCGGCAAACATATGGACAAGGCATGGTATATCAGATGGATTTATAAAATCAGTTCTTCTGCCGGAGTCAGGCAGTGCGCTCCTGTACGGGCTTATTTTATGGCTGCTGGCGGCGGCTTTTGCTAAGAGCCTTCCGGAGAGGGCACTGGAAGGCGTTATGCCGTGTTTTCTGCTTGCGGTGCTGCTGTGCTGTCCGATTTTTTTTGATCTGGAGGAGAGCATACCCCTCATGGGGCATATCTCGCAACTGTTTCCGATCACATGGTATCTGAGATACTGGAGTTAGGGACAGCAGGGGATAGCGAAAATACGAAAGAAAACGCCCCGGTCCACAACAACGGACCGGGGCGTAAATAATACATTCAAACAAATTAAGTATATTATTTATACTCCAAAGCCTTCTCCACTCCATTTACAACCCTGAGTCCGCCCTGCACAAGAGCCAGCAGTTCATCTTCACCCGGATAAACGGTAACCGGAGCAAGGAAGCCGCAGCGTTCCTTCAGCCCTGCAACCACGTCCTTATCATAAGCGATACCGCCGGTGATAATGATCTGGTCGATCTTACCGGAGAGCACACAGGCCATAGAGCCGATATCCTTTGCAACCTGGAAAACGAAAGCTCTTCTGAACAGGTCAGCGTCCTGATTGCCGTCATGCACCATCTTTTCCACTTCGCGCATATCGTTCGTACCAAGCAGTGCGTTAAAGCCGCCGGCACCTACGATCTTTTTATACACTTCTTTTTCGGAATATTTTCCGGAGAAACACATTTTGATTAAAGCGCCGGAGGGCACGCCGCCTGCACGCTCGGGAGAGAATGCGCCGTCGCCGTCTAATGCGTTGAACACATCCACAACCTTACCCTGTACATGAGCACCCACGGAAACACCGCCGCCCATATGCACAACGATCAGGTTCAGGTCATTATAATTTTTGCCGGCTTCCGCCGCATAGCGTTTAGCCACTGCTTTCTGGTTCAGAGCATGGAAGATGCTGATCCTGGGAAGTTCGGGAACGCCGGAGATCCTTGCCTCGTCACAGAGTTCATCAACAACAACGGGATCAACGATAAAGCTGGGTTTTCCGATGGAATCCGCAATTTCCTTTGCCAAAATGCCGCCGAGGTTGGAAGCATGCTGGCCGGATACGCCGAGCTCCAAGTCGTGAACCAGTGCATCATTCACCGCATAGGTGCCGCCGGGGATGGGTTTTAACATTCCGCCCCTGCCCACGACAACGTCCAGAGAAGTTACATCAAAATCTTTGGATTTCAAAAAGTCAAGAATGATGTCCCTGCGGAAATCCTTCTGGTCAATAATAGAATCATAACGCGCGATCTCCTCAGTGGAGTGGCGCAGAGTTTCGTCAAATAATAAGGTTTCATCCTCAAAGATACCGATCTTGGTGGAGGTGGAACCGGGGTTTATTACTAAACTTTTAACAGACATAATTGTTCTCCTTTTTGTTACGTTCAGATTGGAAGGTTTACATCATAAAAGTGCAGGTAAACGCAGTTTATTTATTTAAAGTCTCCGCAGCCAGTGCCGCAAGAGCGATGGAATTTACCTTCACGTCACAGGTGTCGGAACGGGAAGTTAAGATAACAGGTGCTTTTGTTCCGGTTAAAATATTACCGTTCTTGACATCGACCATATGTACGATTGCCTTGTAGACAAGATTTCCGGAGTGGATATCGGGGAACAGCAGGATATCCGCATCGCCCGCAACTTTCCTGTCAAGAGCGCCTTTTTCTTCTGCAGCTTCTTTATATAAAGCGATATCCAGAGACAGAGGACCGTCCACGATACAGCCCGTGATCTTGCCTTCCTCATTCATCTTTGTCAGCTCCGCCGCATCCACGGTGACGGGCATCTTCGGATTAACCACTTCCACAGCGGCAAGGGGCGCTACCTTCGGCATATCCACGCCGCAGGCGTTAGCGATCTCCACCGTATAGTTGATGATATTTACCTTGTCCTCCAAAGTGGGGTAGGGCATAAACGCCACATCGGTCAAAAACAGAAGGCGGTCGATGCCGGGTACTTCAAATACACAGACATGGGAGAGGGGCTTTCCGGTGCGCAGCCCGACTTCCTTATCCAGTACGCTCTTTAAGAAAGTCTTTGTATCGAGCAGTCCCTTCATATACATATCAGCTTTGCCATCGTGTACGAGCTGTACGGCTTTCAGGGAGGCGGTTACCGTATCTGCCTCATGGATCACGGTATACTCATTCATATCCATACCGAGTTCTGCGGCGATCTCCTTAATCTTCGCTTCATCACCGACCAAAATGGCATCGGCAATACCCTGTTCCTTTGCAGCTTTTACGGCTTCTAACACAGCCTTGTCCTGGGCAACCGCAACAGAAAGTGTTTTCTTTTTGCAGGCGGAAACCCGGGAGAGTAGATCGGAAAAATTCTTGCTCATTTTCTTAGCTCCTTTACTTTCGTTTTTCATATAAGTATTTATGCTTTATACCGCATAAATTTTCTGATAAAATAGTATCACTTAGGCGCACAAAAATCAAGGATATATCAGCAGAAGTCTGAGGGCGGAACTGCTGAAGCGGTATCATCTGTGTGCGGAAGATATCCGCCTTGCGGCAAAAAGGGTGATATTGCGTAACAGTTCAGCATAGGAGTTTGCACTTGCTGCAAATTCCATAAAAATGTGTGATGGGAAAATAGAATCCGCCCTTTCACCGTAGGTGAACTTAAAATAGGGCGGATTCAGTAACAGTGCAGCCGAAAGGCTGAATTGTTACGATATTGCAGAAATCGGCACAAAAATAGATTAACAAACCGGCAGATTAGTGGTAGAATAAAAGACAGGCAAACAATAAGCCTGCATATATATAAGGAAGGGGAAGATTGAAAATTAAAATTTTCAATCGCGAGATTTGTGTCTGCGCGTTGCTTGTCACAAACTCGTTATGCATTATAAAACAACGCAGAAATGAGGAGAAGTATGATCATAGAATTCAACGACAATCTGCTGACCGGCAACGATACCATCGATACGCAGCACAGAGAACTGATCGGGCGTATTGCGGCCTTTGTAAATGCCTGTGAAGAGGGAGACGGAAAAGTAAAGGCGATCAAAATGCTGGATTATCTGGCGGAGTATACGGAGTTTCATTTTTCGGAAGAGGAGAAGCTTCAGGAGAGCGCCGGTTATCCGGGCTACCGGGAACACAGGGCAAAACATGAAGAGTTTAAAAATACCGTGGAAGCCCTGCATGAATTTCTGGAAGAGTCCGAAGGGCCTACGGCAGCTTTTGTGGAAAAGGTAAAAGAGCAGGTAGTGGACTGGCTCCTCAGGCATATAGAAGGGTTCGACCGCTCTGTGGCGGAGTATATAAATTATGTAAATAACCCCGATCGTTTATAGAAAGCCGAAAAAAATAATTAAAAAAATAAACTGAAAATTTTTTGAAAAAGTCCTTGCATTATTTAAGTTTCTATAGTACAATAGCTAATGCTGTGGCATGATAGCGATGAAGCGTGAGGTTGCTGTCAGCGGGCAACTACTGACAGGTTTTCCGTGGAGCGAATGTCAAACCGGAATACGAAGATTTTCCGGTAAGGAAACTGACGACAAGTCACTGTACAAACGTAGAATACTGCAAGGGCTTATTTCTGAGCAGAGCAGAAACGTGTGGAGGCAGGTACTTCATAGACAGTTATGAAAAGGTCTGCCGGGGTTCGAAACCGGACACACACGGAAGAGTGTACAGTCACCGCTTGTCGTACTAAAATGAAAATTCACATTTTCATTTCATTAAAAGTGCGAAAAGGAGGCGACTTTTTTTATGGCAAGTCAGGTAATGAGAATTACATTAAAAGCTTATGACCATCAGCTGGTTGATGCGTCTGCCAAAAAAATCATCGAAACAGTTAGGAAGAATGGTTCTCAGGTGAGCGGACCGGTACCCCTTCCCACCAAGAAGGAAGTTATTACAATCTTAAGGGCGGTTCACAAGTACAAAGATTCCAGAGAACAGTTTGAGCAGAGAACTCACAAGAGACTGATCGACATCATTGCACCGACGCCCAAGACCATCGATGCGTTGCAGAGACTGGAAATGCCGGCTGGTGTGTACATTGATATCAAAATGAAACAAAAATAACCTTCTACTAGTTATGAACATGCGATCAGCGGGCTGATCGCAGCAAGCTGCAAAGGCGGCAGTTTGCGGGATTGTGGACAGCCTGCAACGTGTGGTCCGATGTAGAAAAAAAGGAGGGTAACATGAAGAAAGCGATTTTAGCTACAAAAGTCGGAATGACTCAGATCTTCCAGGAAGACGGCGCACTGATACCGGTAACCGTTCTCCAGGCAGGTCCCTGCGTAGTAACTCAGGTTAAAACAGTGGAAAACGACGGTTACAAGGCAGTTCAGGTAGGTTTTGTTGACAAGAAGGAAAGAGTTGTCAAGAAAGACAAGGGCGGCAAGAAGGAAGTGGCTCACCGTCACGGTGTAAGCAGAGCGGAGATGGGGCATTTCAAGAAAGCCGGCGTTTCCGGTAAGAGATATGTCAGGGAGTTCCGTTTTGAAAATGCGGAAGAATATGAACTCGGCAAAGAGATCAAAGCTGATATCTTTGAAGTTGGCGACAAGATTGATGCTTCCGGTATTTCCAAAGGTAAGGGATTCCAGGGTGCCATCAAGAGACTCGGACAGCACAGAGGACCTATGAAGCACGGTTCCAAGTTCCATCGTCATCAGGGTTCTAACGGCGCCTGCTCCTCCCCGAGCAGAGTGTTCAAGGGAAAAGGCATGCCGGGCCATATGGGCTGTGTGAAAGTAACGGTACAGAACCTGGAAGTGGTACGGGTAGACGCGGAGAAGAATCTGCTTCTGGTAAAAGGCTCCGTTCCGGGACCTAAGAAAGCACTGGTTACGATCGAAGAGACGACCAGGGCAAACGCATAATTCGGGACGAAAGGAGGACAATGAAATGGCTAAAGTATCTGTTTATAATATGGAAGGCAAGGAAGTTGGTACTGTAGAATTAAATGATGCCGTGTTCGGCGTGGAAGTGAACGAACATCTGGTGCATATGGCAGTGCTGCAGCAGCTTGCAAACAATCGCCAGGGAACGCAGAAAGCAAAAACCCGCGGCGAAGTATCCGGCGGCGGAAGAAAGCCCTGGAGACAGAAAGGAACCGGTCATGCAAGGCAGGGCTCCACAAGATCGCCTCAGTGGAAAGGCGGCGGTGTTGTATTTGCCCCGGTACCGAGAGACTATTCCTTTAAGATGAACAAGAAAGAAAAAAGAGCGGCATTAAAGTCAGTATTATCCGACAAGGTTGCGTTGAGCAAGCTGATCGTTCTGGATGAACTGAAATTTGATGAGATCAAGACAAAGAAGTTCAAGGCAGTGCTGGAAAATCTGAAAGTAGAGGATAAGGCGCTGGTTGTACTGGGAGAAAAGGATGATGTGGTGATCAAATCCGCAAACAATCTTCCCTTTGTACAGACGGCTCTGCCGGGGACGATCAATGTTTACGATATTCTGAAAGCAGGGACACTGATCCTGACAAAGGATGCCGTTACCAAAATTGAGGAGGTGTATGCATAATGGCTGATCTGAAATATTATGATATCATCCTGAAACCGGTCATCACAGAAAAAAGCATGTCCGGCATGGCTGACAAGAGATACACATTCCTGGTGCATCCCGATGCGACAAAGACGCAGGTGAAGGAAGCAGTGGAAAAAATGTTTGAAGGCACTAAGGTGGAACGTGTAAACACGATGAACCTGGACGGCAAGAAGAAAAGAAGAGGCATGACGGTAGGCAGAACGGCGAAGAGGAAAAAAGCCATTGTTCAGCTTACTGCGGAAAGCAAAGAGATCGAGATCTTCACAGGCCTTTAAAACGGACGGCGGCGCGTTTTGAGTATGCGATGGAGCCGGATATTCCGGTGGAGCGCCGAAAACTCCATTGCGACATAAAAAGAAAAGGAGAAAAAAGACATGGGAATTAAAACCTATAACCCATATACACCTTCCAGAAGAAACATGACTGGTTCCGATTTCTCTGAGATCACAAAGAAAACCCCTGAAAAGTCTCTGCTTGCAAGCAAGAAAAAACATGCGGGGCGCAACAACCAGGGTAAGATCACTGTTCGTCACCACGGCGGCGGCAACAGACAGAAATACAGAATCATTGATTTTAAGAGAAATAAAGACGGTATTCCGGCAACCGTAATCGGTATCGAGTACGATCCGAACAGAACGGCAAATATCGCGCTGATCTGCTATGCGGACGGACAGAAAGCTTATATTATCGCTCCCGACGGACTGAAGGACGGCATGAAGGTAATGAACGGTCCCGAGGCGGAGATCAGAGTCGGCAACTGCCTGCCTCTTTCCGCGATTCCTGTTGGTACGCAGGTACACAACATTGAGCTGTACCCGGGCAAGGGCGGCCAGATGGTCCGCAGCGCCGGCAACAGCGCACAGCTTATGGCAAAAGAAGGAAAGTATGCAACGCTTCGTCTTCCTTCCGGTGAAATGAGAATGGTTCTCAGCGTATGCCGCGCTACCATCGGCGTAGTTGGCAACGTTGACCACAACCTTATCAATATTGGTAAAGCAGGACGGAAACGTCACATGGGCATCAGGCCTACGGTTCGTGGTTCCGTTATGAACCCGAATGACCATCCGCACGGCGGTGGTGAAGGACGCGCACCGATCGGACGTCCCGGCCCGAGCACACCGTGGGGCAAACCTGCACTTGGCTTAAAGACTCGTAAGAAGAAAAAAGCTTCTAACAAACTGATTGTAAGAAGAAGAGACGGCAGAGCGATCAAGTAATCATATTGAGGAGGAAGAGACATGTCGAGATCATTGAAAAAAGGACCATTCGCAGATGAAAGCTTACTGAAAAAAGTAGACGCTTTGAATGCATCCGGTCAGAAACAGGTTATTAAGACCTGGTCCCGCCGTTCCACAATTTTCCCGTCTTTTGTAGGACATACTTTTGCGGTTCACGACGGCAGAAAGCATGTGCCTGTATATGTGACGGAGGACATGGTTGGACATAAATTAGGTGAGTTCGTTGCAACCAGAACCTACAGGGGACATGCAAAAGAAGATAAGAAATCCAGAGTGAGATGAAAGGTTAATATGAAAACAAAGGTTTTCATATGAAAGGAGGTTTAAACTATGGCTAAAGGACATAGAAGTCAGATTAAAAGAGAAAGAAATGCTCAGAAAGATACAAGACCTTCCGCTAAGTTATCTTACGCAAGGATTCCTGTACAGAAAGCATGCTTTGTATTAGATGCCATCAGAGGCAAAGACGTAACAAGCGCCCTTGCAATTCTGGAGTACAGCCCCAGATATGCTTCCGGCGTTATCAAAAAATTACTGGAATCAGCAATTGCCAATGCTGAAAACAACAACGGCATGAATGCGGCTAACCTTTATATTGAGGAATGCTATGCAAGCAACGGTCCTATTATGAAACGTGTAAGGCCCCGGGCACAGGGCAGGGCTTACAGAATCGAAAAGAGGATGAGCCATATCAAGATCGTGCTGAACGAGAAATAATACAGGTAATGCTCAGAACGTGAGCATGCTCACGCTGTGGGCAGGAAGAAAGGAGTTAATTATATGGGACAGAAAGTTAATCCTCACGGCCTCAGAGTCGGTATTATTAAGGATTGGGATTCCAGATGGTATGCTGATGCTGAGTTTTCCGATTATCTGGTAGAAGACTATAATATCAGAAAATACCTGAAAAAGAAATTATATGCTGCCGGTATCTCCAAAATCGAAATTGAGAGAGCTTCCGACAGAGTAAAAGTTATCATTTATACGGCAAAACCCGGCGTTGTGATTGGTAAAGCCGGGGCAGAGATCGAAAAGACAAAAACGGAGCTTTCCAAGCTGACTGATAAGAAGGTGCTGATCGATATCAAAGAGATCAAGGTACCCGACAGGGACGCTCAGCTTGTTGCGGAGAATATCGCGCAGCAGCTTGAGAACCGTGTGTCTTTCAGAAGGGCTATGAAGTCCTGCATGGGCAGAACAATGAAAGCGAAAGCGCTCGGTATCAAGGCGGCTGTTTCCGGACGTCTCGGCGGTGCTGATATTGCCCGGACTGAGTTCTACAGCGAAGGCACTATTCCGCTTCAGACACTGAGAGCTGATATTGATTATGGTTTTGCGGAAGCAGACACCACCTACGGTAAAGTCGGTGTGAAAGTCTGGATCTACAAGGGTGAAGTTCTTCCCGCCAAAGGAAATAAGGAAGGGAGCGAGAAATAATTATGTTAATGCCAAAAAGAGTAAAACGTCGTAAACAGTTCCGTGGTTCCATGGCAGGCAAGCCTACCAGAGGTACAACGATTACCTATGGCGAATATGGTATTATCGCAACGGAACCGGCCTGGATCAAATCCAACCAGATCGAAGCAGCCCGTGTGGCTATGACACGTTACGTAAAACGTGGCGGTAAAGTCTGGATTAAGATTTTCCCGGATAAACCTGTAACAACAAAACCGGCAGAAACACGTATGGGTTCCGGTAAAGGTACTCTGGAATACTGGGTAGCAGTTGTTAAGCCGGGACGCGTGCTTTTCGAGATCGCAGGTGTGCCTGAGGAGATTGCAAAAGAAGCGCTGCGTCTTGCAACACATAAGCTTCCATGTAAATGTAAAGTCGTTTCTAAAGCAGACTTGGAAGGCGGTGCATCAAATGAAAACTAGTAAATATATTGAAGATTTAAGAGCGAAGACACCTGCGGAATTAGCAGAAGAGTTGGTAGCTGCAAAGAAAGAACTTTTCAATTTGAGGTTCCAGAACGCAACAAATCAGTTGGACAATACAGCAAGGATCAAAGAAGTGAGAAAGAACATTGCCCGTATTCAGACTGTAATCACAGCAAAGGCAGACTAAGCACCTGTATTGTATTAACTGGAAAGGAGAGCAAATCGTGGAAAGAAATTTAAGAAAAACACGTACTGGCAAGGTTGTCAGCGATAAAATGGATAAGACGATCGTTGTGGCGATCCAGAATAATGAAATGCATCCGCTTTACAATAAGATCGTAAAAAGGACTTACAAATTGAAAGCTCATGACGAGAACAATGACTGTCATATCGGTGATACCGTAAAGGTTATGGAGACAAGGCCTCTGTCCAAGGATAAGAGATGGAGACTTGTTGAGATTGTTGAGAGAGCCAAATAATTGGACTCGTGCAAGTAAAGCGAAAGGAGAATCAACATGGTTCAGCAGGAAACCAGACTGAAAGTTGCCGATAACACAGGTGCGAAGGAACTGCTTTGCATCAGAGTAATGGGCGGCTCTGTTAGAAGATATGCAAGTATTGGTGATATAATCGTTGCTTCTGTCAAAGATGCAACACCAGGCGGCGTTGTGAAAAAGGGCGATGTGGTAAAAGCTGTCGTAGTGCGTACCGTAAAGGGCGCCCGCCGCAAAGATGGTTCTTACATCAGATTCGATGAAAATGCTGCTGTTATTATCAAAGATGACAAGACTCCGAGAGGAACCCGTATCTTTGGACCGGTAGCAAGAGAGCTTCGTGAGAAACAGTTTATGAAGATTGTTTCCCTGGCTCCGGAAGTATTATAGGAGGTATACCGGTTATGGCAATGTTAAAGATCAAAAAGGGCGACACGGTAAAAGTGATCGCCGGCAAAGATAAAGACAAAGAAGGCAAAGTCCTTGAGATTGACCGCAAAAAGGGCAGAGTGCTTGTCGAAGGAGTAAATATGATCACAAAGCATATGAAACCTTCCGCAGCAAACGCTAACGGCGGTATCGTGCAAAGAGAGGCTATGATCGACATTTCCAATGTGATGTATGTGCACAAAGGAAAACCGACCAGAGTGGGCTTTAAGATGGATGGCGACAAGAAAGTCCGTTTCGCAAAATCCACAGGCGATGTGATCGATTAAGGGAGGAGGTAAAACATGAGCAGATTAAAAGATATGTACAAAAATGAGATCGTAGACGCTATGATCAAAAAGTTTGGCTATAAGAATATCATGGAAGTTCCCAAGATCGACAAGATCGTAGTAAATATGGGTGTCGGCGAAGCAAAGGAAAATCCGAAGGTATTGGAAGCTGCCGCTGCTGATATGGAAAAGATTACAGGTCAGCACGTTGTTATTACAAAAGCAAAAAAATCTATCGCTAACTTTAAAATCAGGGAAGGACAGTCTATCGGCTGTAAGACGACTCTCCGCGGCGAGAAGATGTATGAGTTCCTGGATCGTCTGGTAAACCTGGCTCTGCCCCGTGTGCGTGACTTCAGAGGCGTGAGCGCCAACGCGTTTGACGGAAGAGGCAACTATGCGCTGGGTATCAAGGAACAGATCATCTTCCCTGAAATCGAGTATGATAAGATTGATAAAGTAAGAGGCATGGATGTTATCATCGTGACTACCGCGAAGACGGACGAAGAAGCGCGTGAGTTACTGAGATTATTCAATATGCCCTATGAAAAATAACAGGAGGTAAATTCCATGGCTAAAACAGCGATGAAGATTAAACAGCAGCGTAAACCGAAGTTCTCTACAAGAGCTTACAGCCGTTGCAGGATTTGTGGTCGTCCCCACGCATATTTGAGAAAATACGGAATCTGCAGAATTTGCTTCCGTGAGTTGGCATATAAGGGCGAGATCCCCGGCGTAAAGAAATCAAGCTGGTAGGATGCGTGATGAGTCTAAATGAAGAAGGAGGAAACTGACCATGACAATGAGTGACCCTATTGCAGATATGCTTACAAGAATCCGTAATGCAAATACTGCAAAACATGATACAGTAGACGTACCCTCATCTAAGATGAAACTGGCTATCGCGCAGATTCTGTCAGATGAAGGTTATATCAGAAAATTTGAAGTGATCGAAGACGGTTCATTTGATACGATCCGCATTACCTTAAAGTACGGCGCAGACAGAAATGAGAAGATCATTTCCGGTATCAAGAGAATATCAAAGCCGGGACTTCGTGTATATGCGGGCAAGGAAGATATGCCGAGAGTTCTGGGCGGCCTGGGAATCGCTATCGTTTCCACAAATCAGGGCGTTATCACGGACAAGAAAGCGAGAGAGTTAGGCGTAGGCGGTGAAGTATTAGCATTCGTTTGGTAGGACGCTGAAAAAAGCAAGCACGAGCGAAGTGGTATTTGCTTTTTGCGGCCGGACATCGAGAAAACGAAGAGCAGAGAAGCTGCGGCAGACGCGAAGCGGCTGGTTTTCGAGATGGTTGATGTGAGCTGGCGTAAAATATAAAATATAGGAGGTACGGGCATGTCACGTATAGGGAGAATGCCAATCGCGGTTCCCGCAGGAGTTACTGTGGAAATTGCAGAAAATAATAAAGTGACTGTAAAAGGTCCTAAAGGTACTCTGGAAAGAGTCCTTCCATCCGAGATGGAAATTAAGCTGGAAGGTGCGGAGATCACGGTCTCCAGACCTAACGACTTGAAGAAGATGAAATCTTTGCACGGACTTACCAGAACACTGATCCACAACATGGTTGTCGGTGTGACGGAAGGCTACCAGAAGAAACTGGAAGTAAACGGTGTAGGTTACAGGGCGGCAAAGGCAGGTAAGGTGCTTACCTTATCCCTCGGTTATTCCCACCCGGTTGAGATGACGGATCCCGAAGGCATTGAGACAGTGCTGGAAGGTCAGAATGTGATCATTGTTAAAGGTATCGACAAAGAAAAAGTCGGCCAGTTTGCGGCTGAGATCAGAGACAAGAGAAGGCCGGAGCCTTATAAGGGCAAGGGTATCAAGTATGCTGACGAAGTGATCAGACGTAAAGTCGGTAAGACCGGTAAGAAATAACAGATAAGGAGAGTGTAAAAATGGTTAGTAAAAAATCGAGACAGGAAGTTCGTGCGAAAAAGCACAGAAGAATGCGTAACCGTTTGTCCGGAACCGCTGCAAGGCCCCGCCTGTCAGTGTTCCGAAGCAATAATCATATGTATGCTCAAATTATCGATGATACCGCCGGAGTGACTTTGGCTTCCGCTTCCACTCTTGAAAAAGAGGTGAAGGCTGAGTTAGAGAAGACGAATAACGTTGACGCAGCGGCATATCTTGGAACGGTAATTGGTAAAAGGGCACTTGAAAAAGGCATTGATACGGTGGTTTTTGACAGGGGCGGTTATATATACCAGGGTAAAGTAGCAGCATTAGCTGATGCGGCCAGAGAAGCTGGCCTTACATTCTAGGAAGGGAGAAACGTACATGAAGCGTACAATCATAGACATAAGCAACATGGAATTAACCGAAAAAGTTGTTACCATCAAACGTGTTACTAAGGTTGTAAAGGGCGGACGTAATATGCGTTTTACTGCTCTTGTGGTTGTTGGTGACGGTAATGGTCATGTAGGTGCCGGCCTGGGAAAAGCTACAGAAATCCCTGAGGCCATTCGGAAAGGCAAAGAGGACGCCATCAAGAATCTGGTGAGCGTTGCCATCGATGAAAACAACAGTATCACACATGATTTTATTGGAAAATATGGTTCATCAGAGGTTCTGTTAAAGAGGGCTCCCGAAGGTACCGGTATCATCGCAGGTGGTCCGGCACGTATTGTCTGCGAACTTGCGGGCATCAGGAACATTCGTACAAAATCTTTGGGTTCCAATAACAAGCAGAACGTAGTTCTTGCGGCAATCTCAGGCTTAAGCCAGCTTAAGACTCCTGAGGAGGTTGCAAAGAGCCGCGGTAAATCCGTAGAAGAAGTTGTAAGCTAGAAAGGAGACAATTCAGATGGAAGATAACAAAACATTAAAAATCACTCTGGTGAAATCTCCTATCGGCACAATCCCGAAGCAGCGCGCAACGATCGTTGCAATGGGACTTCGGAAGATGCATCAGACAGTGGAGATGCCTGACAACGGAGCAACCAGGGGCATGATTCAGAGAGTAAGACACTTAGTAAAAGTAGAAGAAGCTTAAATAGAGAAGGAGGTGTCATCAGAATGGATTTATCTAACTTGAGACCTGCGGAAGGTTCCAAACACAGCGATAATTTCAGAAGAGGTCGCGGACACGGTTCAGGGAACGGCAAGACGGCAGGTAAGGGGCATAAAGGGCAGAAAGCTCGTTCAGGAGCGCCCAGGATTGGTTTTGAAGGTGGTCAGATGCCTTTATACAGACGACTTCCTAAGAGAGGCTTTAAGAACAGAAACAGAAAAGAGATCGTAGGCATTAACATCAGTGCTCTTGAAGTATTCGAGAATGACAGTACCGTAGATGTACAGGCATTAATGGAGAGAGGCATTGTAAAAAATCCCAGAGATGGAGTAAAAATCCTTGGAAACGGAGAACTTACCAGGAAGCTGAACGTAAAAGCGAACGCTTTCAGTGCTGCGGCATCTGAGAAGATTCAGGCACTTGGTGGAACAACAGAGGTAATCTAATGCTTACAACATTAAAAAATGCATTTAAAGTAAAGGAAATCAGACAGAGAGTTCTGTATACGCTGGGGATGCTGGTGATCATCAGGCTTGCTTCCCAGCTCCCTGTACCGGGGGTAAACAGAGACTACTTTGCAAACTGGTTTGCCCAGCAGACGGGAGATGCTTTTAATCTCTTTGATGCGTTTACAGGCGGCTCATTTCTGAGCATGTCAATTATTGCACTTAATATCACGCCTTATATCACATCTTCTATTATCATACAGCTTTTGACGATTGCGATCCCGAAGCTGGAGGAGATGCAGAAGGACGGAGAAGAGGGCAGGAAAAAAATTACGGCGCTCACTCGTTATATGACGGTGGCGCTGGCGCTGATCGAGTCCGGTGCGATGGCAATCGGTTTCGGGCGGCGCGGACTTTTGCAGGAATACAACGCATGGAATGTCATTGTGGTAATCGTTGCCCTTACGGCAGGCAGTGCGTTCCTGATGTGGATCGGCGAGAGGATCACGGAAAAGGGTATCGGCAACGGTATTTCCGTAGTACTGACGATCAACATCGTTTCAAGACTTCCTCAGGAGCTTACGGCACTGTTCAGGCAGTTTATCGGGGGCAGGGAGATCGCACCGGCAGTTGTTGCTTCGGTGATTATCATTGCCGTAATGATTTTGATGGTAGTACTTGTTATTATACTGAATTCCGGTGTCCGTAAGATCCCGGTACAGTATGCGAAAAAGATGCAGGGACGGAAGATGTACGGCGGAAATTCCAGCAATATTCCGCTCAAGATCAACACCGCTGGTGTTATCCCGGTAATCTTCGCATCTTCCCTGATGCAGTTTCCGGTGATTATCTGTTCCCTTTTGGGAGTAAGCGGCGGGACAGGGTTCTGGGGCAAAGTGCTCCGTGGATTCAGTTCCAGTAACTGGTGCAGGCCCAGTGAGCCAATCTACAGTCTCGGCCTTGTGTTATATATCGTGCTGGTGATCTGCTTTGCTTACTTCTATACTTCCATCACGTTCAATCCGATAGAGATTGCGGAGAATATGAAGAAGCAGGGTGGTTTTATCCCTGGTATCAGACCGGGCAGGCCGACCAGTGAGTACCTGCATAAGATACTGAACTATATTATATTTATCGGCGCCTGCGGCCTTACAATCGTGTGCGTTCTGCCGTTCTTCTTTAACGGCGTATTCGGCGCAAGCGTATCTTTCGGCGGTACAAGCCTGATCATTATTGTCAGCGTTGTAGTGGAAACACTGAAACAGGTAGAATCGCTGATGCTGGTACGAAATTACAAAGGATTTTTAAATGATTGATAATGCAACGGCCTTAAGGTTTTATGCAATGCAACAACCAGAGGTTTTATGCAATGCAACGACTAAAGGTAATTGCTCGATATGGGATGGGGGGTACTCCATCCCATAATCAACATGGAGGGTAGAGATGAAGATTATAATGTTAGGGGCGCCCGGCGCAGGCAAAGGAACACAGGCACAGATGATTGCGGAGAAGTATCATCTGCCTCATGTTTCCACAGGCGATATCTTCCGTGCCAATATCAAGAATGGTACGGAACTTGGAAAAGAAGCAAAGAGTTATATGGACAGAGGCGTACTTGTGCCCGATGAACTGACTGTCAGAATACTTCTTGACAGAGTGGCGCAGGAAGACTGTAAGAACGGATATATTCTGGACGGTTTTCCGAGAAATATTCCCCAGGCGGAAGTTCTGGAACAGGAACTTGAGAAACTGGGTGATAAAATTGACGCGGCGGTTGATATGGAAGTGCCGGATGAACTTATTATCAAAAGGATGATGGGCAGGCGTGCCTGTACTTCCTGCGGTGCAACGTACCATGTTGAAAATGTACCGTCTAAAAAAGAAGGAATCTGTGACAAATGCGGCGAAGCATTGATTCTTCGCGATGATGACAAAGAAGAGACGGTAAAGAACAGACTGAATGTTTACCATGAACAGACGCAGCCTCTGATCGATTTTTATGAGAAGAAGGGCATTTTAAAGACGGTGGACGGCACACAGGATATGATGGATGTATTTAAGACGATCACGGAAATTCTTGAATAGGTCCGTAGCTGTGTCTGAACACGGACATAATATCTTTTATTAAAGAGGCGGGCAATGGCAGTTAGTATAAAATCAGCAAGAGAAATTGAGCTTATGCGGGAGTCCTGCAGACTCCTTGAAATAGTACACGATGAACTGGGAAAGGCGATTCGCCCGGGGATCTCCACACTGGATATCGACAGGATGGGAGATAAGATGATACGGGATATGGGCTGTATTCCGAATTTTAAGGATTACAACGGATATCCGGCGTCTATCTGTGTTTCGGTAAATGACGAGGTGGTACACGGAATCCCTGATAAAAACAGGATTCTGATGGATGGTGATATCGTCAGCCTGGATGCGGGGCTGATCTACAAGGGATACCATTCCGATGCGGCAAGGACCTACGCGGTAGGGGAGATCAGCAGGGAGGCGCAGCTTTTAATAGAAAGAACCCGTCAGAGTTTTTTTGAGGGAATCAAAAAGGCAAGAGCGGGTGCGCATCTTCACGATATTTCCAATGCCATCGACGCCTATATCAGCCAGTTCGGGTACGGCATCGTCAGAGATCTGGTGGGGCACGGCATAGGGACTTCTCTTCATGAAGATCCCCAGGTTCCCAACTTCCGGCAGAGAAGAAAGGGAATGAAGCTGGCGCCCGGTATGACGCTCGCGATAGAACCCATGATCAACCTGGGGCGTGGCGACGTGGAATGGCTCGATGACGACTGGACTGTTGTAACGGAAGACGGAAGTATTTCCGCTCATTATGAAAATACGATCTTGATCACGGAAGGTGAACCGGAGATATTGACGCTCAGCCATCTTCCATAATAAAAACAGCGGATGTGCCGGGGGCGTATATGCGGAACGGGAATAAAAACTGGGATAATAGAGTAGGCTGTATGGCGGTTTCCCTTGCGGGACATGACAAAAATGAGATATATGTAATTGTTGGTGAAGAAAAAGAATATGTGTATCTTGCGGATGGAAGAGGAAAGACCTGCGAACATCCGAAAAAGAAAAACAGAAAACATATCCGGATTATAAAAAAGTACAGAGATCCTGAGGTGGCGGAGAAGCTCCTTCGGGGTGAGGGCATTGATGTAAGTATCATTATTCAGGAGGTTAAAGCATGTCAAAAGCAGATGTAATTGAAATTGAAGGAACTGTGGTGGAAAAACTGCCGAATACCATGTTTCAGGTGGAACTGGAAAACGGACATAAGGTACTGGCGCATATCAGCGGTAAGCTGAGGCAGAATTTTATCCGTATCCTGCCCGGTGACAAGGTGACATTGGAACTTTCTCCTTATGATCTTTCAAAAGGAAGGATTATCTGGAGGGATAAATAAAGTTCCTGCGGTGACTGGATTGTGGTAAAATACGGAGATTTCTGATAAAATTTGCTTGCAATGGCAATGCGTTTATGATACAATGAGAAACGGTCTTTTTGAAAGGAGGGAACACGATGAAAGTTAGATCATCAGTAAAACCGATTTGCGAAAAGTGCAAAGTTATTAAGAGAAAAGGGAAAATAAGAATTATCTGTGAGAATCCGAAACATAAACAGGTACAGGGTTAAGAGCCTGTTCCATGCTGACCTGTTCAGCGTTTACTTTTTGATACCGATAGGTATTCGGAAAGGTCGGATATTTTTCCGGCTGGCTTTTTTGTAAAAGCCCAGTCAATTAGTAACTTCATTGCATAAGGGAAGTGCTGTTTTGCAATTCCCGGCAGATCCAAAGAAACAAAGAAAGCGGAGGAAAATGGAATGGCTCGTATTTCAGGTGTAGACTTACCCAGAGACAAACGTGTCGAGATCGGACTTACCTATATTTATGGTATTGGACGTGTTAGTGCAACAAAAATCTGTGCGGCGGCAAAGGTGAATCCTGATACCCGTTGTCGCGATCTGACAGATGAAGAAGTAAAGAAGATCAGTGAAGTGATCGATGCAGACTATACGGTAGAGGGTGACTTGAGAAGAGAGATCGCTCTGAATATCAAGAGGCTGCAGGAGATCGGATGCTATCGCGGTATCCGTCACAGAAAAGGGCTTCCTGTTCGTGGTCAGAATACAAAGACCAACGCAAGAACACGCAAAGGTCCGAAGAGAACCGTAGCAAACAAGAAGAAATAAGGCTGAGAAAACCTGAAGTTCTCCTTGGAATTACAGTAAGTTATGAAGAAATAAGCAGATGGAAAAACAAGATGCATAGTAAAAAGAAAGTAGGTTAGTTTAAAATGGCAAAAAAAGTTGCAGCAAAAAAAGTGACAAAAAGACGTGTCAAGAAAAACGTTGAACGCGGACAGGCACATATTCAGTCTTCCTTTAATAATACGATCGTCACACTGACGGATACGGAAGGCAATGCTCTGAGCTGGGCGAGTGCCGGTGGTCTTGGTTTTAGAGGTTCAAGGAAATCTACTCCATATGCAGCACAGATGGCGGCAGAGACAGCGACAAAGGCAGCACTGGTGCATGGCCTTAAGACGGTTGATGTTTTTGTAAAGGGCCCTGGCTCAGGACGTGAAGCGGCAATCCGGGCGCTTCAGGCATGTGGGTTGGAAGTAGTGAGCATTCGTGACGTAACGCCGGTTCCTCACAATGGATGCCGCCCGCCTAAACGCCGCCGTGTATAGAACGATAGCAAAAGAAAAACAGAAGCGAAAAGTGACATTCTGTCACTTGTATCAGGCATTTGTTTTTCTTGTAGCGTTCGCGAGCAAACATCCGATGTAGTCGGATATAAAGCGCGTAAGCGCGGGTTTGTGAGCCTGAAGCGTTGGAAGAATGTACAAAAGCGCAGGGAGAGGCAAGGTGCCGGATCGCTGCGCGCATGTACTGTAAACAATGTATAGAAAGAGAGGAAAACAATTAAATGGCAGTAAACAGAGTACCCGTACTGAAAAGATGTCGTTCCCTGGAACTTGATCCTACATTCCTGGGATATGATAAGAAGTCCAAGAGAAAATCCTCCAGAGCAGGCAAAAAGATGAGTGAGTATGCACTGCAGCTTCGTGCGAAGCAGCAGGCGAAGTTCATCTACGGCGTTCTGGAGAAACCTTTCAGAAACTATTATAATAAGGCGGAGAGAATGAAAGGCCGTACAGGTGAGAACCTGATGATCCTGTTGGAGAGAAGGCTGGACAGCGTGATCTTCAGAATGGGTTTTGCAAGAACAAGAAGAGAGGCAAGACAGATCGTCGGACATCAGCATGTCCTTGTAAACGGCAAACCCGTACAGATTCCTTCCTATCTGGTAAGCGCAGGCGATACGATCGAGATCAGGGAGAAATCCAGAGAACTGCAGAGATACAAAGATATTATTGAAGTTACGGCGGGGAGACTGACACCGGAATGGATGGAGGTTGATCCGGAAGCTTTCAAAGGCACCATCAAAGCACTTCCTACAAGAGAAATGATAGACGTACCTGTTGATGAAATGGCTATCGTCGAATTGTATTCTAAGTAATAATGGGGCATAAGAGAAAAACAAAGCGCGGAAGCTGCATTTGTTTTTCTTGCATGTAAATTAAAAGGAGGGTGTTCGTAGTGTTTGAGTTTGAAAGACCTAATATTGAGGTTGTGGAAATCTCTGACGATAAAAAGTATGGCAAATTTGTGGTAGAGCCTTTGGAAAGAGGTTATGGTATCACACTTGGCAACTCTCTCAGAAGAATTATGCTTTCTTCCCTGCCCGGCACTGCTGTAAGCCAGGTGAAATTTGATGGCGTGTTGCATGAATTTACAACGATCGAAGGTGTAAAGGAAGATGTGACCGAGATCATCATGAATATCAAGAGCCTTGCTATCAGAAACAACAGTGAGGGAAATGAGCCAAAGACGGCATATATTGATTTTCAGGGCGAAGGAGTGATCCATGCATCGGATATCCAGGTGGACCAGGATATCGAGATCATGAATCCGGAACAGGTGATCGCAACATTAAGCGGCGGCAAGGATTCCAAGCTGTATGTGGAACTGACGATCACAAAAGGCAGAGGTTATGTAGGCGCTGATAAGAACAAGAGCAGTGATATGTCTATCGGCGTAATTGCGGTGGATTCCATCTATACACCGGTGGAGCGTGTCAATGTGACCGTGGAAAATACCCGTGTCGGTCAGGTGACAGACTTTGACAAGTTGACAATGGATGTTTATACGAACGGAACGCTTGAACCGGATGAGGCGGTAAGCCTTGCGGCGAAGGTACTCAGTGAACATTTAAATCTCTTTATCGATCTCTCCGAGAACGCGAAATGCGCGGAGGTTATGGTGGAGAAGGAGGACGATGAGAAGGGAAAAGTTTTAGAGATGAGCATCGATGAACTGGAACTTTCCGTTCGTTCTTACAACTGCTTAAAGAGAGCCGGTATCAATACGGTGGAAGAACTGACAAATAAAACATCCGAAGATATGATGAAAGTCCGGAATCTGGGACGGAAATCTTTGGAGGAAGTGCTGGCAAAGCTGAAAGAATTAGGACTTCAGCTTAACCCCAGTGAAGAGTGAAGGGCAGCGGAGCTGTCCGATACTTCTCGTAATGCGCAGCAGAACGGGAAGTTCCATGTACACATCAGGTAAGTCCGAAGCGCACGGGTGTGTATTCATAAATGGTAACTGAAAATATTCCGGTAAGTAAGACCGATGCGCGTGGCCGGAAGATCCATTCAATATGAAAGGAGCCAATCATGGCAAAGTACAGAAAACTCGGCAGAACAAGCAGTCAGAGAAAAGCGCTGCTCAGAAATCAGGTGACAAATCTTTTATATCACGGAAAGATCGTTACAACTGAGGCAAGAGCAAAAGAAGTTCGTAAGATCGCAGAGCACGTGATCACTCTGGCAGTAAAAGAAAAAGATAATTTTGAAACCGTTAAGGTAAAAGCAAAAGTTGCACGCAAGGACAAAGACGGGAAGAGAGTCAAAGAAGTTGTTGACGGCAAGAAAGTAACCGTATTTGATGAAGTGGAAAAGGAGATCAAGAAAGATCTGCCTTCCAGACAGCATGCAAGACGTCAGATGATGAAGGTGCTTTATCCCGTAACGGAAGTACCGACCACTCCTGCAGGACGCAAGAGAAACACAAAAGAGATCAACATGGGAAATAAGCTGTTTGATGAGGTGGCACCGAAGTATGCCAACCGTAAAGGCGGCTATACGAGAATCGTGAAGATTGGTCCCCGTAAAGGCGATGCGGCGATGCAGGTAGTTCTGGAACTTGTTTAAAATGTAAGGAGAGAAATCCTGATGTCCGCGAGTGATGAGCCGGATAGCCATACTTGTATGGATATTTGGTGGATATCGTGTGAGTCACATACCCTGCAGTTTACTGTGGGGTATATGACTTTGTGGAAATACAGGATGAGGCTCTCTGTGATATTATGTTAATTTATGGTGAAAAGGAGAACAGTTATGAAGGGAAATGTTGTAGTTGGACAGTCCGGCGGGCCTACCGCAGTGATCAATTCTTCCGTTGCAGGCGTTTATGCGGCGGCGAAGAAGCTTGGCGTGAACAAAGTGTATGGTATGGTTCATGGCATTGAGGGGTTCTTACAGGACAAGATCTGTGATTTGGACGAGTATCTTGCGGATGAGACAGGTATCGAACTGTTAAAGAGGACTCCTGCCGCATTCCTCGGTTCCTGCCGGTTTAAAATGCCGAAGATCGAAGGACATGAGGATGTATATGAGAAGGTTTTTGAGATCATGGAAAAGCATGATATTGAGTGCCTTTTCTACTGCGGCGGAAATGATTCCATGGACACCGTGAAGATGCTTTCCGATTATGCTGCGGCACATGGTAAGAATCAGAGATTTGTGGGTGTGCCCAAAACAATCGATAACGATCTTCCGATTACCGACCATTGCCCGGGCTATGGCTCCGCTGCAAAATATATCGCAACATCCATGAAAGAGATTATCCGTGACAATTCCTCCTTCGGCGTACAGAAACCGACCGTATGCATCGTGGAGATCATGGGACGTAACGCAGGCTGGCTGACGGCGGCGGCGGCATTATCCCGCGGCAGTGACTGTGAAGGACCGGATGCTATTTACCTGCCTGAGAGAGTGTTCGATATGGATGCATTTATGGACAAGGTAAAGGAACTGGCTGCAAAGAAATCTTCTGTTGTGATCGCGGTATCTGAGGGTGTTCAGATTGCGGACGGCAGATTCGTATGCGAACTTGGAAGAGAAGTGGCTGTGGACGCTTTCGGACATAAGCAGATGTCCGGTACGGCGGTGATCCTGGCACAGAAGGTGGCTGAGGAGACCGGCCTTAAGACAAGGGCGATCGAGTTCTCCACACTGCAGAGAGCGGCGACTCATATTGCTTCTCTGACAGATATCAATGAGGCATTCCAGGTAGGCCATGATGCTGTTGTTGCCGCAAATGAGGGCAAGACAGGCATGATGATCACTCTCGACAGAAACGGTGACGATCCTTATCAGTGCGGTACGAGCGCATACGATATCCACGCTATCGCTAACGTGGAGAGAAAGGTTCCCGATGAGTGGATCACGGCGGACGGAACAGATCTGACAGATGACTATGAGAAGTACGGCAGACCTCTTATCATGGGCGAGCTGATGCCGCTGTATGTGGATGGTACACCGAGACATCTGGTAAGAAAGTAATATGGAGATAAGGTAAGAGAGAAGAAGAGGGGCATTGAGGGTTTCAATGCCCTTTTATGATGGTTTGAATTACTGAATAAATACATTTATATCATGTTAAGGTGGCAGGATATATTGATTCGTGCTAAAATTATATTGTTAATATTACTTTAACAAATAGGGTAATATTATATTTTGTATCGGTGAATCTAAGGCATGGAAGGGATGCGGAAAGCAGGTGCTCTTCGGGGATATGCGGAGGTGTGGCAATGGGCAGGTTTGTAAATCCGGATAACAGTGCTTTTCAGGTAGCGTTGAATTCCGAAGTTTATATTGATAAAACGGGGCTGATAGAGAAACTTAATAAGAAATTGGATACGATGCAGGGATACATTTGTAACAGTCGTCCCAGGCGTTTTGGAAAGTCTCTGACGGCAAATATGCTCACTGCTTATTATAGCGCGGGGTGTAATTCGGAAGAGATGTTTTCAGATCTGGCTATCGGCAGAGCGGATGATTTCAAAAAGCATTTGAATCAAT
This sequence comes from Lachnospiraceae bacterium, assembly GCA_022799355.1. Lineage (GTDB taxonomy): Bacteria > Bacillota > Clostridia > Lachnospirales > Lachnospiraceae > 1XD8-76. The sequence continues at coordinate 26,797 of JAAWOG010000007.1, read as the reverse complement.
ATGATGTCATTCATCTGGATGTTCAGTGGTTTTTATCAAATACAAAAAATGTTGAGAGTGTTGTTTCCTATATTACACAAAACGTTTTAGACGAATTGCGGAAAGTTTACCCGGATATCAGTCTGCCGGAGGGAGTTACACTGCCGGAGGCTCTTTCACGGATGAAAGAAGAGTCAGGAAGAAAATTTATTGTCATTATTGATGAGTGGGATGTCCTGATTCGTGACGAAGCAGCAAATAGAAAAGTGCAGGATGAGTATATCAGTTTCCTCAGGGGAATGTTTAAGGGTTCAGAACCAACAAAGTATATAAGACTTGCGTATCTGACGGGGATTCTTCCGATAAAAAAGATTAAAACGCAGTCGGCGCTCAATAATTTTGATGAATTTACGATGATTGATGCCGGTGCATTGGCACCCTACATCGGATTTACGGAGGATGAGGTTCAAAATCTCTGTGCGGAATACGGGAGAGATTTTGAACAGGTGAAGCGCTGGTATGACGGATATATTCTGGAGGGATGCCATATTTATAATCCGATTGCCGTTGTGAAACTGATGATGAAGGGCGGTGGGATGAAAAGTTACTGGTCTGCGACCGGAACTTATGAGGCCATTGTACCTTTGATTAATATGAATTTTGATGGACTGAAGACGGCGGTTATCGAGATGCTTTCCGGAGCGTCCGTGAAGGTAAAGGTGCAGTTTTTTCAAAATGATCCGATAAGTTTTGCAAATAAGGATGATGTTCTGACTTATATGATCCATCTGGGGTATCTCGGATATGATCAGGCAGGGCAGAACGCATTTATTCCAAATGAGGAAATCAGGCAGGAGCTTACTGTTGCGGTAGAAAGCACAAAATGGAATGAGTGGTTTGCGTTGGGACGGGATTCGGCGGCTTTATTGAATGCTACATGGGATATGGATGCGGAGGCGGTTGCGAAAGGTGTGGAGAAAATTCATTTAAAATACGCATCAGCTATTCAGTATCACAATGAAAACTCCTTGAGCAGTGTGCTTGCGATTGCTTATTTAAGCGCTATGCAATACTATTTTAAACCTGTGCGGGAGCTGCCGGCGGGAAAAGGATTTACAGATTTTGTTTTTATTCCAAAGCCGGAATATGTACATGAATATCCTGCGCTTATCGTAGAACTTAAGTGGGATAAAAGCGCACGGACAGCGATACGGCAGATAAAAGATAAGGAATATCCAGCCTCAATAGAGAAGTATGCCGGCGAGATTTTACTTGTTGGTATTAATTATGATAAAAAGATGAAGGAACATCAATGTCAGATTGAGAGGTATGAAAAACCGGATTGAATGAAAAAATACGAAAAGCTATTATGCCGCTCGTTTTGAAGTGAACCCCTTTTGTTAGACAAAATACAAGTCTAATGAAAGGGGTTTTTGAAAATCAAATCGCTGAGAAATCCGGTATATTTTACCACATGGATGACACGTATTATTCTGAACAAGTCAGCACGTTTTGTCAGTAAAAAGAAAAGAGTTGTAGATTATGATGAGGACAGGGAACGGGAATCTCATTGGTGGAATTGGGAAGTGCAGGACTGGAAGGAATATTTCCGGATGATTATACGTTTGTCGGGAGCGAATACTATGTTCTGGACTATAAAGACTTTCCGGAAGAATTTAGTTTTAATACACATATCAGCAGGCTTGAGCTGATTGGAACAAATGTGAACTGCAACAATCATGTAATAAAAGGAAACTGGAATTTTTCGGTACCGGTTGCGGTAAATAAATCCGGAATAGCAGAGATTGAAGTGGGAAAGGAGGAGATGGGACATACAATAGATTCTGTGTTGGTTTCGCCCGTTATGGCAACGATCTATACGAGTTATCCGGATATTTATGGCGATACGGTTGATTACAGTGTGGTAGTTCTTGGGGATAAGTCAGATGAAAATATAGGACGAATTGCCATATATGGGAAAACAGATGGCATTACAAAAGTGCCAAGAGAGGAGTTTGACAATACGATTTCGGTATATGTTATTGACAATTCCATTTTGGAGCGTGCCGGAAAGAGAATACCAAACCGGGAAGATTTTGAGGAATATGCGATTGTGAAAGCAGTAATAGATTTGCAATGAGGAGAAAAATAAAACGAATGAAAAGGAGAAGAAAAAGCAGGTGGCTGACAGGAGTAGGCAGGGGTGAAGAGACTTCAAAATAATCCAATCGGAAAGCAGGGATTTTATGGTATGATATGAATAAATATAATTCCGTGGCAGAGGGAGGATTCATATGAAACTGCGCTTCCGCATATTGCTGAGCTGTATTGTCTGTGTGCTTCTGGCGCTTTTGATACAGACTTTTTTGTTTAAAGAGACTTCTTCTGAGATGATTTATCATCTTTCCAGGGAAGAGAGTGAGAATTCCCTGAAAAATATGCAGGAGGAAATTTATCATTTTACGGGCAACATGGAAAAAAAGATGATAAAGATCTATAGTGAGCAGGACTTTATCAGTGCGTTGAAAGATGACGGTTACGGAATAGAGAGGCTCCGGGAAGATTTTTACCGCAGAGCCTATGAAGTCGGGGCAGAAAATTTTGAGACAAGCGATAAGGTGATGGCACTTTATTTATATACGATGGATCATGAGATCATCAGCACTTATCGGAAGGCGACAACGCCGAAACATAATTATCCGGTGGATATCTATGAGAATATGGAAACATACAATGCGGGAAAGGTGCGGGAATATGTGGAATCGGATGAGACGGCATTGCTGATCTCGGGATATTACAATACATATCGGGAGAAAGATATCATCCGTTTTGTGTTAAAACTTTATAATAACAGCAACCGGGAGCGGAAGATCGGCTATGTGGTGTGCGATGTGGACAGCAAGGTGTTTACTTCTATTTTAGAGAAATACTGTACGGAAAATACGATGTATATCTGGCTGCAGTCGGATTCGGACCGTCCCATTGTATCAAGGGGAAGCCTGTCCGAGGTAGACGACGGTATTTATCAGGTGATCTCAGAGCAGATAAAAGCAGGCAACCAGGCATCCATTGAGAGCAGATCCACGCAGGAACTGTTTCAGGCGGAACAGAGGAAGTACAACCTGACGGCGTATTCGCTGATGCCGGAGAGCATCCTGCAGCAGAACCAGCGGGCACTGACCGTGAACCTTGTGACGATAGCGGTGGTGATGGTGATCGTGTCAGTGGTGCTGATCTTTATCGTGTCCAGTACGATTACAAAGCCTCTTGATATGCTGATGCAGACAATCAAGAGGATTGCCGCCGGAGAGATGGAGCTGCGGGCGAATGTGACAAAGTCGGATGAGATCGGAGAACTGGGAAGAAACTTCAATGTGATGCTGGACCAGGTGGAAGAATTAAAAGAGAAGGAGAATCAGGCGAGTCTCCAGTTGGTACAGGCACAGTATAAGGCGCTGCAGGCGCAGATTAATCCGCATTTTCTCTATAATACGTTAGATACGATGAGCAGTATTGCGGAGGTGAGGGACTGCCCGGAGGTAGGGATGCTGAGTCAGTCTCTGTCCAATATTTTCCGCTACAGTTTAAATATGAAAGATCCTTTTTCCACCGTGGCAAAGGAAATTGTGCATTTAAAAAACTACTGTTATGTTATGGATGTCCGTATGCAGGACCATGTGCGGTATTATTATGACATCGATGCGAATTCCCTTAAGGCGCGGGTGCCCAGGATATCCATTCAGCCGCTGGTAGAAAATGCGCTGAATCACGGCCTGCGCAATAAGAGGGGAGAAAAGCAGGTCAGGATCGAGGCAAAGGTGCGGGAGGAATTGCTGGAGATCTGTGTGGCGGACAACGGGGTGGGAATGGACGCGGAGAAAATGAACGGAAGCCTTCGGCACAGTAATCTGGATTATGTGGAACAGGGAAATTCCATCGGCATCCATAATATTAATGCAAGGCTGAAGATTTTATATGGAGAGGAGTACGGATTACATATTGAGAGCAGGATTGGGGAAGGAACGAAGGTGCGCATGGTGATACCGAAGATAGAGGCGGAGAAGGAGAATGGATGAGAGAAAATACAAAGTGCTGATTGCCGATGACGAATACTGGACAAGAGAAAAAATAAAACGTATGATCCCCTGGGAGAAGTACTCTCTGGAACTGCTGGAGCCGGCTGTGGACGGGGAGGATGTACTGCGGAAAATGGAGGAGGAAGTGCCGGATATCCTGATCACGGATATTGATATGCCCTTTTTGTCGGGAACGGAACTTCTGGCGGTCGTGCAGGAAAAATATCCGAAGGTGATCTCTTTTGTGGTCAGCGGTTATAATGATTTTGCCTATGTGAAGGATTCTTTTCTTGCCGGTTCCATCAACTATCTGATGAAGCCGGTGACAAAGATGGACCTGGTGAATGCACTGGTCAGAGCGCTTGAGCTGATCGGGGAGAGGGAGCACGAGCAGAGACGGTTGCAGGAGGCGGCTTCACTGATACAGGATACGGAATTCAGTGAGATGATCGCTCACAGGCAGTTTCCTCTGGCTTCGAGCGTGTCGGTCAATGCGGGGATGGACCTGGCAGGGATCAGTATGATGCTGCTTAAGATACATAATCTGCAGGAGATTGTCAGAAAAAGCAGGCAGAGCAGGAATGGATTTTCGTTTCAGATGAAAGAGAAAATACGGGAGTTTCTTTGTAATGAAAAGGCGATCGTATTTAATTATATCTATCACTCCAATGAGTTTCTGATCATCACGGAAATGAGCGGAAAGGAACTGGAGAGAGCGGCGGAGAAATTAATGACAGGCATGTCGGAATTTTTGCGGACGGAACTGACGCTTTGCATCAGCGGGCATTCTTATTCCATGGAAAGCATTCATACGGCCTATATGGAGACAATAGGGCTTTTGATGGAACGGAAATTCTGCCGGAAGGATGAAATACTGTTCTGTGGGGCGGGGGGAAAGCGGTCGGATAAGATGGCGCTCCATTTTCAGGAAGAAAAGGAGAAACAGGTTCGATTTCATCTGGCTGTCAGTGACGGCGAGGGTGTTTGCCGGGTGATACTGGAGGAGACCGGGCTTGCGGATTGTGAGAGGAAGGGCTGGAGTTATCTGGAGGTTCGACAGACAGTGCGGCAGATCATGAATGTACTGCAGGATTATGCGGTGCGGGAATACAGTACGGAAAAAGCGATTGATATAGAAAATATGACGGAGTCTTTGGATAAGATGGTGGAGAGCCTTGATATCCGGAATGTATGCGATATGATCCGGGAAGTGGTCAGTATGCTGGTGCCGGAAAAGAGGGAGGCGGCTACGGATTCCATGAAAGCGATCGTGCGGGAGGCGGCCGCATGGATCGATCAGCATTTTTATGAGGAACTGACACTGACCATGCTGGCGGAACAGTTCCATGTGGAGCATTCCTATTTTTCGAGAGTGTTCAGGCAGGAGATAGGGGAGAGTCCGGTTTTGTATATCACAAACAAGAGGATGGAGAAGGCGAAGCAGTATATTCAGGAGGGGAAGAAGAACCTGACCGAGGTTGCTTTTATGGTGGGGTATGATGATTATACATATTTCAGCAGAGTTTTTCGGAAAAACGCGGGGATGAGCCCGCGGGAGTACAGGAGCCGGCTTTTGGGCTGACATGGCTTATGAGATTGGCAGGGCTGTTTCAAGAAGAAATGAATCATGGAATACGGACGGTCCCGGTGGATATAAATGGCAAATTTGCATAATTGTTTAAACTGTGTTAAAATGTCCGTATTACATCGTGAGGCGGGGAACAGACATGAGAGACGAAAGATGTGCGGGCGCAGCACAGGATAAACATATCGGGGGGGGTAATGAAAGGTTAATCGGTATCCGTGCGTTGACGGACGTGCGTCTGTTTTCGCGTGCAGTTAAAAATATATATCTGTTGTTTTTGGAGCGTATCATTTACTTATGGTACGCTTTTTTGTATGCGCAAACCCGCATATGGAAGATTGTTGCTGATGCAGCATGCGGGGCGCGCGGGGACTTAATTTTAAAAATCTATGTGGGGAGGCGGATGAGAGAATGGAATATCGGATCAGGGTATATGCGGGGGAAAATATATATGATTTCCCGCTGAACGGGAGGGAACAGCTCTCTGTCGGCACGGGGGAAAAGGACGACTGCCGTGTCGTATCCGGACATATCGGGGAGAGACATTTATTTTTTCACAAAAGGAACGGCTCATGGTTTGTCAGCGGCAGGGACGAAACGCTGGCGGATGGAGAGCGAAAGCTGCAGGAGGGCGAGGTATTTATCCTGGACAGATCGGCGCATATTGCGGCCTGTGTTCTGGAATATCACGCCGAAGCGACACAGAAATTTAAAATGACAGGAAACAGTCAGGTGGTTTTAGGGCGCGGCAGGGGATGCGATATGGTGCTGCCGGGCAGCAATGTCTCAAGGCAGCATGCCGTGATAGTCGGGAGGGACGACGGCTGGCAGATATCCGACAACGGCAGCAGAAACGGAACTTTTCTCAATCAGGAAAGGCTGACCGAAGAGACAATGCTGCAAAACGGCGATGTGATATCCATAGGGGATTACAATATCCTGTATAAAGACGGCTTTCTGATGATCGGCGTTCAGGAAGACGACGGGTTATTTGAGGAGAAGGAGGACGCCTATCCCCACTGGTTCGGCAGGGCGCCGAGGCTCTCAAGGGGACTGCCCACGGAGAAGATAGAGATTCAGAATCCGCCCGCGGAATCCACAAAACCGGAATCAGACTGGATCAGTATTCTGACGTCCCCCCTTGTGATGCTGATCTCGTTGGGACTGATGGCTGTTGTGACGGCGGCGTCCATGGGAACATTGCTGATCTTTACGGGGCCGATGGCGGTTGCGCAGATCGTACTGTCGGTGAGAAGCCATAAAAAGCAAAAGAAGAAATACAGGGAAAAAGAGCAGGCGCGCCTGACGAAATACGGAGCCTATCTGGATGAGGCGGAAAAGAAAATACAGTCCATGAAACGGCAGCAGATCATTGCTATGCAGGGGGCGAATCCTTCTCTGGAAGAGTGCCTTTCCATCGTGAAGGCGAGGGATATCAGGCTCTGGAGCCGCCGGGATACGGACGAAGATTTTATGCGGCTTCGGATCGGTATTGGGGAGAGTCCGACGAGCTTTGAGGTAAGCGGGCAGAAAAACGGATTTACGATCGAGGAAGATTCTTTGCTTGCGCGGGCGGAAAGAATCGTGGCGGAGGGACAGACGGTGCAGAATGTCCCGATCACCTGTGATTTCGGAAACGGTAATCTGGTCGGCATCGTGGGGGAGAGGAAGAGTGCGGTAAGGCTGATCAAAAATCTGGTGATGGAGGCGGCGCTGCACCACTCTTATGAGGATGTCAGGATCGTGTCGGTCTATGCAAGACAGGAGGCGCAGGAATTTGACTGGATCAGATGGCTGCCCCACAGTTTTGACGAGGGAAGAAAGGCGAGATACATAGCGGATTCTCCGCAGAGCACGGATGCGCTGATGCGTTCTTTTGAGGAACTGTTTAAACAGCGCAGCATGGAGGCGAAGGAGAATGAGAACGGGACATTTTTGCCGCTGTATCTGTTTGTACTGACAGAATATGTATACATGGAACATCAGGCGGTGCTCAAATATCTTTTGAGCGGCGAAAAGAAGCTGGGTTTCTCCGTGATATTTGCCTACGACAGAATAGAACTTTTGCCGAAGGAGTGCGGCACTATCATAGAAGTGGCAGGAAAGAACGGAAAGTATTACGCGAAAGAAAATATATCCGACAAAGCGAAAGTGAAACCGGACAGCATTGATCCTGCGGCTTATGAAGAGTTTGCCCGGAGTATGGCGCCGATCCGCCAAAAGGGCGGACAGTCCGAGGGCGAACTTCCCGTCAGCATCACGTTTCTGGAAGGCTATGGCGTACGGACGCCAAATGAACTGGATGTGGGGAAACGATGGGGGAAGGGGCGCACGGACGTCTCTCTGGCGGTGCCGATCGGCGTGAAGGCAAACGGTGAACAGTTTATCTTTGACATTCATGAGAAAAAATACGGCCCTCATGGCGTCGTGGCGGGCATGACGGGTTCCGGAAAGTCGGAGATGGTACAGTCCTGGATATTGTCTATGGCGCTGAAGTTTTCGCCCGCGGAAGCGGCGTTTGTGCTGATTGATTTTAAAGGGACGGGACTGCTTCTGCCTTTCTGGCACCTGCCCCATCTGGCGGGTACGATCTCCGATCTGGACAACAAGATCGGGCGTAACCTGATCGCACTAGAGAATGAGCTTGCGAGAAGGAAAGCGCTTCTGGATCAATACGGCGCAAACAGTATTCTGCAGTATCTGGCGTGGTACCGGGAGGGAAAGGCGAAGGAACCGTTTCCTTTTCTCTTTATCGTCATTGACGAATTTGCGGAATTCAGAATGCAGTTTCCGGATTTCACTGCGGTGGTGGAAAAGATTCTCCGGATCGGGAGGTCGCTGGGCGTGTTTGCGATTCTGATGACGCAGAAACCGGCGGGTGTGGTGAGCGATCAGATGAGCGGCAATATCAATTTCCGCTGGTGCCTGAGAGTCGCAAATTCCGCGGACAGCAAGGAGATGCTGCACCATGCAGACGCCGCGAAGATTACGGTGCCGGGGCGCGCCTATGTGCAGGTGGGTGAGGATGAAGTGTATGAGCTGATACAGTCCTTCTACAGCGGCGCAAGATACAGCCCGGAAGTGCAGGATAAGCAGGCGCAGTCCCGGAAGGTGTCCGTGGTGAACCGGCAGGGGCGGCGCACCTGCTACGAAAATGAAGAGATGGACCAGGTGATGGGCAGCGGGGATACGGAAATATCCAAAGTGGTGGATTACCTTGCCGATTTTGTGAAAAACAACGGGTATCAGGAGGCAGATAAGATATGGATGCCCAAACTGCCCGGGGAAATTTATCTGGAAGAGGTGGTGCAGGATTTCGGATTTATAGACGGCGCATGGGGGGAAGAGAGGCCGGAGGCGTTAAAGTTCGTTGCGGGTATGGTGGATGAACCTGCCTCGCAGCGACAGTATCCGCTGGCTTTCGACCTCACGGGGGACGGACATATCAGTATTTTCGGCGCGCCGGGAACCGGGAAGACCACAATGCTGCAGACGATGATCATGTCCCTGATCCTGCACTATACGCCGGAGGAAGTCAATATCTACCTGATGGATTTCGGCGGATGGAGCCTGGGGATTTTCAGGGATTTCCCGCATGTCGGCGGGACGGCGAACGACAACGACGAGGTGCGTCTGGAAAAGCTGGTGCAGATGCTGGAGAGAAAGCTGCTGGAGCGGAAGATGAAATTCTCGGATATCGGCGTCGGTTCCCTGCAGGCTTATATGCAGGCGACCGGAGAAAAACTGCCCTATATTGTGCTGGCACTGGATAACTTTGCCCCGGTACTGCAGTTATATCCGGATTTTGAGTCTTTCTTTATCCAACTGACAAGAGAGGGCGGCAGCTATGGCATCTATCTGCTTGTGACGGCGAACTCCCCGATGGCGCTCGGTTTTAAGATCAACCAGAATATTAAGATGGCGGCAGCCCTGCAGATGACGGATAAATCGGACTATCAGGGGATTGTCGGCAGGACGGAGGGACTGGAACCGGAAGACATGGAGGGGCGGGGACTGATCAAGGGCACGCCGCCCCTGGAATTTCAGGCGGCGCTGCCCGCATCGGGAAAGAAGGAGAGCGACCGGGTAGCCCGTATCAGACAATATGCGAAGGAGATGAGAAGCATCTGGAAGGGAGCGGAAGCAGCGCCCATTCCGATCATGCCGGAGAAGATCCTTTTCGGCGACGTCCACGGAAGCGGTATGGTACTGGGACTTTCCCGCCAGTTTGTAGAACCGCTCTTCCTGCCGGATGAGAGAAAACACTATATGCCGATCGTGGGAACCGGGGGCGGCGGAAAGAGCAATATGATCGCGCTGCTTGCGAGGGAGGCGCTTTCGGACGGGGCGGCGGAGGTTGTGATATTCTCCCGCAGAACATATCAGGATGCGTGGGCAAAGGACGAACGATGCGGGATTCTTGCCGAAGCGGAAGCATTGGACGACTATATGGCGAAGATCGTACCGCTTCTGCAGGAGCGTAAAAATTTGCATGATGCACAGGAGGATATTGTCTTTACACCGGTTTATATTTTCATAGACGACTATAAGAAGGCCTATGAGGAAATGGCGGAAAAGACGGCGGACAGACTCGGCGCAATCATACGGCTCGGCGTGGGGCTGAACGTCAATCTGTATATTGCGGAAGAGGTGGATACTTTCTGCCGGCTCAGCGAGCAGGGAGAGACGGTATGTATGCTGATGGCAAGGGAAAACAGCGGGATACTGCTGGGCGGAAGCTTTCAGTCCTACTCCGTATTCAGCGGGGACCTGGGTATATCGGAAAAAACGCAGGCGGTATCGGAGTATGAGGGCTATCTGCTGACAAAAGGGAAGGCGACACGTTTTAAGGCAATGAAAGCATCGGATATATAAACAGGCAGGAGAGGAGAAAAAAATGGCAGAGTATGGTTTAACACCGGAGGAGGTATTATATCTCGCCGCCGTGACAGGAGCGGATACATTTTATGGCGTACCGGATATGCTCTCGGGACTTTCGGATCAGGAGCTGAAGCTGAAAGTAGTGGAAATTGAAAGCGGACTGAACGAAAGGGGCTATCTGGAGGAGGATTTCGACGGCAATAAGAGCATCACGCCGGAACTGATCGGAATCATTGATCTTTGTGGAAAATGTGAGAGGTTCCTCTGTTTTGAGAGGGAACGGATCGGGGAGCCGCAGCACTCCCGCATCTATTTTCTGAAGGAAAACAATGCCTGTAAGATGGAATATCAAGGAGGAAGATATGTTTTTTCGGAGACGGATTTTCCGGGTATCAGAAAAGAGATAAAGCAGGAGATGCCCCTTAGGGAGACGGAAAAAAAGAAGGAGGGAGCCTTTACGCTCCCGTATGAAATGCTGGAAAAGGCAAGTACGCTGATAAAGCGGGGCTCCGTGAGGAAAGGCGAAGATTTGATGGAGGAAGAGGGAGCGCCGGCATATATGTCACAGGTCGTCTCGGGCGGCATTTTGAGTAAAGCTGATTTCTATTCCCTGTTGTTTATGGATTTAAGAAGAGAAGAGGATCCGGGCTGCAGCATACAGTGCCTGCAGGGAGATATGCTGATCGCCGTGGATTATGAGATAAAAGACGACGAGGGCTATGTGCAGTTTTCGATCGTGGACAGGGAGGATCTGCTGAAAAAAGTGGAGATCGGATTTGAGATGATAGACTGCACGCAGGAGGAGGCGTTTTGCTGAACGGCGCCGGATGGGGAAAGCGTGGGAGCGGGACGTATAAAACGGCACCGGAAAGTGCGGAGCAGAGCGCATAAAGCGGCATGGGAAGGCGTGAAAATAAGGCGCAAAAAGCAGCGCGGGAATGAGGTAAAATATGAGTTTTTTAAGAGTGGATTACGACAGGGCCATCGCACAGGCAAAGAAGCTGGATGCGGCGGCGGATATGTGCAGGAAGGCGCTGAATGATCTAAACAGAGACCGGAATGCTTCGGAAGCAGTCTGGGTGGGAGAATCCGGCGACGCCATGCGTATGCAGATGCAGGCGGCGGTGAAAGAACTGGATTCCACCAGGAGTCAGCTTACGGCGATCGCCGCAAGTATCAGGCGTGTGGCGGAAGAACTGAAAAAGAAGGACGAGGAAATGCGGCGTAAGATAAACAGCTTCGGATGAGCTGGGAAAGGAGAGTGTTTGTTATGGCAAATGAGATTATGCTGACTCCGGATGAACTGCGGGCGCAGGCGAGACAGATCAGGGCTTACAAGGAGAACCAGAAAAGCGTGATGAACAGAATCACCAATCTGGTGCAGACTTTGTCGGTGGTATGGAAGGGGCCTGCACAGACGGCTTTCGTGCAGAAATATATGGGTATGCAGCCCACCTATAACAGTTTCCAGCAGGCGATCGAAGAGTTTGCGGCGTTGCTGGAACAGCATGCCGACAGGATGGAAAATGTGGACAGGGATATGGCGGCGAGAATCAGTAAATTGTAAGAATAAATTACTAAAGTATTTTACAGCGTTTGCTGTGAAAATAAAATCATCAAGGAGGACAAAGAAATGGCAGTAATTCAGGTAACACCGGAGACATTGAGGAGTAAGGCGGGCAGCGTGAGGAGTTACAGAACCCAGCATGACGAGACGATGGCAAAACTGAAAAATCTCATTTACGGGCTGAACGAGATCTGGAAGGGCGATGCGCAGAACGCATTTATCTCCAAATACGAGAGTATGCAGTCCACGTTCACCAATTTTTCGGAGCTGCTCGAAGGCTACGCAAAACTGATGGATACGGCGGCAAATGAGCTCGAGTCAACAGACCAGTCCCTGAAAAATACCATGAACAATTTCGGCTGAGCGCGTCTTAGGCAAAAACTGTGCGAGCAGGGCGGGCAGAATAATGTAAAGCGTGTTCGCCCGCCCCGTAGGGATTAACATGATGAAATGCGGGAGAGGGAGGCATATAATGCGGCGGTAAGGAATTGAAAGAAGTTGTGTTAAAAGCCTGTGCGTATCATCCTTCCGGGCGTTATGGGAGTCCTGTGCAGATGCGGGAAGCGCTGGAAGAAATTCTGCACGATAAAAAGAAAGGAACCATGGGAGCGCCGAAACTTTCCCTGGAGGAAGAAAAGCGGGAAGAAAAACCGGACAGGGGACAGGAGGAAAGACCAAAAGAAAAGCCAAAGCAGCGGAATACTTCAGCGGTGAAGGAAAGCGGAAGGGCGGAGAGTATTCTGGGAGGAATCCTGATCGGGCTTGGGATTCTCAATGTGTATGAGATCATTGTGGGCCTGGCGGTTTTGCTGTTAATCACGCTGCCGCTGTGGATCATCATGCTGCTTATCTGGCTGAAGGTGCGGAAGAAGGAGAAGGGAGAAAACCGGTATGGCAAAAATTGACATTTACACATCCGAATTGGTATCTCTTTCATCGAGGCTGAAAAAGATATCCGCCACCATAGCCGATGCGGAATCGATGGCGGGAAGCGTACAGAGAAATCTGGATTTTCAGGTGGCGGCGAAATCCGGCATTGACAGCGGCATTACCAAGGCAAGGAGCAGCCTGAAAAGACAGAACTCAAAGGTGACGACGCTGTCAAAACTGACGGAAGTGTCAAATGAGGAGTTTATGAATGCAGATGGGCAGATGGACAGGAAAGCACGGAATATTGTCGGGAAAATTGTAATGCCGCTGATCAATCTCGCACATACGATACAGGGGATATTTGCAGGAGGATTGATTTCCCATTATGGGATGACAGGCAATCTTTTTCTGGCGGGAGGAAGTATTCTGGGTGCTGCGGCTGCGGTGCCGCTGACGGGGATTATACGGAATCTGTTCGGGCATCACTCCGGGAGCGGATCGTCAGCCCCGGGCGCTGCGGGGGCAGGATTTTCAGGGGCTGCCGGAGTGGCGGCGGGGGCTGGATTGGGCGCAGTGTTGGGATCGGTCGGCACCGGAACTTTGGGAAATACCGATGCTCCTGCCGGGAGCGGCACAGCAGCTTCGAAACCTGCCGGGAATAAAGATACGGTGGTGACAAAACCTGCCGTTGCGGCAAATACACACAGTTCTAAGAAAAATGCCGAGAGTGCTGGCATGAAATATTTTACCCAGGGAAAGGGATACAATAAATATTGGGACGGTAATGTGTGGAAAGGAGCGGATAATAAGGATTATTCTTACAAGGCTTCGCTGTCCTGCGGAATCTGCTGCGATGCGATGGTTGCCACACATTTCGGTGTGGATATGACGCCGGGGCGGCTGTTGGAAGCAAACGGGGGCAATGCGAGCTGGAATGGATCGGGTGTGACAAAGGAGATGGCAAAATACGGCATTACACCAGGCACGGTTGCCAGAAAGAGTGACTCTCCGGAGGCGAAACTGAGTGCGTTGGATGCATGTTTGGCGGATTATCAGAATGATCCTGCGCATCATTCGCCCCCGATGGTGTCCATATACAACAAGAACAATAAGGATGCCAATCACTATGTGCTGGTGGAGGGAAAAGACAGCAACGGAAATTATATTATTATCGATCCTGCCAACAATGAAAGGACTACGCTGAAGGTAAATTCAACAGGATACGGGCAGGCTGCCGCTGACAAAAAAGGTTATGAGAGTGTTATTAAAAACGTTATCACATGGACGAAGAAATAAGAGGAGAAACAAATGGAATATGCAATCGTAACCGTCAGGACGAAGGACGGCGCGTGGGAGGCGGATATGGAACTTCCGGCGAAAATGAAATTAAAGAATGTTGCCATAAAGGTGCTCGATACGGTAAAGGCTTTGGATGCGGACAGATTTGAAGCGCTGCATAAGCTGCGCTTTTGGCATGAAAACAGAATCCTGCACGAGGAAGCGACGCTTGCCGATTATCAGATCTGGGACGGCAGCATCCTTGTGATGGATCAGCAGGGGTAAGGATAGGAAGGAGAACGGAATGGCAAAAATAGATATTCGTACAAACGATATGACTTCCCTGTCCGCAAGTTTAAAAAAGATATCTTCCGCGATAGCGGATGCGGAAAAAGTGGCAGCAGGCGTGCAGAGCGGACTGGACTTTCAGGTGGCGGCGAAGTCCGGCATTGACAGCGGTCTCTCCAAAGTGAGAAAAAGCATGAGGAATCAGAATGAAAAGGTGACAGCTATGTCAAATCTGACGGCAGTGTCGGGAGAAGAATTTGCGAATGCCGACGGGCAGATGAGTAAAAACACGCAGAGTATTATCGGCAAAATGCTCGTTACCGTGGACAATATTGCGCGGAGCATAAAAAACTATTTTTCTTCGCTGTGGCTGACGCAGCGTAAGGATGTCAACGATATTTTTATGACATCGGGGAGCATTTTGGGCGGTGCGGCGCTCGGGAGCCTGATCGGTAAAATTCCGGCTGCTGCCGCTCCGAAAAAGGAGGAGGCGGTGATCATACCGCCGTCGTCAAAGACGGACAGCACGCCGGAAAAGACGACCGTCACATGGTCAACATCGACGGGAGGCAAGACGACGACGACAACATCGACGACAGAAGGCGGTAAGACAACCACAAGCACCACCACTACCTCAACAGGCAAACCGGCAGGAACGGCAGCGGCAGGGAGCACGGCGGGCGCTGCGGCGGCAAATAAGCCGGCGGCGTCAACGACGACGGCGAAAAAGGCATATGACAAACTTGCCGCTTTCGATAAAAATAAATTTAAGGGGAAAACGGCGGGGGATTATTCAAACTATTCCATTGTGCCGAATATGAAGTCGGAATATGTGGTAAGGCAGGGCAGTTATGAAAGCCCGAAGGGCTTTGCGGGGGGAGGCTGTACATCCTGCACGTACTGGACGATCGCTGCCGCTTATAAGGGAACGACGAATCTGAACGGGATAAAGGGTATGAAGCCTACCGATTCGTGGACCGGCCCGGTGGGGGCGGCGAACAGCAGCAGTAAGACAAACCCGGCTTCCATTTATACGGCATCAAAGAAATATAAGGGTGAGGAACAGTATCTGGAGACGATCTATAAAAATCTGGTGAACGGCACGCCCATCGGGGTACGGATGCAGTCAAAGACCGGCAGGGACGGCCATACCGTCTCCTGCATCGGCTTGAAGAACGGGACGGATATAGAGGCATTTAAGAAACAG
Source organism: Lachnospiraceae bacterium (assembly GCA_022799355.1). Taxonomy (GTDB): domain Bacteria; phylum Bacillota; class Clostridia; order Lachnospirales; family Lachnospiraceae; genus 1XD8-76. The sequence goes on along the minus strand of JAAWOG010000007.1, from coordinate 11,066 downwards.
CTTTCCTCCCTGAACAAGTCGGCGAAGGATTACACCAAACAGCGCAGCGCTATTATCAAGGCATTTCAAAAAAATATTCTGATCGCGGATTCCGCGGACGGAAAGATCAAAACGCTGGATGCTTACACAATACAGAAGGAAACGAGCCTGTGGTATCCGGACGGCGCGAAGATGCTGAAGTAACGGAGAAGGCGGGAGGAGAGAGTTTGGGTTTTAAAATAGAAGGCGCTGTGGTTACGGATGCGGGGAAACGGCGCAGGGGGAACGAGGATAATTACTGTCTGTTCGGGCATTACAAACATGACACGAATGTCGATTCAAAAACAGAGAGAAGGACGGCGGCTGCGGGGCGGCTTCTGGCGGCGGTGTATGACGGCATGGGCGGTGAGGAGGCGGGGGAGGTCGCCTCTTTAGCTGCGGCAAAGTCGTTTTGCCCCTGCGCGCTGGAAAATGTGCGGGAGGAGGCAGTGCGGCAGGTTGCGGACGTCAACGGCATCATCTGCGCCGAAATGCAAAAAAGAGGCGGCGGACGGATGGGGACTACGGCGGTGCTTTTGTATATGGATGGGAGAAAAGCCGTGTGCTGCAACGTGGGTGACAGCAGGTGTTATCTGATACGAAACGGCGCATTGAAACTTTTGAGCGTGGATCATAGTGAGGGGGAAAATATGATCCGCATGGGGATCATGAGTGAGGAGCAGGCGAGAAAGAGTAAAAGCTGGCATAAACTAACGCAGCATCTCGGCATTTTTCCGGAGGAATTTATGCTGGAACCCCATTTCAGCGAGGAGATCCGGCTGCAGGAGGGGGACAGTTTTCTCCTGTGCAGCGACGGGCTTACCGATATGGTGATGGATGATGTGCTGGCAAAGCTGGCAGGGGGATCGCAGGAGGCCGGCGAGACGGCGCAGAGGCTGGTGGAGGAGGCGCTGAAAAACGGCGGAAGGGACAATGTGACAGCCCTGGTGCTGCGGGTAAAAAAGACGGAGGGCGGTATACTTGAGCGCATCATCGAGAGACTGAAAAGAGTGCCGAAAAAGGCATGGATCGTATTGTTTATACTGGCTGCGGCAGCCGTTATCATAGCCTGAGAACAGGCGGGCATTCGTTCATACGTGCGAAAGTCTGCACGCAGCTGTTGCGGGAAGCGTACAGGAGGGGGAGGCGGGCATCTGTTTATAGGTGGAGGAAAGTCTGCACGCGGCGTTGTCTGCGGAAATCAATAGAGAATAACAGGAGGTCAGAATGAAAAAAGGGGCGGAAGAAAAAGTATTTACCAACTGGACCGTGAAAGAGCTGTTGGGGAAGGGTGCATTTGGCAGGGTGTACCGCATTGAGAGGGAGGAGTTCGGCACGCGGTATGAGGCGGCAATGAAAAAGATCACCATACCCCAGACAAATGAGGAGATTGAGGATGCTCTGAGCGAGGGGATGGATGAGCAGAGCGTGACCAGCTATTTCAAAAGCTTTGTGGAGGAGATCGTAAATGAATTTAAGCTGATGGCGCAGCTCAAGGGGCATACCAATATCGTCAGCTATGAGGATCATCTGGTGATACCCCATGGGGACAATGTCGGCTGGGATATCCTGATCCGCATGGAATTGCTGAAATCATTAAAAACGCTGACGGCGGAGCGGAATCTGACGGAGGAGGAAGTAATAAGGCTCGGCATGGATATCTGCAACGCGCTCGAGGTCTGTGGAAAGATGAATATCATTCACAGGGATATCAAGCCGGAAAATATTTTTATTTCCAATTTCGGAGAGTTTAAGCTGGGGGATTTCGGGATTGCGAGAACGGCGGAAAAGACCATGAGCAATCTCTCGAAGAAGGGAACCTATACATACATGGCGCCGGAGGTTTATAAGGGCGAAGCCTACGACGCCACGGTGGATATCTATTCGCTGGGTATCGTGATGTACCGGTTTATGAACTATAACAGGGCGCCGTTTCTGCCTCCCTATCCGCAGCCCATCAGCTTTTCCGACAGGGAGGTTTCCCTGACAAGGCGTATCAGCGAGGAGCCGATGCCTGCGCCGGCATGCGGCAGTAAGGAACTGAAGCGGATCATCTTAAAGGCGTGCGCTTATCAGGCGTCGGCAAGATACCGGACGCCCGCGCAATTTAAGAGCGATCTGGAGAAGCTATTGAGGAATAAAGAATCTGCGGAGGCGGAAAAAAATGCTGCGAAGGAGGCTTTTGCCGTTCCGTTTCCATCGGCTGTGAAGAAAGATGCTGTGACGGCGCCAGGGGCGGAAACGATGGCGGCGCGGGAGATAGCGACGGTGCCGACATGGGAAGAGCCGGAGGAGACGGCAACGGTGTCGGCGTGGGAGGAGCCGGAGGAGACGGCAACGGTGTCGGCATGGGAAGAGACGGGGAAGCCGGTTACTGCGCCGGCAGGCGAAAGTCCAAAGGAGCCGGGGAGGTCGGCGCAGTCCGGAAAGCCAGAAAGTTTCATGCCGCAGAGCGAAAGCCGCGATTGGGATGACACGATGGGGGATGAGGATTCTACGGTATCCATGTTTGACAAAAAGCCGGAGGATATCAGACCGGAGCCTGTACCCGCATCTGCGGCGGCGCAGTCCGGAACATCCGCTGCGCAGAAGGCAACAAAAAAGAAGAAAACAGGAATTTTTATAGTGATAGGTATCATTGCGGCATTGCTTGCGGCAGCGGTCTTTCTTGTGACAAGGATAGGAGGGGGCAGTACGGCGCCGTCAGGTGAGTTTGACGGATTTTCCTATATGGAGACATCGAAGGAGGGAGAGTACGATGATCTGCTGACAGGAATCGATATGGAGGATGCTGCAGATACGGCAGCAAAAGAAGAGTTTGTACCGTTGTCCGAACAGTATTTGTATGGGCATTATACGATCGGGGAGTTTGACGGGGAGGTTGAGAAGGCGTTTTTGGAAGATATGGAGACGATGATGGTCGGGGGGGTGGAAGTGGCAGTGATCCCGAGTGAGATTTACTGCTTCCCGGAGGGAACCCTTTACCGGACCGAGACGCTGTGGGAACTGATAGACGAAACCGGGGGAGATGGCGCGGAGTTTGGCAGCACCTATGCAAGCCGGACTTATATGGACGACCTTGGTATGACAAAAGAAGAGGTTTTTGACGGGATCGTTTATACGCTGTTTGGAGATGCGGTGACAACAGATATTCCCGGGTTCTACGAAGAGAACATCAAAGGACAGGGAGATACGGCGGAACTGGTATATGTAAATCGGGCGTTGGAGAAAAAATCGTTGGTAGGATATTATAAAGTAAAGGATTCCGTTATGGAATTTTCCTATCTGGATCTGGATGAAAACGGGCAGCTTATGTTATGTCCGTTTCCCTATGAAGTTGCTTTTTCAAACAGTACCCTGATGATTTCCAAAGACAATATAACGAGAAAACTGCAGCCGCAGAGGATGCTGTCCAACAAACATTACGTGATCGGCGCTTATGGCGGTTATACTGACAATCCGGCGGAGGCGAAGTCGGGAATTTCCAACATATGGCTTCGTATAGATGATCAGGAGAAATCAGGGTTTTCCGCAGATACAGATAAGGCGGTTGTTGCGGACAGTGCGGGCGTTTACTTTACGGACGGATGGAGAACGGAGTATGCGACGGGGATAATGGGACCGGGCAACCGGATAGAGATACGATGGGAACAACAGGGAAATTCGGAGGATCCCTATGCGAGGAAGGAGGAAGCGGGCTCGCTCACGGCGTATTATCTGGACTGTGGTTATCTGGGCTATATTCTGCGCATAGATGACAGGGACTATTTTTATCAGAAGACGGAGAAAGAATACTATGCGGCTCTGGTAGGAGATTCCGTGATCGATGCGGAAGTGGAAACGAAAGTGCTGGAGAAGATGGGCATGACGAAGCGGGAGATGCTCTCGGCGATGCAGGGCGCGATGGAGGCAGAGTTTGCCACGGCGGGCTATATGATGGAGGATGTCGTTAATATTAATGAAAGAACGGGAAAGATCACGTTGAAGGACGGCGTGTTATTTGATGTGAACAGTTCTGAACTTTCGGAGGAAGGCATGGCGTACCTGTCGCTGCTGTTTGCCGCGATGGACCGGGTGATCGGAGAAGAAGGTTATGGGGATTATATTGACACGATCTTTGTGGAAGGTCATACGGATTCCACCGGAAATTACGAGGAAAATCAGGTGCTTTCCGAGATGCGCGCAGAGGCTGTGGACGATTACTGCTATGAGCTGTACCCGCATTTGAGCGGCGGTTATATCGAGACGGCAGGCTATGCCAGCGACAGGCCGATCTATGATGAGGACGGAAATGAGGACAGGGACGCGTCGAGAAGGGTGGAAATCATGATCGCGCTGGATGTGGATGCGTTTACTGACGAGGAGGAGTAAATGGGGCTGACGAAAGAAGATGAGAGGCAAAACGGAGAGCAGGTGTAACAGTTCAGCATACGAGTTTGCACTTGCTGCAAACTCCTTAAAAATGTGTGACGGGAGAATAGACTTTGCGTATCTTCTGTGTTATACTTTTCTTGTAACAATTAATTATGAGGCGCGATATGGAAAGCGGGTGATTGTATGCCGAGCGATAAAGAGATGATCAATAATTTAATTGACAGTTATACGAGTTTGCAGCGTATAAAAAAGGCAGATGATACCGAAAAAGAACTCAATTATCAATTAAAGATATTAAAGGCAAAACTGGAATCTTTTGGTATTATTACGAGTGATTTGGATTTGTAATTTATAACGGAATAAAAAATTATGGTCAAAGTGTAAAGCGTGTGAAAGAATCATAGGCTTTACACTTTTTTTATGACGAAAAATCCAACTTATAATTTCAAATTTTTCCTAATGCTCCATGAAAAAGAACAAGTATAATAAGATCATCAAACAGCATATCCCGGAACAGTGCCCAGAGAATTTATGAGCGCGAAGCGATCAGAAATTTCTCTGAGGGAGAAGGTACTGAGAAGGGATATGCGGAACTAAAAACAGCATATCCCGGAACAGTGCCCAGAGAATTTATGAGCGCGAAGCGATCAGAAATTTCTCTGAGAGAGAAGGTACTGAGAAGGGATATGCGGAACTAAAATAGGAGGAAAGAAAATGAAAAAGAAAAGTTACCTGAGTTTACTTCTTGCGACATGTATGACAGCGGCGCTCCTTGCGGGCTGCGGCAATTCCGGGGCACCGGCGGAGGAAGCGCCGGCGGCGGAGACAGAGGCTCCGGCTGAGGACGGCGGTGAGGCGGAGGCGTCTGCAGCAGAGAGTTCTTCGGATGAGGCGGTAACTTTGACTGTGCTGGCAGGCCAGTCCACAACGGACGCGGGCATTGAGGATATGATCGATGAGGCGCTGGCGGCAAAATACCCGGAAGTGACACTGGAATGGGAATGTGTAGACTGGGGCAATGATTTCCAGCCGAAGATGCAGCAGTACATGCAGTCCGGTCTGCCTGATATTATGATCGGCAAGGCGCAGGATGTGGCAACCTATGCACCCCAGGGAATCCTCGGCGAGATAGATGCGTCATATCTGGACAAGGGGCTGGATGCGGCGAGAGAGAACGTGACCATCGACGGCAAGACCTATGGGCTCGTATACAACGCACTGTATCAGGGTGTTTATTACAACAAGACCATGTTCGCGGAGAACGGCTGGGAAGTGCCGAAGACGCAGGAAGACCTGGCAACGATAATCGAGGACTGCAAGGCAAAGGGGATTACGCCTTTTGCGAGCCATATGGTAGATACCTGGTCCATCGGCAACGTGACCATGCAGTTTATGATGAATGACGTATTCAACAACGATCCCACATGGGGCGACAAATTCCGCGCAGGAGAGGTTTCTTTTGCGGAAGATGAAGCGGCTCAGACAGCTTATACATATAACAAGCTGATTTTTGACAATACCTATCCCGAGACATTCTCCACGGAGCAGACGGACTGCGATGCGAAGATGGTGCTTGGTGAGGCGGCTATGAAGGTTTCCGGTTCCTGGTCTATTCAGAATTTCCTGGATATCGATGAGAGTTTTGATTTCGGCATCTTCCCGTTCCCGAATCAGACCGGTGATTCCAAACTGATCTTTGAGCCGAATATCACGATTATGACAAGTGCGGCAACGGAGCATCAGGATGCGGTAAACAAGGTGCTGGATGTGCTGACTTCCGACAAGGAACTGGCAGTGGAAATTCTGGATTACACAAAGACGGCTTCCATGCTGAAGGATGTGACGCCTACTTTCACAAATCCGAGCCAGGCTGATATCGATGCTTATGCGGCGGACAATATGATCGTGGACGTAACTCTTGGAAATAACCAGCTCGTATGGGGCGGTTTCCAGGAGGAAAATGCGAAAGACATCGCTGCATGGCTGCAGGGAGATGAATCCTTTGAAGACTGCCTGAAAGCTTCCGATGGCAGAGTGGACGCAAGTTCTGCGAACTAAAGCGGTTTTGAGAGGGGAGAAGCGAGGGCTTTTCCCCTTTTCTGATGCACATACCGGTGTGTCAGCAGTTTGCCGGTGCATCAGGTTCGGGAAGTTTACGACAGGTTCATGATCGGAAAAGAGGGGTATATGTCTATGAATGAGAGAAAGAAAATAAATTATATGGAAAAGAAAATGTCCAGGCAGTACTTTCTGATGGTGCTTCCCGGGTTTATCATTTTTACGATAGGACTGATTGTGCCGCTGATCCTGGCAGTCCGTTATTCGTTTACAAGCTGGGACGGCATGTCGGCGGAGAAACCGTTCATTGCGTTTCGGAATTATATCGATCTTATAAAAGATCCGGAATTTCGGAATGCCTGGTGGTTTACGCTGCGCTTTACGATCTGGAATACGATCATTCAGAACGTGGTGGCGCTGCTGTTCGCGGTGGCGCTGGATTCCGGCATCAAGGCACAGAAGGTTTACAGGACGGTGCTGTTTGTACCCTGTCTGATCAGCGCGCTGGTAGTCGGCTTTGTATGGCTGAAAATGTTTTCTAACGTACTGCCGGCATTGAATGAAGCGCTTGGGACCAATATCAATTTTCTGCTGTTTGGAGAAAAGAGGACGGTGCTTAGGGGACTTCTGATCGCCAATAACTGGCAGTGGATCGGGTACTGGATGCTGATCTATCTGGCGGGGCTGCAGTCCGTGCCGGGGGAGCTCCACGAGGCGGCGAAAGTGGACGGTGCGGGACCGGTGAGCCGGTTTATCAATGTGACGCTGCCGATGCTGGCTCCGGCGATCACAATCTGCGTGGTGGGTATCACAACGGGTTCTCTGAAAGTCTATGACCTGCTTGTCTCCTCCACGAAGGGCGGTCCCGGAAGGGCTTCCACTTCCGTTATCTATCAGACGTATACGACGGCGATCAACGGCAGGCAGTACGGCTATGGCTGTGCCATGTCGGTGACGCTTGTGCTGGCTCTTTTGCTTGTGGCGATGGTACAGGTGAAGGGACTGAAAAAGAAGGAGGTGCAGGTATAATGCGTATCGTGAAAAGGAAAAAGGAGAAGGAGTTTGTGCCGTCCCAGCCTTATACAAAGGGAACCCTTGTTGTCCAGATCATTATGTCACTGGCGGCCCTCCTGTTTATTGCGCCCCTTTTTATTATTTTGAATTATTCCTTTAAGGGGAAGAGGGAACTTTATCTGAGCAGTCCGCTGGCGCTGCCGGAGAGCCTGAATTTTGATAACTATGCGGCAGCTTTTAAAAAGCTGGATCTGGGGACCACTTTTTTTAATACGTTGTTCTATACGGTGACAAGTGTGCTGATCCTGGCTGTTTTGTGTGGGATGACGGCATGGGCGATTGCCAGGTGCAGCCGGAAGTTCTTTAAGTTTGCCTATATCTATTTTATTGTCGGCATTCTGATTCCCTATCAGGCGCTGTTTCTGCCGATTTACATGATCGGTTTCCGACTGAATCTGACGAATACAAGGCACGGCATTATTTTTATGTATGTGGCGACAGGGATATCATTTGGGGTGTTCTTAATGAACAGTTTTATGTCAACGGTCCCGCTTGAACTGGAGGAAGCGGCAAGGATCGACGGCTGTTCGGTGTTCCGAACTTACTTTTCCGTGGTGCTGCCGCTGTTAAAGCCGGCGATGGCAACGCTTGTTATTATGCAGTCTTTTCAGATCTGGAATGATTATCTGCTGGCGAGTCTGTATGTGAGCAAGAAGCAGCTTAAGACGCTGACAGTGGCGATCCAGTCGCTGTTTTCGGCGCAGAGCAGTGATTATACGACGGCGATGGCGGCAATTGTGATATCGGTGCTGCCGATCGCGGTGCTGTTTTTGAGTTTGCAAAAGTATTTTATTAAGGGGATGACGGTTGGAGCGGTGAAGGGGTAGAGATGGTTTGCCGGAAGGGCGTCCGGACATGATGGAAGGAATGAAAATATCAGAATAAGTATGTTTTTGGTGATTCAATCAGTGGGAGTATGCGGGACTTCGGCTGAAGTGCGGAGGCGGGGGATATGGATACAGAGATGGGAGGAGTAGAAATATGGGCATGAAGATATTGCGGGATTATCCGCTTGGGGATATGATCGCACGGTATGTGACGGACGGGGAGAAAAAGCAGGTTGGCCTGATGCTTCTTCCGGCGGATCTGCCCCTTGAGGAACTTTACAGAAAAAAAGAGGCGGTGGACTCTCTGGTGCAGTTAAAGCTTACCGGGGATATTTATAATGAGGCATATGCACTGGGAAACTCCATGCGGAACGGGGAGAGTGTGCGGCGGCTTGTCTTAAAGGAACAGCGTGCGGCGGATGAAGGCGGGAAACTGAGGATAGAGACCGTGATGGAGGCGCCGGGGAAATATGAGGTAACACACCGGCTTTCCTGGCGGCAGGGTGACAGTTATGTGAGAATTTCCTGTATGTTGGAAAATATCGAGGAAGAACCGCTGACGATGGAAATGTTAGAGAGTTTTTCTCTGGGAAATCTTTCGCCCTATCAGAAGGGGGACGGACATGAACGGCTTTTTATATATCGCGCCCGCAGTGTGTGGAGCCAGGAAGGACGGATGGAGCGGCTTGCCGCAGAGGATCTGCAGCTTGAGCCGGCGTGGGAGCCTCATGCGGTGCGGTGTGAGAAATTCGGGCAGGCAGGTTCCATGCCGGTGAATAAATTCTTTCCGTTTGCGGCGGTGGAAGATGCGGAACACCATGTGTTCTGGGGCGCGCAGATCGCCCATCATGCTTCCTGGCAGATGGAACTGTACCGGAAGGATGAAGGGCTTGCCCTGAGCGGCGGGCTGGCGGACCGGGATTTTGGACATTGGATGAAGACACTGGCAGCCGGAGAGAGGTTTCATACGCCGGAGGCAATTGTTTCGGCGGCCCATACGGACTCTTTGGATGTTTTCACCGAAAGGCTGACCAGGGCTGCGCTGGAGGGATTTGAGAAGGCGCCGGAGTCAGAGAGGGAGCTCCCCGTTTTGTTTAATGAATACTGTACCACATGGGGAAATCCGTCCCATGAGAATATTCAGAAGATACTGGACCATATTCAGGGGAAAGGCTTTCGGTATTTTGTGATTGACTGCGGCTGGTATAAGGAGGACGGCGTGCCCTGGGACATCGGCATGGGTGATTATAAGGTGTCAAAGACACTGTTTCCGGAAGGGCTGGAGAAGACAACCCAGGCAATCCGGGAGGCGGGGATGGTGCCGGGGCTCTGGTTTGAGATAGAGACCGTGGGCAGTGCGGCGGGTGCCTATCAGAATGCGGAACATTTGCTGCACAAGGACGGCGCGGCACTGACCAGCTATTTCAGGCGGTTCTGGGATATGAGAGATGAGTGGGTGCAGGAATATCTGAGTGAAAAGGTGATCGGTACACTGAAAAAGTACGGGTTCGGCTATATGAAGATCGATTACAACGAGACGATCGGCATGGGCTGCGACGGGGCGGAGTCTTTGGGCGAAGGACTGAGACAGAATATGGAAGCCTCGGCGGAATTTATCGAGAGGGTGAAGCGGGAGATTCCGGGTATCGTGCTGGAAAACTGTTCTTCAGGAGGACACAGGCTGGAACCGGGACTGATGGGGAGGATGAGCATGGCGTCCTTCTCGGATGCCCATGAGTGCCAGGAGATTCCGATCATTGCGGCGAATCTGCACAGGCTGATCCATCCGGCGCAGAGCCAGATCTGGGCGGTGGTCAGGCGGGAGGACTCCGTAAAGAGGATCGTCTATTCGGTGGCGAACACGTTTTTAGGACGGATGTGCATCTCTGGGGATGTGACGGAGCTGACGGAGGAACAGTGGGATGCTATTGACAGGGGAATTGCTTTTTATCATAAAATAGCGCCTGTTATTAAAAACGGCATATCTTTCCGCTTTGGACCGAAGATAAAGAGTGCCCGCCATCCGAAGGGCTGGCAGGCGGTGCTCCGGGTTGGAAAGGACGGGGAGGCTTATGCGGTGTTCCACACCTTTGACGGGGAACTGCCGGAGGCCATTGAGATTCCTCTGCCGAAGGGTTGCCCGGAGAGCATGGCGGAGGTATATGCCGCAGAAGTTTATACTGCGGCGGATCTGCGGATCGAAGGGAGGATGTTGCGCTGGAGGCCGAAAGAGAACTGGGAGGCCGTGGCGGTGCGTCTGGGCGGCGGTGGAGGAATGTATCAGGGAAGATATCCTGAGGAAATTTCTGCTGCAGAACAGGGCTGAGGTGAAAAAGATGAGCATTTACGGGTATGACGATGAGGCGGTTAAACAGGCGCTAAAAAAGGATGCATATGAGGCAGGAAAAGTAAGTGGAAAATTGGAAGGGAAAACAGAAACTTTGGTCACGCAGGTTTGCAAAAAGATGAGGATGGCTCAGCCGCTTGAGAAGATCGCGGAGGATCTGGTGGAAGAGGTTTTTGTTATTGAGCCCATCTATAGGACGGCAGAAAAATTTGCTCCGGAGTATGATGCCGGATTAGTTTTTGAAAATATGAATGGAACTATCTGACAATTAAGGCATTTATTGATTCCGGGCATGGCAGATGGTTGAAGCGTTGATTATCGTATGTATTACATTTATAACACCGGCATGCACAAAATCGTTTAACAGC
>JAAWOG010000040.1 GCA_022799355.1 Lachnospiraceae bacterium | reverse complement strand
TTTTTCTTTGATCCCCTCCAGTTCCTGCAGCGCTGCTGATTCATTCGGAGCGTTATATACGGACTTAAAATCAGAAGAAAACTTCTTCAGATCGCTGTAATGCCACCCCAACCTATTACTGGTGATAAACTATGGGATGAAATCCTAAAAGCCATCGTCTACACCATGCCAAAACAAATATTCTCGCTCATCAAAGAAATTTACCAAAAAGAATATCCTCCGGACACTTCCATAAGGTTTCTCAGTACCGAACACTCTACCTGGCAAGACTCTCCACAAAGTTCGCCTTCTTCCAATCTGATGGATATCTCTCTTCTAATTGCAGATTCAGATTTTTATCATATTGAATGCCAAATGAAACATGATAACATAATGGCCATCAGGATGATCTCTTACGATATGCATTACGCCATAGAACACTGTATGTCACAGGACAGCTCATCCGGTGAAATCATTATCCGTTTCCCTCATTCTGTTGTCCTATACCCAGATCAAAACAGCAACCTTCCAAATAAACTGCAATGCCGCATTATCTTCCAGGATGAAAGCGAACATATTTATCAAGTCCCTACCATACGAATCCAGTCTTATTCTCTGGATGAAATCCGAAAAAAACGTCTATACCTGTTCATTCCCTATCTACTGCTACGGCTAAAACCTCGGATCAAGTCAAGAAAGCATCCTTTTTCCCAAAAGGAATTGACAACTCTTGTAGATGAGATTATAGTAATATTACAAGATGCTTTAACTAATGGATATTTAACAGGGCAGGAGTGTAGCGACTATATCAATCTGTTTCTTCATGCCTCTGAACATATTTTTTATCATTATCCAAATTATCATAAAGAGGTACAACGTATGACGAAACCTTTGATCATCCTCCCAAGTATGCAAATTGCAGAATTAGAAGCCCGTATCGCGGAAAAAGATTCTCAGCTTTCCGCAAGTAGAATTACTCTGGCCCAAAAGGACTCCGAAATCGCTGCTCTCCGCGCCAAACTCGCAGCTTTAACCACCAAATAATCATGGCACTTTTAAATGGAACACTACGAAATATATTATATTTATATATAGATCCCATTTCCCCATTCTCCCGCCCCCCAAACCCAAACCACTCATATTTCACATCCCGGGAAACATCCGCATCCTGCTATCCAGCGCCAGCTTCGAGCCCCATATGCTGAACCCTATCACGCCAACAACATAAAGCCCCAGAACCAGCTTCCCGCTCTTTCCGCCCATTTTGTCCTCCCGGCTGATTTCTCTCCCCATGCCCTCTTTGTCCTCTTCCCTCCGGAAACACTCCAGATTCCGCAGGCATACGATTAAAATCGCTGCGGAGCAATACAAAGAAGTCCGCTCCCCCGACGCATACATGGTAGGGCTGAATCCCATCATGATCCGCGAAAACAGCCCTGCCCCTAAAATCATAAGCTCCAACAGCGTCTCAAAACTCTTTCCATGCAGAAAACAAATCGTCAGCCCGATACAGACAAGCAGCCCCAGATAGACGCCCGCCTGCAAAAATACCATTTTCCAGGGGTAGGATATCCAGCCCAGAAATTCAAAAGTTCCCGCCCCTGTGGGCAGACAGCGGTTTTGCCCGAACAGCCCAATCATATGTCCCCCTCTGCCGAATCCCTCTTCCGCAATCCTGGCGTTGGCAAACTGTCCGATCCCCCAGTAAAATGTAAGGGGGATAAAGGCCGTAAGGACAGCCGGCGAAAATTTCGTATCTTTGCTCTTTTGCCATACTCCCGCAAACAGGATTCCCGTCAGCAGGGCAAACAGATAATTGGTCCTCTCGCTTCCTCCCGCCGAAGCATAATAATGAACGCTGTCAATAAAGCCCATCAGCAGCTTCTGGGACCAGCTCAGCCTGTCATATCCCGGAAACCACTGATCCATTTCCGCTTCAAATCGATAAGCATTCCCCGGCGATGCTAAAATAAACGCCGCCGAAACCGCCGGAAGCGCCAAAAGAATAAGATAAAACAAAGACGGCTTTTTCTTTCTCCAAAACAAATATCCTCCAAACAGCAGATATACCCCCAGCAAAACCGCCGCCCCCTGCTCCGTATTTGCCGCAAACAACATACACACCGGACAGACAACATACTCCCACCCGGGACATTTTTCCTCTCTGAGCCCGTGTTTTAAAGGCCGCATTGCCACAAGCCCCAATGTCAAAGGCCAGAGATAATTGAGGGTGGTGGCAATCCAGCCCGCATCGCACAGGGTGAGCACCGGCAGACACCAGAGCAGCGCAAAGAAGGAAAGCTGGGACCGTATCTTCTCCCTTCTCCCCTCCCCTCCGAACAGATCGGCCACAATCCATATCAGCAGCAGGATCATCAGCACATTCAGTATCTTCCAGATCCCGCCGGAAGCTGCCGTCAGCAGTTTCACCGCCGCCTCGACCAGCACTCTCGACGACCATGTTTCGTACCGGTAAGCCAAAAATTCCCCCATCGGCATACCCATCCCGGCAAACGCTCCATCGTCTCCCCAGCCCGTCCGTAAAAACAGGTGCAAAAACATCATGACACTAAAGCAAAACACCGCCACAAGACACTGAGCCGCCGTATCCTTTCGGCTTTCTTTCGTCCTTTTTTTCCCGCCTGTCTGACTGCCTCTTGTTCTGCCCTCTTCCATTTCCTCACCCCGCATCTTCCTTTCCTGTTTTTTCTTTACCCTGCCCTGTAGGTCCTCTTACTATTCCTGAACCATCAAATCTTTCCCGACAGATTTCCGAAACCGCCGCAGCCTTCCCGTCCTTTTTCCAAAAAAGAAATTGACAGCATCCGCCCGTCAGATTACAGTAATATCATCAGATATCAGGAATATGTGCCCACATGAAAACAAACAGCGAAAGGAAAACAAAAAACTCATGCAATACAGAAAAAACAGATCCGGAGAGGACATCTCCCTTTTAGGCTACGGCTGTATGCGTTTTACCAGAAAAGGAAGCGGTATCGACCTTGACAAGGCGGAACAGGAAGTGCGCCTTGCCTTAAAAGGCGGCGTCAACTACTTTGACACAGCCTATATCTACCCCGGAAACGAAATCGCCGTCGGTGAAATTTTCCGGCGCATCGGCTGCCGGGAACAGATCAAGATCGCTACCAAGCTCCCCCACTATCTGATCAAGTCCATGGACGGCATTGAAAAGATGTTTCAGGAACAGCTTCGGCGCCTGCAGACGGACTATATCGATTATTATCTGATGCACATGCTGACCGATGTGGAAACCTGGGAAAAACTGAAAAAACTTGGGATAGAACAATGGATTGAAGAGAAGAAAAGAACGGGAAAAATCCGGCATATCGGCTTTTCCTACCATGGACATACGGACATGTTCTGCCGCCTTATTGACGCTTATGACTGGGAGTTTACCCAGATTCAGTACAACTATATGGACGAACACTCTCAGGCCGGAAGGCGGGGACTGCGCTACGCCGCCGAAAAAGGCATCCCTGTTATTATCATGGAAGGGCTGCGGGGCGGAAAACTGGTAGACCTCCTGCCGGAGGGCGCAAAGAAACGGATGGAAGCCCATGAGATAAAGCGCAGCGCCGCGGAATGGGCCTTTCGCTGGCTCTACAGTCAGCCGGAAGTAACCTGTGTCCTATCTGGTATGAACTCCGAAGAAATGGTTCTGGAAAACCTGCGGATCGCCGATGAGACAAAGGCAGGAGACTTTACCGAAGAAGATTTTGCTCTGATCGAAGCGGTGAAAAAAGAAATTCAGAAGACCGTGAAAGTAGGCTGTACGGGCTGCGGCTACTGTATGCCCTGTCCCCAGGGCATCGATATCCCCGAAACCTTCCGCTGCTACAATAACTACTACGCAGAAGGAAAAAGTGCCGCCAGAAGAGAATACATGCAGTGCACCATCTTCCGGAAAACCCCCAGCAACGCCTCCGGCTGTATTTCCTGCGGCAAATGCGAAGCCCACTGCCCCCAGCAGATCCCCATACGAAAAGAACTGAAGGAGGCGGCCGCCAAACTGGAAGATCTCAGATTCTCCCTTGCCAAAAAAGCCATCGGCCTCTTTAAACTCTGGGGTTAAAGAGGCGGGTATCACTCCCGGTTCTCCTCCTCTTCCTTCTGCAGAAGCACGCTGTTATTATTGACTTCCAGTCCTCTGATTCTGCGCAGGAAACTGGAGATCCGGCTGTAGCCGTAAGATTTCAGTTCAAAGTTCGGATGACGCTTTCCGATCTCGTCGTTAATAATGGAAAGGTTATCGATGGTCCCGCCGTTTTCACGGATCATCTCCTTAATCTCCGTCTCAAGGCTGGTCTGAGATACCTTCTCCTGTTCTTTCAGGTAAGTTTTCTTCTTCTCCCTGACCACCTGATACTGAGGCATTTCCTCCTTCACAAACACGCTGAGTTTCGCGTAGCCGTAATTTCGCACGTCAAAGTCCGTGTATCTCTCACTGATACGCTGCCCCACATAGCCAAGGTCCAACGCCTTTCCGCCGTTCTCCGTAAACAGCGCCGCGATCGCCTTTTTCACCGCCTCTATGCTGGTCACGTTCTCCAGCGCATTATGGTCAAAACTGTTTTCTTCATTTTTATCATCGATCAGATTCAGATAGATAAATTTATTACAGGACCGCGTCAGTGCCGCCGGCGTCTTGGACTCGCCCATGCCCAGCACATACTTTTTTTCCTCCCTGAGCCGCATGGCAAGCCTTGTGAAATCACTGTCGCTGGTCACCAGACAAAATCCGTCCACCTTGTCCTTATACAGAAGATCCATGGCATCGATGACCATCGCCATATCCGTGGCATTTTTTCCGGATGTATAAGAAAACTGCTGAATCGGTGTGATGGAATACTCAAGAAGCACCTTCTCCGACCAGCCGTTTCCTTTCGACCAGTTCCCGTAGATCCTCCTGCAGGAGGCAAAACCGTATTTCTCCAGTTCATCAAAAATCGTAGACGCGTATTTTGAGCTGATATTATCCGAATCTATCAGTACGGCAAACTCCAGCTTGTTTTGAATCAAATCTTCCATCAGGATTCCTCTTTCTTTTTTCATATTTCACGATATATTCCCGCGAGGACAAAGTATTTTACCGTTTCATTATAGCAAGTTAAATTTTTTTATGCAAGAATTATATATCGCCGCGAAAAGGAAAAAGGTAACAGTTCAGCCTTTCGGCTGCACTGTTACTGAATCCGCCCTATTTTAAGTTCACCTACGGTGAAAGGGCGGATTCTATTTTCCCATCACACGTTTTTACGGAGTTTGCAGCAAGTGCAAACTCCTATGCTGAACTATTACAAAAAAAGCGACACTAGAACTGTTACTGGAAAAAACCTGATCTTTGTGATATGATGATACGGGTTCTTCCGCGCCGGACCAGCGGATGTCATGTATTGCCGCACAGGCCCCGGCACATACTATAGCGATAGATGCTCACCTATGGACAATCAGCATGAAATCAGCCCCGCTGCGCTCCATATAGAAAACCAATCAACCGGAGAGGTACTTATGTCAACCGAATCATCATCCAAAAACGAAACTGCGGCATATAAACGCTGGGTGTTCGGCACCATGCTGCTGACCATACTCGCCTTTGTACTGACGGCGTCGATTACCGTCTATATCGATCCCTTTTTCCACTATCACGCGCCGCTTAAAGGATATGATTATCCCCAGGATGAATATCCCACTAACAATGAGCGGTATTTAAATGACGGTATCACCCGCCATTTTACCTACGACAGCATCATCACCGGCACATCCATGACCGAAAACTTTAAAGTTTCCGAGGCGAACCGGCTGTTTGGGGCGCATTTTATCAAGGTCCCCTTCGCCGGCTCAAAATACAGGGAAGTCAGCGACAACTTAAGACGGGCGTATCATGCGGGCAAAGAAGTCCGATACATTATCTGGGGACTGGATTACAATATCCTCATATCGGACAAAGACGCTTACGATGAAACCTTCGCCTACCCCGGTTATTTATATAACGATAATCCCTTTGACGATGTCAGTTACATCCTGAACAAATCCGTTTTATTCGGTAAAACCCTGCAGGTCACAAGATCAAAGACGGGAGACGGTTCCTCCATCAATTTTGATACCTACAGCAACTGGAATACCTACCACGGCGATGAATTCGGCGCCTGGCATGTGCTTGCCACCTACCGGTTAAGAAGCACCCCGAAACCTGCCGCGCCGCTGACGAAGGAGGATGCCGATATCATGCTGGACAACCTTCGCCAGAATGTGACATCTCTGGCGGATGAACATCCTGAGACCACATTTTACCTGTTCTTCCCGCCTTACAGCATCTGTTACTATGATATTTTAAACAACAACGGTGAAATGGAACGCCACCTTGAGGCTGAGCGCCTTGCCATCGAGGAACTTTTAGCCCATCCGAATATTAAACTGTACTCCTTCAGCGACGATTTTGAACTTGTCTGCAATTTGGATCACTATAAGGATTACCTTCATTACGGCGAATGGATCAATGACAGACTTCTGGAACAGATGAAGAACGATGAACACCTGCTGACAAAAGAAAATGTTCAAACCTATCTGGATTCGGTCAGATCTTTTTATACGTCCTATGATTATGCTTCCCTGCACAACAAGGACAGGTAACAGATATACGTAACAAAGTTCACAATAACAGAGAGGTACTACTGATATGCTGTTTAACTCCTACTATTTTATATTCCTGTTTTTTCCCTTCGCACTTGCAGGATACTATCTTTTGAATTATGTAAACCGGTACAGGACTGCCAACATCTTTCTGATCGGTATGTCCCTCTGGTTTTACGGCTATTTCAACGTCTCCTATCTGCTGATTATCTGCAACAGCATTATCGCCAACTTTCTGATAGCCAAAGCAATGGAATACTTCTCAGAAAAGCCGTCCGTAAAAAAGGCCATTCTGTTCCTCGGCATATGTGCCAATATCGCGGTGATTTTCTATTTCAAATATTTTGACTTTTTCCTGGAGAATATAAATGCTCTGTTTCACCGGTCTTTTGAACTGAAACATATCCTGCTGCCGCTGGGCATCAGCTTCTTTACCTTCCAGCAGCTTTCCTATCTGGTGGATTCTTACCGCGGAGAGACGAAGGATTATTCCTTTGACGAATATGCCCTCTTTGTCTCCTTCTTTCCCCAGTTGATCGCCGGCCCCATCGTCCTGCACAACGAAACCATTCCCCAGTTCAGAAAACCGGAGAACCGAAAAATGAATTATGTAAACTTCTCTAAGGGCATGTATATATTTGCCCTGGGGCTGTTTAAAAAGGTGATCATCGCAGATACCTTCGGCAAAACGGCGGACTACGGCTTTCTCATTGTACCTTCCTTAAATACGCTGGAAGCCTTTCTGGTATCGCTCTGCTATATGTTCCAGCTTTACTTTGATTTCAGCGGCTACTGCGACATGGCAATCGGCATCAGCGCCATGTTCAATATCGATCTGCCGCAGAACTTCAACTCTCCCTATAAAGCGGATTCCATCACGGACTTCTGGGACAGATGGCATATGTCTCTCACCCGTTTTCTGAGAACCTATATTTATTTTCCGCTGGGCGGAAACCGCAAAGGCAGAATCAGAACTTATGTAAACATTATGGCTGTCTTTCTGGTCAGCGGCATCTGGCACGGCGCCAACTGGACCTTTATCCTGTGGGGCGCGCTGCACGGTGTACTGAACTGCCTGAACAGGCTATTTCACAGGCAATGGTCAAAGTTATGTAAACCTGTACGCTGGGGCGCCACATTCCTCGCCGTAGATTTTCTCTGGATCATTTTCCGTGCGGACAATATCGGCACCGCCGGATCCTACTTTAAACAGTTGTTTGCCTTCACGGGGTTTCAGATCCGGGAAGAACTCCTTTCCGGATTTCGCCTGGAGGAATTTGCTTACCTGGAGGAGAAACTTCCCCCTCTCTCCTGCCTGACAACGCACCTGCGAGGGTTTTACCTGTGGTTCTTTCTTCTTGCCGCTTTCATCATCGTACTGTTTTTCAAAAACAGCAGGGAACTGGACTTTAAGCCCACCGCCGGAACGTCCTTTATCACCGTTGTGTGTATGTTATGGTCCGTTCTATCGCTTGCCGGTATTTCGGCTTTTCTGTATTTTAATTTTTAAAACGCTTTCCTCTTAGAACAATGTCATTTAGTTAAGCCATTTATCTGGCCGGGAGGGACATAAAATGCTCAAGGAGCCCGTTAAAAAGCGTCGGCACTTAGCAAATGGGGAATTTTCATAGAAAATTTCTCATGCGCTTAGTGTCCGCTACGCTTTTTACCGAGCGGAAGCGTGGCGACGGAGTATTTTATGTCCCTCCCGGCGTCCGGCAATGTTAACTAAATGACATTTCCTCTCAGAAAGCGAACCTCTTCTCTCTGCTTTCAAGCCGGTCTATCAGAAGCTGAAAGGGTTTTGTAAGGTATTTATCCTTCTGAAACAGCGCCAGCATCTGATTTTCCATGTTTATACCGTCTAAACGGAGGATACGGAGCTTATGTAAGAGCAAAGAATCCTCCAGTAATTTTTCCGGCAGTATCGTAATACCCAGTCCCGCTTCGGCGGCTTTGATCAGTGCAAGGGAATTGACGCTCTCCCAGATGGGCTCCGCTTTCAGATTGGCAAGCGAAAGCGTATTGTCCAATGTATCCCGAATGGCGCTGCCCCGCTCCCGAAGCAGCAGCGGGCAGCCGCACAGTTCCTTTGGGGAAATACTCTCTCTGTTCCATGCAAAGTCCGGTGCACAGGCGGCGCATAATCCGTAGGAGCCCAAATGGATTGCCTGAAAATCCCCCTTCGGGGCAACGCCCTCCCAACATGCCATATCCGCCTCGCCGCGCCGCAAAATATCAATGGCCGCATTTGCACTGGCAACCCGAACGGAAAGCCGTATCTGCGGAAAAGAGGTTTTCAGCTCACGAAGTATCCCGGGAAGCAGGAAGGAGGCGATGGTAATGCTTGATACGATATGAATCGGCGTATTTTCTTCCAGATGGTTTATTCTTCTGTCCAGATTTCTGCACGCCGTCAGAATGCCCCGCGCCTCCTCCAAAAGAGAACTGCCGCAGCGCGTCAGCACAACGCCCCTTTGCAGGCGTTCAAACAGGGGTGTCCCCGCCTGTTTCTCAAGTTCCGACACCGCATGGGAAACCGCGGACTGGGTGATATACAGTTTTTTTGCCGCCCCCGTAAAGCTTCCGGTCTCCGCTATCGCTTCCATAATCTCCAAATGCCGTATCACCATTTTCTTCTCCTTTATGATCCTTCCTCTATCATCCCGCCAGTATGATCCTGCCGTTATAAATTTTCCTTTATGATCCTGTCTTTATGAATCTTCCCTTAAGATCCTTCCGTTTAGGCATGAATAAAATTGATGGTTCCTATAAAATAATAGCATTTTACAGATAGTAAAACAAGAGATATAATGGGCTGAGCAGGAGGGGATTACTTTGAGACCGCGTATAAAAATATATCTTTGGCTTTTTGCTGTCAATTTGTTTATAAGCGCTTTTACCTTTGGCGGAGGCTATGTCATCGTTCCGATGGTCCGCCGCTTTTTTGTTGTAAAAAAACGCTGCTTCAGCGAAGAGGAGCTGATCAATATGGCTTCCATAGCGCAATCGACGCCCGGCGCAATCGCCATCAACCTCTCCGCTTTAGCGGGATATAGAACAGCCGGCATCGCAGGCGCCTTAATCGGCTGCTTTGCCGCCGTAATTCCGCCGCTCGTTATCCTGACGTTTCTTTCGGCATGTTATAACATGTTTATTTCCAATACGGTAATTGCGGCGATTTTAAAAGGCATGGAAGCCGGTGTTGCCGCTTTAATGGTCGATCTGATCACAGATATGTGTTTTTTGATTGTAAAGAAAAAGTCTTTTCTTTTATCCGCCATGATACCCTTATCCTTTGCAGCAAATTTTATCTTTGGCGTAAATGTGGCTCTGATACTCCTTTTCTGCTGCTTTTTATGTATCATACAGGTATTTTATCACAGGGGGAAACGATCATGAATGCTGCATGGAACTTATTTCTCACATTTTTCAGAATAGGCCTGATGAGTATCGGCGGCGGCTATGCGGTCATTCCTTTAATCCGGGAACAGGTCGTGGAAAAAAACGGTTGGATCAGCGAAAAAATGTTTACCGATATCCTTACCATTTCCCAAATGACGCCGGGCCCCCTTGCCGTCAATACCTCCACATTTGTGGGGCTTCAGATCGGCGGCGTGAAGGGCGCCCTCTCGGCGACCATCGGCTGTGTACTGTGCGGGACCGTTATTTCCCTGCTGTTATATCGTTTTTTTCAGACACACAAAAACTCCGTCTATGTGCTGGAAGTACTGAACGGACTGAAATCCGCCTCAACGGGCATGATTATTTCAGCCGCGTTCACCATCATCCTTCTGGCATTATACGGAACCAATCAGCCCGAAGCGGATTGGTTGTCTTTTAACCGGACCGCGCTGTTTCTGTTGATTGCCATGCTGTTTTTATCACGGAAATGGAAACTCCCCCCGATCCTGATCATGCTGATCAGCGGCATTGCGGGACTTCTATGCTATGGCTGACGCCCTGCCCCGCATTTCTCAGCCTTTTGCGTCGTAGCTCCGAATCAGACTGTCCACACTGTTTCCCGCCGCGTTATACTGGCTTGATGCGCTCTTTAAGCTCGCCTCGGCACTGTCCGCCACCTTGCCCGCTATCAGATTCAGTCGGGACGTCAGCGTTCCCTCCGCGCCGAAAACGCTCTCCAGCCTGCTTAAATCCGCCGATTTCAGTTTTTCCTTATCGATACTCAGCTTGCCGTTCTTATCCATGGTGATGCCCAGTGCGCTGAGTTCGTCCTTATGATCTGCCGTCACCGCTTTTAAACTCTCATAATAGAACCTGCCCATCGTGCTCATATCGGTCCGCATCCTGCCCAGCAGATCATTGTAAGCGGAAACCATCTTTTCCACTTCCCCGCATACCTCGGTGGGATCACCGCTCTTTTTTGCCTCCTCAAAAAGAGATTTATTTCCTGTCGCATTCAGTGCATCGGCATACTGTTCCAGTCTGTCCGCCGACTCCTTTAATTTCTCATATTTCCCTTTCGAGTACACATTCATGGTAGAGTGATGCTTATTGCCCAGGGAAGCCGCCATGGAATCCGTTCCTTCACCGTTTAAAAAGCTTGCCAGCGAATTCCCTGTCACCGACATCCCTGCGTTCATTGTTGCGTTGTTTGTCATACTTGTTGTAACTCTCATGCTGCCTGTCTCCTTTTATTTTGTCCGTCACTATATATTGATGTGATATTTCTCCTTCTCTTCCTCCGGCAAAGACGTAATCCCCATCAGCGCCGCCCTTAAAAGCGCCAGCGGCGAATCTCCTGATTCTTCCGGGATAATCCCCGCCGTTCCGGTAATGCCGGCATATCCCATCTTTGCAAGATGCTGTTTATGGAACAGAATCGCCGCGTTTCTGCGTTTGATCCAGTTATCTTCCACATCGCCCCTGCTTTCGGTTATATCCATACTGCTGCTCACTACCGTAAAGTTACCCACATTGCCGTCCTCGTCAAGCTGTACGCAGTAACTCTTAGAAAACTGGTGTTCCGCCACATTCATCCCGAGAGATGCCGCCGCCGCATTGTCCCAGGCGTCATAGTCCTCTTTCCACTTTGCCACCTTTCGATAGATCTCATCCGCATAAGCCGGATCCGCATCCATCTTCGCCTGCAGCTTTTCCGGAATCAGAATACTTATCTTTCCATGTCCGATTCCCTGCAGATTACGCTGAACCCGGGAATCCAGCATACTTGGCTGCGGTCCGCCCGGCTGCCAGTCGTTCAGCGCATCCGCCGAAGTTCCGCTTTTAAAATATTCCCAGAAAGGGAAATCCGTCCTGCTCCAGATGCCGGGGGAAACATTGCAGTCTCCCACTTTGGTGATCACCTGCATCCCCGGAAGATAATCCCCGAAGCCCTCCGCCTTTTTCACCCCTGCGCTCTTTAGCTGTGCCTCCTTCTCCGCCTGCCACGCCTTTTCGGCGCCGTCACTCACCTGCGGCTTGCTGCCCGACTCGCTGATCAGATCCTCCAGGGCTTTTATATCATGTCCCGTATCTTCCGATACAAGAACTTTATCGCCGTTTACCGTCGTATCCGGCCTCTTTTCCGGCAGTTCTTCGCCGCCATCCGCCCTGACCGCCTCCCGGATCTTTTCCTGGGCATCATCAAAGCCTTTCAGCAGCTTTTCCCACTCTTCCTCCGTCAGGCTCATACTGCCGATGGGAATCTTCGTACCGGTATCACCGCTTTTTATCTTTTTCAGAATCTCTTCCTTCTGGCCGGAGATAACCTGCATCAGCGCTTCCCAGCCTGTCTTCTTTTCCTCCTTTGAGGCGCCCTCTATCGCTTTTGCCGCATCCCCGCGATTTCCGGAGACGCTCCCCGCCTCCTGTTCATCGACTTTTTCCGCCGCTTTCAGAATATGATCCAAAAAGCCCCTCCCGCCGGATACGCCATTCTCGGAGGCATTTCCTGCAGCAGCCGCACTTTTGCCCATTCCGTTTACTCCCGGATAAACCAGATTATGATCCGTCGATATCATACTTCTCCTTTCCGCAGGATGCCCCTACCGCCATATACATAAAAAACGCCAAAATTCCCACATCTTCCGTCCCTGGAAACTTTGCCGCCATCCGTTGCCGCACATGTTATTTTACTGTTGCCAAAAACATTCTTATCTTCTGTATCCACATATGTTACATCGACATTTCAGGATGTATCCTTAACCCCTCCGCTCCGGATTTCATACCCGATTTTTCCTGTTTCATGCCAATTGCAGCACACGGCGTATGTTATTCTTGACATTTCCCCCCGTTTCTTCTATACTCATAACGTAAACGCTTTATCGCTTTAAACCGTAACGCTTTAAAGTGATTGTGTATTTTGAAGGAGGAGAACATTATGATTTTCAAAGTAACTATGCTGGTCGTCTTTTTTGCGGTGATGGTCTTTATCGGACTCTACTGCCGGAAAAACGCCACTGATGTAAACGGTTTTGTTTTGGGCGGCAGGAGCGTCGGCCCCTGGCTCACCGCCTTTGCTTACGGCACTTCCTATTTCTCCGCCGTTATTTTTGTCGGTTATGCCGGACAATTCGGCTGGAAATACGGCATAGCCTCCACCTGGATCGGCCTTGGAAACGCCATCATCGGCTCCATGCTGGCATGGGTTGTCCTTGGCCGGCGTACCCGTATTATGACGCAGCATTTTAAATCCGCCACCATGCCGGAATTTTTCGGCGCCCGCTTTTCCAGTACACCTTTAAAGATCGGCGCCTCCATTATCGTCTTTATCTTCCTGATCCCTTATACGGCTTCCCTCTACAACGGGCTCTCCCGCCTCTTCGGCATGGCGTTTCACATTGATTATACGGTCTGCATCGTACTGATGGCAGTGCTGACCGGCATCTATGTGATTGCCGGAGGCTATATGGCAACAGCCATCAACGACTTTATCCAGGGACTGATCATGCTTTTTGGCATCTGCGCCGTGATCGCCGCCGTATTGAAAGCCAATGGGGGCTTTCTCGCCGCGGTAGGCGCCCTCGCCATGGTGGAGGATACCGCGGCAACAACCCAGCCCGGCGCTTTTGCCTCCTTCTTCGGACCTGATCCGCTGAACCTGCTTGGCGTTGTGATCTTGACTTCCCTGGGAACCTGGGGGCTGCCCCAGATGGTCCAGAAATTCTATGCCATCAAAAATGAGAGCGCAATTCACAAGGGAACCGTGATCTCCACCTTCTTTGCCGTAATCGTATCCGGCGGCTGTTATTTCCTGGGCGGTTTCGGCAGGCTTTATTCCGCCAATATTGATATAGAGGCAAACGGTTACGATTCGGTGATCCCCGCCATGCTGGAGAATTTATCTCCGATTCTGATCGGACTGGTGGTTATCCTCGTTCTCTCCGCATCCATGTCCACCCTTTCCTCCCTGGTCATTGCATCCGGTTCCACACTGACCATCGATGTGATCAAGGATCATATCATAAAAGATATGGATGAAAAGAAGCAGCTCCTTAGCATCCGCATTCTGATTGTGCTTTTTATCGCCATATCCGCAGTGATCGCCATTATCCAGTATAAGAGCGCCATCACATTTATCGCTCAGCTTATGGGGGTATCATGGGGAGCTCTTGCGGGTTCTTTCCTTGCCCCCTTCCTCTACAGCCTGTACTGGAAAAAAGTGTCAAAGGCGTCCGTCTGGTGCAGTTTTATTTTCGGCTCCTGTTTTATGACGCTGAATATGCTGGTGCGGGGAAGTTTTCCTGCCCTTCTGCAGTCCCCAATCAATGCCGGCGCTTTCACGATGCTGGCAGGGCTCGTGATCGTTCCCGTGATCAGCCTCTTTACCAAAAAACCGGATGAGAAACTGGTGGAAGCCGCTTTTGCTTCTTATAATGAGGTGCATGAAGTGAAACGCTCCACGGCGCTTGAGAATTGATTTTAAAAAGCGGACACCCTTTCACAGTGTCCGCTTTTGCCCCTACTTTAGTTCGGATGTACAGTGTGGGCATCTTGTGGCGTCCAACGCAATCTCACTTTTACAGTAAGGGCACTTTTTCGTAGTGGGCGCCGGCGCCTCCGTTTTTTTCCTGCCCAGCCCCATCACCGTATTCATGGTCTTTACCAGCATAAAAATAACAAATGCCATGATCATAAAGTAGATGACGGAACTGATAAACGCTCCATAATCGATATAATTTCCTGTTTTGAACAGTTCGATCCTGCCGCGCACTTCCGCGCCGCCGATGCAGGCGATAATCGGCTGAATGATATTTGTCGTAAAAGAAGTGACAAGATCACTGAATGCCGCACCGATAATCACACCGACCGCCATGTTCATCACATTTCCCTTTAAGGCAAACGCCTTAAACTCTTCCATAAATTTTTTCATGAAACTTTCCTCCTCCATGTTCATTTTTACTCACCGCATAAAGTATAACATCTTTTTCTTGCTAAAAAAAGTATTTTATCTACTTTACATTTATCATCTTTCATGATATCCTATGAGTGTTGCCAATTATATCAGCCAGATATATTGGACACATACAATTAATTTCTTATTTTTGGAGGTATCATCATGAACAAAGGTACAGTAAAATGGTTTAACAACCAGAAAGGTTACGGCTTCATCTCTGACGAGAATGGCAACGATGTATTCGTACATTATTCCGGACTGAACATGGAAGGCTTTAAATCTCTCGAGGAAGGCGCTGCTGTTGAGTACGAAGTAGTTGACGGAGCAAAAGGCCCTCAGGCTGTAAACGTAACAAAATTATAATTTCGGCGATATCATAATCGAAATTATGCACATTCATTAATCAGTATTACAATTTGTGCCTGTTCTTAAATATTATCTAAATCAAGAAGTTTTTGATAACAGAAATATCTTTATTTGCATTTTATTTGGAATTTGCAATATTGTCATCACGGATTAAGAAAAACAGCTCCTCTGGCAGGGGTTGTTTTTTTATTTCGCAAAAAACCATCCCATAAAGGAACAGCCGGAGAACCAGCCATGTCATTTCGTTACCATTACCACATTACCGGACGCCGGGAGGGACACTGGATATCCTGGCTAAGAATCCCCTACCCTCTGCAGTATCCGACCACTTCCTCAAAATCCAGATTTCCTCCGAAGACGGACAGCGCGGAACCGATGGTCACATCGATCCTTCCCTCTCCCGCCTCCTTCAGCTTCTTCAAATCCTCCAAATCCCGCACGCCGCCGGCATAGGTGATAAGAATCCCCCGGTATCCGGCAAGTTCTCTGACCAGTTCCTCCTCAATGCCGTCCTTTTTCCCTTCCACATCCACCGCATGGACCAGAAATTCGTCACAGGACGCCGAAAGCCTCTCCAACAGAGGCTGCGTGATTTGAATATCCGTCTCCTTCTGCCACCTGTCCGTCACGATATAATAGCCATCTCCTCTTTTCCTGCAGCTCACATCCAGCACCAGGCGCTCTCTTCCCACCGCCCTCACCAGCCTCTCCAGATTCTCTTCCAGAATCCGTCCGCCCTGAAAGACATAGGAAGTGACGATCACATGGGACGCCCCCGCCTCTATAAACTCCGCCGCGTTGTCCGCCGTGATCCCGCCCCCCGCCTGCATACCGCCCGGATATGCCGCGAGCGCGCCAAGCGCCTGTTTTTTTGTCTCCCCGTAATAGGCGCTCTCTTTTCCGTTGAGCAAAATCACATGCCCGCCTCTTAAGCCATACTTTTGATACAGCTTTGCGTAATCCGCCGCGCTCCGATCGGACACAAAATTCTCTGCCGCCCGGTCTCCCGCATCCGTCAGGCTTGCCCCAACGATCTGCTTTACCTTTCCGTTATGAATATCGATGCATGGCCTGAATTTCATGTCAATACCTGTCCCTTCCCGTTTATTTTTTATCGTATGATATTGTTTTAAATTGCTGATTTACCTGTTAATTTTATATTTTTTAATTTTTTATTTTATAGTACATAGAATCCATCTTTTTGTCCATACTAACCTTGACGATTGGAATAAAACGTCGATTCATCTATGGAAAGGAGCATTCATATTATGAAAAAGCTTAGAACCGCTCTGGCTGTTTCCATGCTTATTCTTATGTCCGTCTTTGTTCTTTCTGGATGTGGCACGGACAGAAATAAGGACGATATGGCAGATAATCAGACAGAGAACAATAACGCTGCCGCAGATTCCGGCGCAGCGGACGATGATGTTGTTACAGACGACGCAAATAATGACGCCGCCACAGACAATGCAGGCGATACCGCAGGTAATGACAATACCACAGACGGAAGCGTGACAGACGACAACACCACAAACAATAACACAACGAACGGCAACACCACAAACAACAACACGACAAACGGCAATACCACAAACGGTAATACCACAAATGGTAATAACGCAGGCAATGCCGTCGGCGATGCTGCCGATAACGCCGCAGGCGCCGTGGAGGATGTTGTGGACGGAGCAGCAAATGCCGTGGGTGATGTCGCTGACGGTGTGGCAAACGGTGTAAACAGTGCTGTCGGTACTACCGCAAGACGATAAATCCTGCCGCAGGCACAGATCACAAAAACCTCAGCTTCGGAAGGCTGAGGTTTTTTATGCGTTTTTTCACTTATATGCTTTTCTCGATCAGACTGCCGTCCCGGTATGCCTGCAGCAGTCCTTCCAATGCCCGAATCCGCTCCCGGATCTCCGCGCCGATGTCCGTATCCGCCACCCGCAGCCGCTGTTTCATGGTCTCCACGATCACACTGTCCGAAAAAATATCGGATTCTTTCTTGATCGCCGATTCCGCGGATTCAAAAGGCTCATGGGCGACAAGGCGCATCCCGTAGGAATTACATACCAGCGTATATCCGGCAATTCCCGTCTTGCCCTGGTATGCCTTGGAAAAGCCGCCGTCAATGATAAAAAGCTTGCCGCCGCACTTGATCGGGGATTCCCCCTTCTTCGCCTCCACCGGCACATGCCCGTTGACGATATGGGATTCGCTTGTATCAAGGCCGAATTCTTCTAAAATTTTATTGATGATCTCTTCCTTATCAAGCAGCCTGTAGTAAGCATTTTTCTGTTCCTTATGCGTCTCTTTATCCGCCACAAAATAGCGCTCGAAGGTTGCCATCTTGTCTTTCCCGAACACCGGAGATTTCGGTCCCGCCCAGATATACCACATGATATCCTGCCCCTTCATCTTCTCCTCGGGATGGTGTTTCGAGTAATAGCCTCTTCTGGCATAGTGCTCCAGCACATCATAGAGCACCCGCCCGCCGTAGGTTTTCCCGAACACATTGACTTTCAGGAAATTTCCTTCCTCATCCATGGGCACACAGCCGTGGTAGAGCAGATTGGAATTGTAAGCCTTGTAAAGCCCGCCCTTCGAGAATAAAAAGCGCACATGTTTCTGCAGCTTCTCGCAGTTCATAAAGGCTTTGATGAGCCTTTTCATAACTTCCATCTCTTCCCTGGAAAGCGCATAAGGATCTTCCGGATTCACCGTCGGAAAATCCACATCGTTCATCTCATACTCCCTGCCTTCTATCAGGACCGTCCCTTTTTCGTAGTCGATCCTGTCAAGGAGCAGCCTGTCCTCCATCTCAAAACAGGGATTCCTGCGGATCACCTGCCCTTCCAGCTTAAACTGCATGATCGTGATCGCCTTATGCATCCGGGTATCCAGCGCCAGATCCTTTGTATTGTAATCATTGTCATAGTGCACCCTGAAGGCATTGCAGTCCGCGTCCGCATAGGTCGTCAGCGCAAAGGTGGCAAGAGGAATCAGGTTGATGCCGTATCCTTCTTCCAGCGTGGCAAGGTTTCCGTACCTGGCCGCCATCCGGATCACATTGCAGATACAGGCGCCGTGCCCGCTTGCAGCCCCCATCCACACCACGTCATGGTTGCCCCACTGCACATCGACGGAATGGTATTCGCTTAAGGTATCCAGAATAATATGCGGTCCCGGTCCTCTGTCGTAAATATCCCCGACTATGTGGAGATGGTCGATGACAAGGCGCTGTATCAGAAAACTCAGCGCCGTGATAAACTCCTGCGCCCGATCCAGCCGGATGATCGTATGTATGATCTCGTTATAATAGGCTTCCTTGTCCGAAAGTTCCGCCTTCTCCGTGATCAGCTCCTCGATAATATAGGCAAAATCAGAAGGCAGCGCCTTCCGCACCTTGGAACGGGTATACTTGGATGCCACCCTCTTTGTGATCTGTACCAGCCGGTGCAGCGTGATCTTGTACCAGTCCTCGATATTGTCCTCACTCTGCAATACAATATCCAGCTTTTCCTTCGGATAATAGATCAGTGTCGCCAGCGCCTTTTTATCCCGCTCACTCATCGTATTCCCGAATTCCTCGTTTATTTTCCGCCGCACGGAACCGGAACCGTTTTTCAGGATATGGTTAAACTGCTCCGATTCCCCGTGGATATCCGTCATAAAGTGCTCCGTCCCCTTGGGAAGATTCAAAATAGACTGCAGATTGATAATCTCCGTGGAGGCGGAAGCAATTGTCGGATACTGCGTCGAAAGACTTTTTAAAAAATTAAGTTCCAGTTCGTTCATAAATTCTCCCATCTTTCGTTTATGCGGAATCTACAGCTTCTCTTTCTTGCACCGTATCGAATAGATTCGCCTTACGGCTCTTTTCGGGAACCGCTGCGATTTGCTGCGCAAATTGCACCGTATCGAATAGATTCGCCTTATGGCTCATCTATTCTCTATTCTCGATTTTCGATTACGTCTGACATTGTGTATAGTCCTGCGGGTTTTCCTGCTATAAACTTTGCCGCCTGGATGGCTCCTTTGGCGAAAACGCCCTTTGAATAGGCTCTGTGGGAGAAAGTGATGACCTCATCCGCCCCCGCAAAGATCACATCGTGGTCTCCCACGATCGTACCGCCGCGGACAGCGGAGATTCCAAGTTCCTTCTTGTCCCTCTTCTGCCTCACCCAGCTTCTGTCATAGACATACTCATAAGCACCGCCCATCTCCTCGTTCATCACATCCGCCAGAGCGATCGCCGTGCCGCTCGGCGCGTCCACTTTCTGGTTGTGGTGCTTCTCCACGATCTCCACGTCAAAGCCCGCCGGCGCAAGCGCCGCCACCGCCTCCTTCAGCACCTTCATCAACAGATTCACGCCCAGCGTCATATTGGCGGAGCGCAGCAGCGCCGTCTTCTTTGACGCTTCTCTCACCCTGTCAAGCTGTTCCTCCGCCAATCCCGTCGTACACAACACACAGGGAACCTTTTTTTCCACACAATAATCCAGCAGACGGTCTACCGCCGCCGCATTGGAAAAATCGATCACCACATCCGCCGCGATATTACAGTAAAAAATGTCCCTGTATACCGGATATTCCCCCGCGCCGTGATGAACCGCATCGATACCTGCCACAATTTTGACATCTTCCTCCTGACTGCAAAGTTCCGTGACCATCTGCCCCATCTTGCCGTTGCAGCCATGTAAAATCACTTTTATCATATGCTCCGCTCTCCCATTCACCCGCATCAGCGGGTATTTCAATCCGGTTCAGCCCTTAAGCCCCACCGTTACGCCGATTGCCATCGCCACGCTATTTCAGTTCGCAGCCGAAATCAATCATCGCTCTTCTCAGTTTCTCCTCGTGCGCCGGCTCGATCTCGGAAAGGGGCATCCGAAGAGGTCCCGCCGCAATGCCCAGCAGCGCCACGCCCTTTTTCACCGGGATCGGATTTACCTCACAAAACAGCGCGTCCACCAGAGGGATCGCCTTGATCTGCAGCGCCGCGCTCTCCGCTGTTTTCCCGTCAAAATAAAGCTGGCAGATATCATGTGTCTGCTTCGGCGCCACGTTGGACAGTACCGAGATAACGCCCTTGCCGCCCAGCGAAAGAAGCGGTACGATCTGGTCATCATTGCCCGAATAAACATCCACACATCCGTCCGCTAAAGAGAACAATTTTGCAATCTGGGAAATATTGCCGCTGGCTTCTTTTACACCGACGATATTTTCCACCTCCCTGCAGAGTCTCACCACCGTCTCCGGCAGGATATTACAGCCGGTCCTGCTGGGTACATTGTAGAGAATGATCGGAAGCTTTACGCTGTCCGCTATTGCCTTGAAATGGTGAAACAATCCGTTCTGTGTCGCCTTATTATAGTAGGGAGAAACCACCAGCAGCCCGTCGGCGCCGCACTTCTCCGCCTCTTTGGAGAGATGGATCGCCGTATCCGTAGCGTTTGAGCCCGTTCCCGCAACGACCGGCACTCTTTTATTTACCGTCTTTACGCAGAACCGGATTGCCTCGATATGCTCCTCGATAGACGTTGTCGCCGATTCTCCCGTGGTGCCCATCACGATAATGGCATCCGTGGAATTTGCAATCTGATATTCGATCAGTTCCGCAAACGCCTCAAAATTGATACTGTAATCCTCATGAAATGGTGTGACGATTGCCACGCCTGCTCCTGTAAATACTGACATAATGCTCCTCCGTTCTTATAATAGTATAATGATGATATCGATGGGCCCCTTTTGCTTCTCCGCACCTTCCCACACAGTATGTATACAGAAAACGGCCCATGCAACATGAGCCGCCAAATAGACTTCGTAACGATAGCGCCCCATCTGCCGATGACAGTCATGTACCTCTTAAATACATGCCCAGGAAATGCCCTGCAGTAAAACACCCCTTCGGCGCCGGTTCCTTTTATCCGCCCTCCCCTGTGACTGCCACATCAGACGGATTACTGATAACAGGCGCAACCTCTATCTATACAACAATATATCATTTTCTGAATGCAGTGTCAATGTATCTGCACGGAACAATTTTCAATAAAAAGTAATTCTGTTAACACCGGGATTTATTCCCCTGTTTCCAGCTTGCTGACGGAGACCTCGTATGCCACCCTCTTTTCCAGTTCTTCCTCCGTGATCTTTTTCATATACTCCCGGCTCTGGATGCGCCCCCAGATCATGCATCTGTCTCCCACCTGGAAGGTACTGGCAAACCGGGCGTTCCTGCCCCAGCAGATACAGGGAATATAGTCGGACTTTCCATAGGGCCTGTTCACCGCAAGAAGCAGATCCGCGATCTCCCTGCCAAGAGGCGTCTTTCTGTAGATCGGCTCCTTGCAGATAAATCCGTCCAGAAAGATCTGGTTCGTCTTGGCATTCTCCTCCATTTCCTCGATAAAATCAATTTCTCTTGCAAATACGGACAGCACCAGTTTATTTTTCTTTTCCTCGTGCCTGTTGTAGGATCTGAACTGTCCGCCAATGCAGACGTTCACACCTGTGTAGTCCTGGGTTACATCGATCAGACGGTCTGATACCATCACCGGAATGATATCCGTGGAATCCGACAGCCGCTCCACCTCCACGTCCATCATGTAAAATCCCTCGCCGTAGATCTCATGACTGAAAAGAAATCCGCTCACGATCTTTCCCATCACTGTTACCTGGTTGTTTTCAATTACTTTATCCATCATGCCTTTCCTCCTTTGGGCGCCATGTCCCGCACGGCACCACTGCCCTTTCTCCGAAATCCTTTCGGTCTTTCCTCCCGCCGGATTTGCGCCCCCGGACTTTTTATGCAAAATCCGTTTTCACGTCGATACGGCAGAATTTGTCTCTGTGTATTACATATATATGCAGAGAATAAGAAAGGTAGAAGTGTAAGGCATCGCACACCGGGAATCGTGGTAAACGAATGCTTGATTACGGCGGCGAAAGATTATCTCCGCGGGACACAGGATATGGCACGGTAACAGACAGGGCGGCGAAATAGTAAACACCTCTATTTCGCCGCCCTGTTTTAGACTTTTATTGGACCGATAAACTGAAATTTACAAACCCTGACGCTTCTTCTCAATGTAATCGAATTGCAGCTGAATAAACTCCCCCAGTTCCTTTGCCGAAACGGAGTTGCTTATGGTGAGATCCTCACCGGAGGGTTCCGGTTCAAAACCGCGGTCAGGCGCCGGAAGCCAGCGACAGACACTAAAAACATCCCCATCCCAACTAAGTTCAACAGAAAAAGTAGCTTCTACATATTTTTTGAAGCTCCGAATCCCCCTGGGCATAAGCCAGTATTTTTTACAGGGCGTATGGAGCGTTAAATTCCGCTGCTTCATTTGCTCAAAAAAACGGAACACAATTCTCCCGATTTCCTCCGCGTCCATTGGATAATCGTAAATAGCGGCTGCCTCTGAAATACATTTAATTTGCAGTACGGGGACAAACAAAATCTGTTTTTTATTGACCAAATCTATACTTAAGCCATGACGGCAAAATCCGGGTGTATCGTATAAGCTTTCATCGAACATGATCATTCCTCCAAACAAAAAACCTTTCCCCAATTCCAACAAAAATTTCTGCATTTCATGGTACACGATGCCCGTTCCGTATAATACGGGCAATTGACATTTTCCTATTTTCACATTACAATGTATACTACAATTGTAAGATTTAAGGAGGGGATTACAGATGAAACCATTGCCGCAAATTTCCGAAGCCGAATTTGAAGTGATGAAAGTCATATGGAAACACGCACCGATCAATACCAATGAAATCACCGAAAAATTAACACGGACTACAAAATGGAGTCCCAAGACAATACAGACCTTAATCAAGCGGCTTGTAACCAAAGGGGCTCTTTCCTATGAAAAACAGAGCAGGGTTTTCGTTTACACGCCTTTGATAGAAGAAAAAGAATATATCGGTCAGGAAAGCCATTCTTTTCTTGAACGGTATTATGACGGAAATATTACGGCAATGCTTTCTGCCTATATCGAAGATGACAGACTCTCCGAATCAGAAATTTCCACGCTCCGTTCCCTTCTCGCAAAAGGTTCAAAAGACAAAGGGGGAAATTGAAAAATTTGTTCCTGTGTTGCAAATTTGCAGGTTTATAGAAAGGCAGGGGTATTACTATGGCAGAATTTGGAATACGCTTTTTCCTGTGTAATATTTTCATTTGTATCATCATAGGTTTTCTTATTCTCGTAAAGCGGGCATTTAAAAATTGTTTAACCAGCCGGATGCAGTTCAATCTATGGTTTTTGCTGCTTGGGATTCTCGCAGTCCCCTTTGTTCCCTTTCGTTTGGCTTCTTTTACGCAGGTTCTCGCATTGCTCGACGCATGGAAAAATGCGGCGCCCTCAAGCAGGGAGGCGATTGCGGAAGGCATCCTGAATCCAAATACGTCCGGCGCCGTACATCAGATGAATGATTTTGCACTTTCCGTCAGCAGGAAAACCCCCTCCATTATCGGACTGATTTTGTGTGGGATATGGCTGGTTGGCATTCCGGCTATGATTTTACTGGTAATAAAATCCGTATCCCGGATAAACGCCATAAAAAAGTCCGCGCTTCCCCTGCAGAATGAGACCGTCCGCATTTTATATCATAACTGTTTAAGGGAAATGAACATAAAAAGAAAGATTCCCATTTACAGCACCGCCTTCCTGAAATCCCCCGTTATCGCAGGATTATTCAATCCCCGCATTTATCTTCCCATCCACCTCATATCGGATTTTAATGCTGCGGATATGCGGTATATGCTGTTGCACGAATTACAACATTACAAACACAAAGACGCACTGGCCGGTTTCTTTATGAGTTTTTTCGGCATACTCTACTGGTGTAACCCCTGTGTCCGGTATGCACTGAAAGAAATGCGGAATGAGCGGGAGGTTGCCTGTGATACATCCGTCCTGAACCTGCTCGATGAAAGCGATTATGAAGATTACGGAAATACCCTTATCAATTTTGCGGAGAAAGTTTCACTTACGCCTTTCCCCCTTGCTTTTGTTTCCGAAGGCAATGCTGTCGGCATCAGCAAAAGCATGAAGCAGATGCAGCAAAGAATTGTTAATATCTCCTCTTATAAAAAGCCTTCTGTCCTCAGAAAATTAAAAGGACTTACTGCTTTTGTCACAATCAGCATTATACTTTCCGGGCTTGCCCCAATGCTCTCCACCTATGCCGCCGGGCAGAGCCGGTATCAGTGGAATATTCCCTCTGACAAGGTTTCCACGATTGACCTGTCTGCCTGGTTCAGTGGATATGAGGGCAGCTTTGTACTATATGATTTAAACGGCGATACATGGAAGGTCTATGACATGGAGCAAGCCACTTTGCGGACAGCCCCAAATTCTACTTACAAAATCTATGATGCGCTGTTTGGACTGGAAGAAGGCGTGATTGCGCCGGATAATTCTTTCATGGCATGGGACAAAACAGACTACCCATTTGAAGAATGGAACGGAAATCAGGATTTATCTTCTGCCATGCAGTCCTCCGTCAACTGGTATTTCGAGGAGATAGATAAGCGGATCGGCTCGTCTGCCATTCAGGATTATATCCGAAAAATCGGATATGGGAATGAGATTGTAAATACAAATCTTTCCTCCTACTGGATGCAGGGGACGCTAAAAATCTCTCCGGTAGAACAGGTGGAACTTTTAACCGCCCTGCACAATAATCAATTTGATTTTGCCCCGGAAAATATAAATGCCGTTAAAAATTCCATCTGCCTTTCTTCATCAGAAAATTTTTCATCGGAAGGCAAAAACTTTTACGGAAAAACCGGAACCGGACGTGTAAATGGTCAAGACGTAAATGGCTGGTTTGTGGGTTTCCTTGAAACTGCCGGAAACACATACTTTTTTGCCGCCAACATCCAAGCCGCAGAAAATGCCACAGGCAGTAAAGCATCGGAAATCTCTCTCTCCGTCCTGTCCTATATGGGTATATGGTAAATAACGAGGAAAATGGATGCTCTCCGGCACACAAAAATGCTCTCATTTAAGCAGCCCATGTAAAATGCAGTTACTTAAAAAGGAGCATTATCTCGCCCATAATTCAATAGTTTCGATAGTCATGTCTTTTTCCAATATATGCTGTTCAATATCTGCTGCCATATCTTCTGCAAGATAAAATTCATTTTCCTCAGCTATAAATATTCTGATATCCGGACGGGGAACCATACCGGTCGGACCTGCTCCGGAATAATAATATACTATGACAATTATGTCGCTTTTCCCATCATCATTGATATC
Source organism: Lachnospiraceae bacterium (assembly GCA_022799355.1). Lineage (GTDB taxonomy): Bacteria > Bacillota > Clostridia > Lachnospirales > Lachnospiraceae > 1XD8-76. The sequence goes on along the minus strand of JAAWOG010000040.1, from coordinate 8,880 downwards.
CCGAAAAGCAACTGCGCCAACTCTGGCAAAAGAACCCTCATGCCCCATGGTATTATCTTCATAACGATAAGGAAATCTATATAATATCTGTTCATCCCTAAGCAGGAAAAATGAAGCATACTCATGCTCGACATCATAAGTCGGCTTACAGGATACAAAGGTAACTTCTCCCCAGTCATCTAACGTAACATCAAACGATTGCTCCGGTATCATATACTTATTTATATATTCTATTGAACCACTATCATCCTCCGAATCTGCATCATTCTCATCCGGTTCCATATCTTCCTGACTTTCTGATTCACCTGCATAAATTGTCTGCGGATTTATTTCTTGAATTTCATCCTCATCCCCCACTTCTGCACGTTCTTCCCTATCCGTTAACTGTTTTGCCTCTTTTCTCCCATCAAAGATTATAATAAAAATGGCAGCCACAAAGCCTAATACAAATTTTATTATTGTTTTCATTGCCCCATATCCCTTCTTCTTTCAACGTTAAGCGATATCCATAATCACTCTCTGACAATCCCGTATTGATATTCCGGTATATTTGAAATCCCATCATCCGGAATTTTGTTTCCCAAATACCGAAAGCCGCCATCTTCTGAAAACCGCACTGTCAGTTCATGCCTTTGCCCTTATGTACACCCGATGCATCACCACTTTATTGTGCCAAAATCCAAATCTTCAATCAGGGTATATTCATCTTCTTGCCGGATTGCATCCATTACAAGAGCTGTGACGATTCCATCCTCTTTTTTCATCCTGCTGCGGGGAATGGAACTATCCCCTGACAATCCAACTATATCGAACTGCTTTTGAAATTCTTCTTCCGTAATCTCTTTTCCATTGACAATCGCCGTCTGCGGATTATATTCATCGTAAATCCCTGTTATATATTCTCCATCGTGGTATGAAAGACAGACATAACAGCTCCCATCCGAACCGCTATTTACAAGGATAATCGTGTTTTCCCTGTAATGCACTCCGTTAATACCGCCCCAATCCTCCGGTTCATACAAATCCGCAATCTTTTTTACCCTACCGTTGTCATAGGTAAATATCCCTATTGATATACCATCCCCTATGATCAATTCAGGCACACCGTCATCATCAAAATCGTGTATCCCGATATAGCCGATACAAGAATCACTGTTTACCTGTTTAAGTTCCTTTCGGAGAACATATGGATCTGCTAAATAACTTTCCATATTACGGACAATCTCCTTATAGGCATCTTCCCATTCCGGTACGATATACTGACTTTCCCTCTCTTTTCCTATCTGCGGCACTTCCAGTTCCTTTTGTTCAATCGTATTAGACAGATACCGGAATGTCCCATCCGGGAATGGCCGGACTACAATCTGATTTGTGAAAGCATAATCCGAATTGTAATCGATCCAGACTCCGTCCACATAAAGTGTGATCGTCCCATCCTCATTATATTTGTAATCTATCACTTCCCCAAAAGGCGGAAACTGTCTTGCACATATCATTTCATATTCATAACCGCCCGCATCCGCATGATAACCGCAATATTCCCTCACCTGTTCTACGGATACCGGAAAACAGGTGGTCATAACACGCTCATAAATCTCCGCAGGAATCAGCCCGCCCTCTGCCCTGAAAGGCTCATTTGTGTATACCCGGTATATATCCTCAAACATACGGGGCATTAAGATTTCCTCCACATTGCCGGCGTCCCAGTTTGTTACAAGCATATTATAATTCACGTAGCTAAGTCCATATATGTACTTTTTTGTCAGCTCCCTGCATTCATCCGATAATGGCTTTACCCTGTAATATTCCCGCAGGTTTCCATGTGCTGCCGCCTCCGTATTTGTATAAATAAAATACCCTTTCTCCGTCAGCCTTATCTCCTCCAGATCATTGCTCCCAAAACCTTTTACTTCCGGTATGCCGCCTTCCCGCCAGCCTGCCGTCACATAAAAGGACTGTATTTTCCCGTTTCTATGAATAAATGTCCGCGCACTGATATTCCCCTCCCTGTGTACATCAAACACTGTAATCATCGCATCCCTGCCGGAAATATAAGCAGCATAAAACTCCTCCATGTTCTGATAATTTTCCATGTTTATATCATCAGAAACACTTACAAATCCCTGTTCGCCCAACCGCTTTACCACATCTTCTCTCTGTTTTTCAGAAAAACTCTTTATGTAGGAATACGCCATTTCAGGATATACAATTTCAATCTCTTTATAAAGATCCATGCACTGCCTGGCCGCTGAGATTGCCTCGTCCTGCAAATCCTGTTCTTCTTCCGCCGTCAGGATACTGACAGGTTCCGGCTTCTCCCCTGTTAGCGCTTCGGCAGGATTCGGAGACTTTTCCTCAAAACATTCTACTGATTCATCTTCTTTTACCGCTTCCGTATTTTCGATTACGACCGGAGATTCCCGCACTTCCTCCGTGTTCCTTTCCGTATCTCTTTTCCCTAAAGCAATGCTACCTGTTACAATAATGACTGCCGTTAACACAATAAAAGAACCATACCTTTTTAAAAGCCATTTTACGTCTTTCACGATTCAAGCCCCTCCATAAACCTCTTTCGGGAAAAGAGTTTCCCTTTCTTCCTCCGTCAGCCGATTGGAATGCCACCAAATATCATGCTCTCCTTCGGGTAAGATGATCTCGTTCGATACATACTGAAAACTGCCCTCACTGAATGGGCGGATTACGGTTGTGTGTGAAAACTCCTTAGACATATTTCCCCCCGGATATACCGCATTGACATGAAGCGTAACTGTCCCGTCCTCGTTCTCCCTATAATTCACTACTTCCGGATACGCAATATCCGGGTATTCCGCCTCGTGAAAACCGCGTGGTCTGTACTCATAGGCGGCAAGTTCCGGAATATATGTTGTTTTGGAACGGAGCGTTTCATAATCCATATTGAAATATGCCCCGATCACATTTTCAAATAGTTCTTCCGGTATTTGGTAAACAGCGCCGACTCCTAAATTCTCATCCGCCATGTAAGGTGCCGGCTGGCTGTACATCACTGGATAGAACCTGTCAAATAAATCATAAAAGTCCAAATCTCCAAAATCGTCCTCGCTCCAATTGCAGAGAAACAGGTTGTTTTGTTCATAGCCAACCGGCAGGATATACTTTCGGTTATATTCCCTGCACTTTTCATCCAAAGGCAAAATCCGAAGCATCGTATGTTCCGGTGTGTCGCTTAATGTCAGTATATAACTTTCATCCGAAACGTAGCTTCCCCCGAAGATTAAATATCCTTCCTCCGTATACTGCCAGAAATCCGCCGGATAGCTTACCGTACTTCTGTTCTGCAAACTGCCATTTTGGTCATATTGATAATATCCTCTGACAATAGTTACATTACCGTCCTCTGTTTTCAAATCAAATTGACGAATCCCCATCTCCATAACTACTATAATCGTCAATTCGTCCCTCTCTTTTTCATCTACTGACCTGCAAAATGCCAGTGCCTGTTCTGCCTGTGTCATGTCAATCTGATTTCCACCGTCAACGGCCACATAACCGTTTTCACCGAGTCCGGCAACCATGCGCCGCAGAATATCCGGACTTCCCAATATATTTGTCTCCTCTTGATCGCCATATGCCATAGATGAATGCCCGGAAGGTGTATTTACTGCTTCCTCATAAATATCATTGAGAATCTCAGCTATGCGCTCCGTATCGGCAGTTTCCTTTTTATCGAAAGAATATACTTCACTGTCCTGCCGAGTTACCCCGGTATCCGATATCTCCGGTGTCCTATTGCCGCACCCCGCCAATATCAACAGTATCAACAGTATCATTACAAATAAGGGAACTTTTTTATTCTTTTCCAACAACATAACCGCTTCTTCCTCTCCTTTTTGCATCTTCTGCCATGCATAAAATGCAAAGTAAATCTTACTATTGTAATATTTACTTTTTTAAAATATTACAACAGTAAGATTTAAAAGTCAAGCAGGTTATGTGCTGTTTATAATAATCTCACCGCTTCCATAATCAATAACTGATTCCGATTCTTTTTAGACTATCCGCAGAACGAAAGCTGCTTCAAAAATTCTTCAAAGGCATTTGTATCCATAACAAATTTGTGGAAAGAAATTGAAAATTCCTTCAACATTTTTTTAGAGGAGGAAGTCATGGAAAATGTATCCGCTTCACAATCAAAACTGAATTTTTTCTCAGCATGTATTCCCTGCTTTTTCATAAATTCGGATGCAACTTTTTCCCAATCATATCCGTTTCCTAACATGTTATTCTCTGCAAAGCAATCGCTATTTAACAAACCGGCATCCAGGCTTAATGTATATTTTCCCGGTTCTGATAACCAGCTAAACGGAGCAATCATTTCCTTTAGCTTTTTATCCACATCTCTTGGTTTTGGAAATTCCGATTTCCGCTCATCAACTATCTGCTCATACTTCAGATCCACTCCCCGTTCTTCAAGCACCGAACGAATCTTAACTTCATGATCCGTACGGGAATGCATAATCCAGTAAGGTATTCCGGCTTCTTCCAATTCGATACATTGTTTTTGGGTAATCCTGATTGTTTCTTTTCCTTTCCACATATGTCCTGCAGAAGACAGAAACGAAATATTTTCATAATCCGAATCTCTCCACATATCATAATGTGGATTATTGAAGATAGCTCGCCAACGCTCATTTTTAGAAAATGGATGTCCTATATGTACAGGTGCAAACATTCTTCCCGATTGTATTATAATATCAGGATTTTCGGGTATCTGTCCGGTGTAAGAAAACACCTCTATCAAATCTACATTTCCCACCTGTATTTCAATCAATCTTCCGAAAGCATAAGTATCATTTACGGGAAACTTATACTTACTGTAATCAAGTGTATAATCATCATCATTGGATGGCAAAAAAAGAGGAATCATAAAAATATCCCCCGGATGCACCTCCGTTGTCCTTTTTCCCACAATCAAACCTCCCGTCTCAAATCCCAATTTATCGGTTTGTTCCGGAGAAAATCATACCATACTCCATTACGAAAAACAATCTCCATAAATGCCTATCTTCCCGACACCTGAAACCGCCGATACATCGGTCGTCCAACGGCAGCTATCAGTATGCCTGCAACAAGATAGATAATCGGTACTGCCTGCCAGGAAGTGAAGTAATGCCCGAATATGGAAAGGGTGTACATCCCAAACACATTCCAGGGGGCAAGGAAACACCAGGGGAGCCAATCCCAGACTTGCGCCAATAACCGATACTGCTTCGGCACTGCGACAATCATAGCCATAATTAAAAACCCTGTTGAAACTGCCAATGCAGCAATATTACTACGCAGCAGTTCGGACAAAACCATAACAAATATGCTGATAACAATCGCTGCAAATATCATGCTGCCAAACGCTATTAGTATCGCTTGCCCGCAGGTGATAGGGGCTGAATTTCTTATATATACCAACTGAAACGCCGCATGAAAACCGTCTGCTCCATGTAAGCAAATCGTCATTATAAATGTGAAAAGTGACAGCAGGATTGCACTGATCACGGCAAAACTGATACCCGCCGTAATTTTAACCCAGTAAAGCCAGGTCCTTCCTAATGGGCTGCATAAGATAATCTGATCTGTTTTTCTTGTATGTTCTTCCGAAAATACCCCCGAAAGGCAGATAGCAATTAACAACAACACAAACAAACCAACAGTTTGGTAGCACGAAATCAAGATGTTATATGCTTCGTGGTGTTGATACACAAACGGCGTTTTAACTTGTGTTTCTCGCTCCTGCCAAAAATCTATTTCTCCTTTGGATAGTCCCAAATCTTCCCATAAGGAATTTAGCCACATCTGCCTTTTGGTATATAAATCATCTTCGTTTGCCTGCCAAGATAGGATAACATCTGAAGCCTGCATATCTGTTGTTCCAACTATGAAATTGAAAACAGCACTATATGGACGTGCATATTGCTGATATTCCTCTGTTAATGAATATTGCAGTTCCTTTGTATATGGGATTTTTCTATATGCTGTTATTGTTTCTTCCAGGAGTTCCTGATTGATTTCCCTGTTACTTAAAGCCTCGGAATAACGCTTGTCCGTCTGATACATATTGAGATTTGTATCTATCAATTCGCCCCCTGCATAGTAAGAGCCAATAAAAGGAACGCAAAGAGAAATGATAATCGTCACTATGCACAGCGCAAAAGTAATCCAAACTATTTTTCTGCCAAACAATTTTTTACATTCGTATTGGTATAAAACCCTAAAGTTATTCATGTTCCCCCTCCTCGTCAATGTGCTGTAAATAGAAGTCCTCCAAACTGCCGTTGCTATCGTCCCATTTATCCTGATAAATTAGCCGTCCGTCTTTCATCATCAAAACTCTCTCTGCGACCTGTTCAATATCAGATACGATATGTGTTGACAGCAGCACAATATTTTCCTTTCCCAAGTCCGCAATCAGATTGCGAAACCTCACCCTTTCCTTCGGATCAAGTCCGGCGGTCGGTTCGTCTAAAACAAGAAGTTTTGGTTGATTGAGTAATGCCTGCGCAATTCCTAACCGCTGTTTCATGCCGCCGGAATAGGTTTTGATTTTCTTTTTGGCAACATCCTGCAAAGATACCAGCCCCAAAAGTTCTTCCGATTTCCGCCTTGCCTGTGCCTTCCCCATGCCTTTCAAAGCCGCCATATACAACAGAAAATCCATTCCTGTAAATTCGGGATAGTAGCCAAAATCCTGCGGAAGATAACCTAAAACAGAACGGTAGCTTTCTTCGCTCACATCAATACCATCAAAAGAAATTGTACCGCTTGTAGGCTTTAATATGCCGCATATCATTCTCATAAGCGTTGTTTTTCCTGCTCCATTTGCGCCAAGCAGCCCATAAACACCTTTTTGCAGTTTTACGGAAATACAGTCAACAGCAATCTTGTTTTTATATTGTTTTGATACCCGGTCAATTATAAGTTCCATGCTAATTCCTCCGTTTGCGTAATTGTACAATATGTTTCGTATATTATTCTTCCAACTAAAAGAACAAACAGCACAAACCACCATGTGATGCAGGAAGATTGATATACAAAATCAACTATGAGATGTATTTCCATATCTGCTCCGCTAATCAAAACCGCTACGCTCATACAACCGTAAATTGCTTCCCTGCTGTGAAAACAGCGTGTAATCCACAAGCCGATAGTTATTGTCAGCAGATATGGCACAAGAAGATAAATCCCTGTTTGAAACAAAGAAAAATGATTGCCAATATGGCACAGGGGAATAAGGCAACAAAAAATGAGAAGATCAAGTAAGCCTAAAACTCCCATTCTGGCAAGGATTACGCTTCGTAGTGAAAACCGTGCAGACATTTCAAATTCATTCATTCCATACACCATGGAACGGGCATTTTCTGTTACGGCTAACAATCCAAGAAAGGGGACAAAGGCAGATACAAGCCACAACGTATTTTTCTCAATGTGATAAGCACCTATCAATGCAGGGAACAGGAGCAATACCGAGAAAAGCAATGTCCACTTTCGCAGATAAGTTGCCTGTATCAAAATGAATTTCCACATACTGGTTTGAGGTTGGGGCAATGTTTCCAGAAACCTTGCCTTTTCCTGTTGGTTTGGCTGCGGGGCTTCAAATGCTTTTTGAATACTCCGTTTCATCTGCTTATTCATACAGAAAATCCCTCCTTTTTCAATTCGTCTTTCAGCCCTTTCAAAGCTTTTGTAAGTCTGCGGGAAACAGCAAAACGGGAAAATCCCGTAATCCTGCAAATTGCAGCAATCCCGATTTCATTTACATATCGCAAAAAAATCAATTCCTGTTCATCTTGCGGCAGCTTTGATATAACCCCTCTTAAAGCTATGTTACTTATCCAATCCTCGGTTGGATCGTATGTTATTTCTTCTGTTACATCTTCTAAACTTTCAACATTTTTTTTGCGAAAGCTGTCTACACACAAATTTTTTGCAATCGTATATAAATAAGGCAACACTTTATTTCTGTCAAGTCTTAAACCCTGTCTGTAAAATCGAAGAAAGGTTTCCTGCGTAATATCCTGTGCTAACTGCTTATCGTACAGCTTGAAATAACAGTAGCGATATATTTTATCGTATTGTTCTTCAATATCCATGTGCCATAAAACCTCCCTTCATAATGTTTAACGTATCAGAGCTGTCGAATGTGCGGCTCTTTCAAAAAATTTTCTTGTTTTCTTTTTTGGTAAGTCAGTTCTTTGTATATCTTTATTTAATTGCGATGGTTTTTCCAACGTAGGTAAATCCGGCGTAGGTGGTGGTGGCTCATTACGGTGTAGCCCTTATTTCATTCCATCCAGAAAACTGCCCCAGTAAATCACTCCTTTTGCTGTGGATTTGTTACGCAGTAGAAGCGCGGTTTTGGGGGATAAGGTCTAAATCCCTTGCCGCGCCGGATACGCGCCCACAAAACCGCTTGCAGCAAGGCTTTTTCTGCCCTTACTGCGTAACAAAGGGCACAAAAAAGCGGCGTTCCTGTTCTCCCGTATAGAGAGTAAGAAACGCCACTTATGCGTCGTATTCAGTTTTCAGTACAATACCCTGTTTGTCCGCCGCTCGAAAAACCTTAATTTTCCAGTATTTTCAAAAGTATCGTTATCTAACGTCAGCTTTTGAAAACCCTCCCTTTCGATAATTATATATAAATTTTTGTAAAAAATATCTGCGTTTTACTATTTTTCTACATTGGCAATCGCCGCCTGTGCAGTATACGGCGGTCAGTGAGATACCGTATACCGCTCATTTATTTTATAATATTGAAATGATTATAAGGCTTTCATTTTCTCTAATTTTTTCTGAACTTCTCTTCCTCTCTTGTTGTAGTAATCCATCCGTTCTTCATCTGTCATATGCTTT
>JAAWOG010000039.1 GCA_022799355.1 Lachnospiraceae bacterium | reverse complement strand
CAGCGTAGCGGACACTAAACTCGTAAGGAACCTCGTTAAGTGCCGACGCTTTTTAACGGGCTCCTTAAGCATTTTATGTTCCTCACGGCTAGGCTAAAGCGCTAACTTAATGACATTGTAACTAAATGACCTCGTTTTCGTATCGCCGTCTTTTTTATATGCCATTATTCAGCCAATGCCGGTCAAATCAAAGAACATCGGCTCAGCCTGCATCCGCATCCTTCCCGTCAAGTTCCGCCAAAAGCTCCCTCACCGTCCTTCGGTATACCGGATGCACCAAAAACGGTGCAAGTTCCGAAAGGGGCTCTAACACGAACTTTCTGTTTTTCATATCCAGATGGGGCACAAAAAGATCTCTCTCCGTAAGCACAAGATCATCATAAAACAGAATATCCAGATCCAGCGTCCTTGGCCCCCACCGGACATCCCGCACTCTTCCCGCAAGCTGTTCCTCCCTCTGCAGTCTCTTAAGCAGCTCCCGGGGGCTGTAGATGGTTTCCGCCTCCATCACGCCGTTCAGAAAATCATCCTGCTCCACACCGCCGTAGGGCGCTGTCTCCATGTAATCCGAAACCCTGATATTTCTGAAACAGGGATCTTCCTGCAAATTGGAAACCGCCCGCTCCAGAAACTTAAGCCGATCTCCCATATTGGAACCGAGCGCAACATAAATCCGATGCCAGCCCATCTCAATCCTGACCGAAACACTCTTAAAACGCAGCGGAATCGGGGCATCCGGCTTTTCCACTTCCAGTTCCAACTTTTGAATCCCCGGAAAGGCAAACAGCAATTCCCTTGCCGTATGCCTTGTCACCGCTTCCAGCAGATCAAACCGGTTCTCCCGCAGGTACTCATCCATAAAAAGGCAGACCGCGCCGTAATCCACGGCATCCGCAATCTGATCGCTCTCTCCCGCCCCTTCCGTATCGACATACAAAACCGCATTTACTACAAAGTTCTGTCCCTGCTCCTTCTCCTGATCATAAACGCCGTGATAGGCAAATATTTTGAGGTTTTTGATTTTAATCTGGTTCATCACTATTTCAGCAGTACCTCACTCACCTTCTCCAAAGTCTCCCGGATCGCGATATGCTGCGGGCAGGCTTCCTCACATCTGCCGCACTTGATACAGGCGTCCGCATGTTTCAGGCCGTGGCCTTCCACCAGCCATCCCTCCTGATTTTTTGCCCTCCCTTTATTGTTGTAGAGCGTCAGATAATTCATGGCCGTAAAGGAACCGGAAATACCGATGTTCATAGGACATACTTTCGCGCAGTAATTACATGACGTACAGGGAATCAGCGGAATCTTTTTTAATTCCTCCCTCGCCTCTCCCAGCACTTTTCTCTGTGCATCCGTAAGCCCCGTAAAAGATTTCATGTAAGAAAGATTGTCTTTCATCTGCTCCACATTGCTCATCCCCGAAAGCACCGTGATAACGCCCTCCAGGTCAGCCGCAAAGCGAACCGCCCAGGATGCCGCGGAACTCTCCGGCTCTGCCGCCTTCAATAATTTTTCCACGGACTCCGGCGGCGTTGCCAGCATACCGCCCTTCACCGGCTCCATAATAATAACGGGTTTTCCGTATTTTCTTGCCAGTTCATAGCAGCGCCCGGACTGCACCGCCGGGTTCTCCCAGTCGCCGTAATTGATCTGCAGCTGCACAAATTCCATCTCCGGATGAGCCTTAAGAATCTCTTCCAGTTCCTCCGGCGTGGAATGAAACGAAAATCCGATGTGCTTTACCAGACCTTCCTTCTTTTTCTCCTGAATCCAGCTCCACAGATCAAAATCGTCAAAATAATGAGACCTGCCCTCCCCCAGATTATGCAGCAGATAAAAATCAAAATAGCCCGCTCCGGTCTGCGCAAGGGACACATCAAACTGTCTGACGGCGTCTTCTCTCGTCTTGCAGTCGATCCAGGCCGCATTCTTCGTTGCAAGCTGGTAGCTTTCCCTCGGATAACGCTCCACCAGCGCCTGACGGATCGCGTCCTCACTTCCCGCATACGCCCACGCCGTATCGAAGTATGTAAAGCCGGCATCCATAAACAGATCCACCATCTCCTTTGTCTGCTCCACATCGATCGCACCGTCCTTCTGGGGCAGACGCATCAGCCCGAATCCCAGTTTTTTGATCTCTTCACCTAAATAACCCATTGTTTTTCTCTCCTTCTTTTATAAAATACGTTCAGCACCCGGCAAAACTTTTGTCCGAATATTCCCGAATCGCCTCCGCCATCTTTACCGCACGCAGATTTTCCTTCACATCATGTACCCTGACAAAGCCGCAGCCTTTCAGTACGCCGACAACGGTTGTTACAAGCGTACCCTCCAGCCTCTCTTCCACCGGCAGATCCAGCGTAAGCCCGATCACGGACTTCCTGCTGCAGCCCAGCAGCAGCGGATATCCCAGTGTATGCAGCCCATCCAGCTTCGCGATCATTTCCAGATTCTGCTCCCTGGTTTTCCCAAAACCAATGCCCGGATCAAGTATGATCTTATCCTCCGCAATACCTGCCGCCTTTGCCAGAGAAATACTTTCCCGAAGATCATTCATAACATCCGTTATGAATGATCCGTAAACCGCATCCTGCCGGTTGTGCATCAGACAGCAGCAGACTCCCGCTTCCGCTATAACCTCAGCCATCCGGGTATCATATTTTAATCCCCGGATATCATTGATCAGATCTGCTCCCGCCAAAATCCCCGCCTTTGCCACAGCCGGCTTATAGGTATCCAGAGAGATCGGTACATCAAACCCGGCTCTCACTTTCTCAAGGATGGGAAGTACCCGTTCCATTTCCTCCTCATCGGAAATCTTCTCATGCCCCGGCCTTGTGGATTCCCCGCCGATATCCAGGACATCCATGCCTTCCGCCAGCATCTTCTCCACCTGAAAAAGAGCTTTGTCCAACTCCCTGAATTTTCCGCCGTCCGAAAAAGAATCCGGCGTCACATTCAGGATTCCCATAATATAACATTTGTTATTTAAATCAAATTCCCTGTTTCCTATTCTCATATATTGCCCACTCTTACACCGCCTGTTTTCTAAACATCTCGAAAAACCTCTCTGCTTCTATAAACGAAATGTTTAATTTATCTTGAAGACGGATCAGAATATCCTTTTCCATAAGCCCAAACTCATAACCTGCCGCTACGATTTCTTCTGCCCTTCCTTCCATTCGTCCCTCTTCCTTCATATCCTCAAACGCCTTACACATACTGAACTCTCCTCTCTCAAATTCTTTCTCATCTACACCTGGTATCACTTTTACATTAGTCAGTTTCGACAATAATACTTTCGCCTGACTGCTCAACGCTTCATATTTCTCTTTGTGTTCCTCCAGTTTTTTCTTCATCTTTTCTTTTTCTCCGGAGAACCTCAGAAACTCGAACACGGCCTGCAGCTCCGAATGAAACTGCCCAAAATCATCATAGTCATGATAATCAAATAAATTCAGCCTGTAGTTTGTGATAAACGGAAGAATCTTCTCCTCATCCCCCTCCACATCCAACAGTTCATACAACTCTCTTGCGCCGTCCCAGGGCTTTTCCTTTCCATAATAGACTACAATCGTGATAACCGGAATAAATTTATCTTCTTTCCTCATACCCGAAATAAATTCATCCGGCATTACCGCAGCCTTTTCCTTCCCGGCTCCCGATGCTTCCCTCCGTTCTCCTTCCAACTTCCTTTTCAGCTTTTTCCACTGTTTTTCATACGCCATTCCTTCTGCAAGTATCGCCCGGGCTACCATACGATAATCCACTTTAGTCTGATTCTCCACTGCGAACACGGCAAGCACCGTGCCGTTCCACAACCTGACCTTATCCCTGATCACCTTTTTCACATCGTTTCCGGAGACACTCTTTAGCTCTCCGTCCTGTTCTCTCAAATCCTCAGGTTTTACCACCTGCTCTCCATGATACAGGACACCGTTTACCAGATCCGCGAAAATCTCCTCATTTTCCAGATAATCGCTTGCCCGGACATCCACTTTACCCATGCCTTTTTCCTCCCTTATTATTATTTTTTTCATATAAGGGAGTCCTTTGCCTCACGAACGTGATAAGAATAAACAAGACATTACAGAAGTTCCCAGATATGTATTTATATATTACTACAAATAGTTATTTTTTTCAATCTTTTTTGCAGAGTTTTTCTCTGACAAACATCCTCTTATTAATACCGCAGCCTCAGATTCTTCTTATCCCCCTTCCAGTCACATTCCCTCTCCGCCGCACAGCAAAAGCAGCTTCTGCTCATCTTATCCGCCCGGTATAAGATCCCATCCAAAGACTTCTCATCCCTCACCGCCTCATCCCGGTGATGCCGGATCGCGGAAATAACCTGCTCCGATTCCTCCGCCGTAAAGCCGCACTCCGAAAGAATCCTCGGTGCCAGAAGCGCCGAAGCCTTCTCATGAGGTGTTTTGTCCTCATACTGCTGCCATCTGCCGATATCATGCAAAAGCGCCGCCGCGTAAATAAGCTCTTCCGGTATAAACAGCCCCTCTTTCAGGCAAAAAATCACGGAAAGCCTCGCCACATCCAGAAAATGCCCCATATCATGACGGCAGAAGCGCCTGCCCTCTTCTGCCGTCATGTTCTTCTCCAGATATTCTTTATATAATGTATGATGTAATATATTATTCACACGTTCCATCCGTAACACTCCCCCAGCCTGCCAACCGCACATCTTTTGCCTTTACAACATGCACATTATCTCTCCAGCATTCGGAAAAACATCTCCTGCAGCTCCCTGTTTTCCCGGAAAGCCCCTTTTGCCGCATATGTCACCGTCCTGCTGCCGGGCTTTTTGATCCCCCGCATGGTCATGCACAGATGCTCCGCCTCCGTGAGCACCATCACTCCCTTCGGTGATAAATGCTCCATCACCGCCTCCGCGATCTGCTCGGTCATCCGCTCCTGAAGCTGCAGCCGTTTCGCATAAACCTCCACGCACCTTGCCAGCTTGCTCAGCCCTGCAATCCTGCCATCCGGAATATAGGCGATATGCACCCTGCCGAAAAAGGGCAGCATATGATGCTCACACATGGAATAAAATACAATATCCTTCTCCAGCACCATCTCCGTCCGCTCCGAGATGAAAGTCTTTGAGAGAACCTCCCCCGCATCTCCATCCATGCCGCCGCAGATCTCGCCGTACATCCGCGCAATACGATCCGGCGTCTCCATCAGCCCTTCCCGGCAAATGTCCTCACCGATGCCTTCCAAAAGCAGCCTGACGCCCTCTTTTATCTTTTCCTGATCTATCATGTTTTTCGCTCCTGTCCTTTATTAACCTGCCAAGCGCCCCCAGATAGGAGAGAGAGCCAAAGGCAATGATCACCCAATCCTTCTGCGCAAGCAGATACGCCATCTCCACCGCCTCCTCCAGGCTGGCAGCCTCCGTCACCTTCGGGTGATACTCCGATGCCGCCCTCGCCAGTTCATGCCCGGAAAGCGCCCTCGCCTGCCCCGGCGGCGTAACCGTAACGATCTGCTCCGCATAGGCATAGGTATGTGCGATCACCTTCTCATATTCCTTATCCTTCAGCATTCCCATTATATAGAGAATCTTCTTATTTGTAAAATAAAACCGTATACTCTCCGAAAGCCGCTTTGCCGCATCCTCATTATGGGCACCGTCCAGAATAAAGTAAGGCTTCCTGGCTGCCACCTCAAAACGATATCCCCATTTTGCCAGAAACAATCCCGTGCGAAGCTGTTTCTCCGTGACAAAAAAACCCTTTCTCCCCAGCGCCTCCATAATCTCTACGGCAAGCGCCGCATTCTCCGGCTGAATCACCCCCGAAAGGGATATCTCAAGATGCCTGTAAGATATGCCGCCCTCAGATACATAGTCAAACCGCTGTTTTTCCAACCCGTATTTTATATTATCAAGCCGTTCCCGGGAAACATACCGAAACGCCGCATCCCCGGCACGCCTTTTCAGCAGTTCCAATACTTCCGGCTGCTGGATGCCGCTGACGACTTCCGCCCCGGGTTTTATGATCCCCGCCTTGTGCGATGCGATCTCCGACAGCGTATTTCCCAGAAAAGCCATATGGTCCATGCTGATGGAGGAAAAGGCGGCAACCAGCGTATTCTTCACAATATTGGTGGCATCCAGATCCCCGCCCATGCCGCACTCCAAAAGCACAATATCACAATGCTGCTCCTTAAAATACAAAAATGCCGCTGCCGTCTCCATCTCAAATACCGTCGGATGGGGCAGCCCTTCCGCCGCCATGGCATCCGCCTCTTCCCGCACCAGGCTCATCAAAAGCGCAAATTCCCTCGCCAGAATTTCCTTCCCGTTTACCTGAATCTTCTCCCTGTAGGCATACACCGCCGGTGAGGAATAATGCCCTGCGCGATATCCCGCTGTCCTTAAAATACTATACACATAAGCAAGAACGGAACCCTTGCCGTTCGTCCCCGCGATATGCACAAAAAAAAGACTCTCCTGAGGATCTCCCAGCCGCCTGCAAAGCTCCGCCGTGCTCTCAAGCCCCGGCACGCTGCCAAGCCGCGACATCTCCTCCATATATTCCATGGTCTCCCGATAATTCATATACACTCCCTGTTTTGCTGCAAACGTAAAAATTTTATCCCTGCAAACCGCACAATCCGAAATTCCTTACTCCATTATGAATAATCTGCCCCGATCTGTCCATACTTTTTCTTATGAGTACAAAAAATTCCGCACACAAAACAAAAAATCTGTCCATTTTCCGCTTATTCCTCCACTGCGGCATTGCCGGCTGGTGTATTGAGATTCTTTACACCGCCCTCAATATGCTGCAGCGCCGGGAATTTCAACTGAAAGGAACCACTTCCGTGTGGATGTTTCCGATTTACGGCTGCGCAGCCTTTCTGCGTCCGCTGTTTCGCATCACCCATACCCTGTGGCTCCCCTTCCGCGGCACTTTATATGCCCTGCTTATCTTTTCCGGCGAATACTTATCCGGCAGGCTCCTTAACCGGGAAAATCTGGAACCCTGGGATTACAGCCGCTGCCGCTTCCGTATCGGTCCCCATATCCGACTGGATTTTTTCCCTTTCTGGTTTCTCATCGGGTTATTTTATGAGAAGTTCACACAAAAAGATGGTTTCCGGAGCCTCTGACAGACAGGGGCGTACAAAATAATCTGCCCTGTAAGTCCGTGTAAAGAGCCCCCTTTCCATCCTTACGCCATTGCCGAAGCAGCGCCAGGCTTACTCATCATACTCATCATCCCGCAGGTCATCATCCATCTCCGCCGCCGCGTCAATTCTCAGCGTATTCATTGTCCTGCGCTTCATCCTAGCCTCCTCGGACGCATCCAAAATAAAATCCTTGATCTCCTTGGCGCATTTCACATGCTCGATATAAAGCTTCGGATTTGTCGTATCTCCCGTATAACAGATCACCGTCCCCATCCCAAAGATCCTCTCCCAGAGAGAAACGGTCAGTTCCACATCCTGTACCTTATACATATAACAATCGTTTTCCCTTGTGTTGAGAAACCCCGTATTAATCGTAATCATCTCTTCCCTGACCGTATATTTTGTAAAGGTCCAGGGCAAGCCAAAAAATAACAATCGTTTTCTTTCAATAAATTCCATCTTTCTTTTTCCTTTCACCTATTATGCGGTTTATACCGCATACCTCTTATCTATCATTTATTTCGTTTCCCACATATTTATGCAGTTCACCATAAACTCTGCTGTTCACAGTACACAAGCCATACCCGCGCCACCTTATTTATCATGGGAGGCTTTCCTGCTGTACTTCTCCTCACAGTATTTGCAGCGGTAAACTTCCTTCGCCTCATCAGCCAGCACAAAAATATGCGGCAATTCCTGTTCTATGGAAGTGATGCAGCGCGGATTATGGCAATGGATCACATTTTTGATCTCTTTTGGCAGATGAAGCGCCCGCTTCTCCACAATCTCTCCCTTCTGTATCACATTGATCGTAATCTTGTGATCAATATATCCCAGAATATCAAGATTCAACGTATTGATATCACATTCCACCTTGATAATATCTTTCTTTCCCATTTTATTACTGCGGGCATTCTTGATGATGGCAACCGTACAGTCCAGTTTATCAAGCTGCAGATATCTGTATATTTCCATACTCTTCCCTGCCTTGATATGGTCCATCACAAAACCTTCCTCAATTTTTCCTACATTCAGCATACTTTTTCTCCTATATTTTCTATTTTAACCCAAGCAGTTTCAGGATCAGCGCCATCCGCACATAGACTCCGTACCGCACCTGTTTAAAGTATACCGCCCTCTCATCGTTGTCCACTTCCACGGAAATTTCGTTTACCCTCGGAAGCGGATGCAGTACCAGACAGTCCGGTTTCGCCAGATTCATTTTCGCCTTATCCAGAATATAGAAATCCTTCAGCCGAACATAATCCTCCTCATTAAAGAAACGTTCCCGCTGTACTCTTGTCATATATAAAAGGTCAAGTTCCGGGATACAGTTCTCTAAGCTGATCACTTCCTCATAGGGAATATTTTTCTCTTTCAGCATCTCAATGATATAATCGGGAACCCTCAGCTCCTCCGGCGAAATAAATCTAAACGTAACGTTTTCATATCTCACCAGCGCATGGATCAGGGAATGCACCGTGCGCCCGAATTTCAGGTCTCCGCAGAGTCCTATCGTAAAATTCCCAAGCCGCCCTTTCAGTGCATGGATCGTCATCAGATCCGTCAATGTCTGGGTGGGATGCTGATGGCCGCCGTCCCCCGCATTGATAATAGGAATCGAAGAGTTGGACGCCGCCACAAATGCCGCCCCCTCTTTCGGGTGACGCATGGCACAGATATCCGCAAAGCAGCAGATTACCCTCGTCGTGTCGGCAACGCTCTCCCCCTTTGAAGCGGAGGAAGACGCCGCATCGGAAAATCCGAGAACACTGCCCCCCAAATTCAGCATTGCAGTCTCAAAACTCAGCCTTGTTCTCGTACTCGGCTCATAAAAGCAGGTGGCCAGTTTTTTCCCTTCGCAAACATGGGCGTACTTGTCAGGACTCTTTTCAATATCATCCGCAAGCGCAAACAGATCGTCCAGTTCTTGTGTCGTAAAATCCAGAGGACTTAAAAGATGTTTCATGATGTAACCTCCTAATTTAGTTCCGCAGATGAGCCTACTGCACACAGTTCCGGAAGAACATTTCCGACCGCCTTGCGTTCGTAAATGTTCTTGTGCGCCTCCGGTTCATCTGCTGATTTTAGTTCTAATTTTAGTACCGCATGAGCACTTCCAGTTCACTGCTACCGAAGAGAAATTTCCAGCCGCTCTGCGTCTGTAAATTCTCTTGTGCACTTTCAGTGCTCATGCTGATTTTAGTTCTAATTTTAGTTCCGCAGATGTCTCTGCTGCACACGGGCATCTGCTCTTAAAAAGCGAAGGGATAACTATCCCTTCGCCTTCATGTTAACAAAATGATAATAATTCTTCCACCGGTTTTCTTCTCGGCGCTTTCGGCTCCTCCGCCGCATATCCCATCGGAATAAGAGCTGCCACCTCCCGATCCTCAGGAAGTTCCAAAATGGACGCTGCCTTCACATCGTCAAAAAGTCCGAGAATAACAGATGATATGCCCTTTTCATAAGCTGCCAGGCAAAGAGTCTGAGACGCAATTCCCGCATCATACATCTGCCATCTGTCGCCCTTGTTGGTGGAATAGGAACCGTCCCTTTCAAAACCGGAACGATTTTTAATGATGGTGATTGCCATCACTACCGGCGCGGATTCCATGATCTTTCCGTTGTTCGCCCACATATCGGTGCATTCCTTAGCCAATCTTTCCTTCTTCTCCCCTTCCACTGCCACAAAACGCACAATCTGCGTATGCTTCCAACTCGGATAGAAAGAAGCGGTTTCCACGATTTCGGATAACAGACCATGATCGATCGCCTGATCCGTAAACTGGCGGACGCTCCTGCGCTCCAAAATACATTCTTTTGCTGTCATTTTAACCCCCTTTTCCTGCTCATCCCATTTTTGCTTCAAAATCCTATAGACAAGTATAACAAAAGGGGGACCTGCTTTCAAGTTTCTTTTTCGGAAATTACCCTTCTGGAAATTACCCTTCTATGTAAAACTGTCCGGCAATATCTTTCAGCTTATCCGCCTCGCTCTGGCATCCGGTCACCATCTTCATACTATCGCCCATACGGTTCACCACGGCCGCCGTCTTTTCGGCAATATCGCCTACACCTATGGCGGATTCATTGATGGTCTTGCTGATGCCCTCGAGCCCGTCCGTGACCACTAAAATCGTTTCGTTCAGCTTGGCAACGGATTCCTGAATCGATGCCATGCTGTCCTTCACCGCCACGGAATCGTCATTGTACTGGTTGCTCACATCATAAAACGCCTGATAATCCGGCACCACCTGGGTTTCCATAAACTGAGTCGTATCATGCAGCGTTGTTCCCATAGCCCGCACGACCGCATTGACTTCCGCCACGATATTGTTGATATCCGCCACGGTCTCGGAAGTCTGATTTGCCAGATTGCCGATCTCCGTCGCCACCACCGCGAAACCCTTTCCTGCTTCGCCTGCCCTTGCCGCCTCGATGGACGCATTCAGCGCCAAAAGGCTGGTCTGGGAGGAGATCCGCATGATTACTTCCGTCAGTTCGTTGATCTTATCCACGGTCTTTGCTTCCTCGATAGCCCGCGCCGAATTTTTCTGCAGTGTGGCAAACATATCCCGCGCCAGTTTTACGGATGCCGTTGCGGATTCTTTCAGTTTTGCCGCTCTCTCTTCAATCTCGCCCGAGAGCGCCTCCCCTTCCATGGACATCCTTCGGATATCATTGGACTCCTCTTTCATATCTTCGATACTGGAAACAAGCGTCTGGGTTGTCGCCGTTGTCTCCTCCATGCCTGCCGCCAGTTCCTGGGTTGTGGCGGAATTATCCGTACAGGAATCATTTATTTCGGAAGAAGTAACCTGCAATGTATTGACGATCTCATTCAAATGAGTACTGGCACTGCTGATATCCTGAATCACATTCCGAAGGCTCTCCCGCATTGCCGCCACCGCTTTCGCCATGGCACCGCATTCATCCCTCCCCTTCGTAAGCTTCTGATTCCAGGAATGCTTTACAAATTTCAGTTCCTCCATCTCGTTGATCAGCACCGTGATCTTTTTCAGCGGATTCATCATAATGCCGGTCACAATAAAAATCACCACCGCAAGCAGAATCATTACCGCAATCATCCCCTCACCCGAGTGGAGCATCATCGCGGAAATACCGCTTAAGATCTCCTCCTCATCCGTAGAAATCACGATCACATCATTGGTGGGGAGCACATAGTAGGATGCATACTTGACTTTCCCGTCAAATTCGTAGCTGACCACCTCCGGCTCCGGTATCACTCCCGACTGGATCTTTGCCACAACTCCTTTTACAACATCGTTCTCCACAGGACTGCCTACCTTACTCTCCGTAGGATGATACAGCATAGTTCCATCCGGCGACACCATATATGCGTAGGAGGACTCCACACCTTCCATTTTCGCGCCCTCCAGAATTTTTGCATAGGCTTCATATGTTAATTTCCTGCCATGCTGCTGGTATTCTATGATCTCCGTCTCCATTCCGGCAGCATAAGCCTTCGCAAGACTGAGCATGGAGTTTTGTGTCAAAGTAACCAGTTCTTCCTCCGCTCTCGGCACTGTCATCATCAGCACCATAATACAGGAGCAAAGCGCCCCGATCTGCACAAGCAGCATAATCTTGGTCCGCATGGAGTGAAACACGGATACTTTGTTTTTCGTTTTTTTCTGTTCGTTCGGCATGATTCCCCTCTCCCTCTTCACATGGTATCGGCTAAAAAATAACCTATTTAAAAAATTATATAACATTTTTTTCCATAAGACCATAGTTTTTTCAGGATTTCCTCCATTTCTCCGGATAAATTCCATCTCCTTACCAACGCAGCACTTTTTGCAATATTTTCCTCACTTTCTGCTATTGTTTTCCTTTTTTGGATTTTCTATACTTGTTATAACGCACCATTACATTCATTGCAGGCAGGTAAGGAGGACAGACGATGGAACATATTTTTGAAATGATAAACAATGTATTTTCTTTTGTAATCCCGGTTTCCGATTTTTTCTGGGATTTTCCGACAAATTTAGACTGGTATGCGGGGATTCCGATCCTTGGTAACTTCTCCCTGGCAATCATTCTGCTGGTGGGCTCCGGCATTTTCTTTACGGTAAGGCTTGGGTTTATTCAGGTAACGCACTTTAAAACGGGCATCCGCATTCTGGCAAAAAAGAAGAGCGACGAGATCGGCATCTCCTCTCTGGGCGCCTTTTTCTTAAGTTCCGCCATGCGTGTCGGCCCGGGCAATATCCTCGGAGTTACCGGCGCCATCTCCGTGGGCGGCCCCGGCGCGCTGTTCTGGATGTGGCTTTCCGCCTTCTTCGGTATGTCTACGGCTTATACCGAGGCTGTTATGGCACAGATGTTCAAGGAAAAAAAGGAAGATGAATTTGTAGGCGGCCTGCCCTACTATGGAAAAAAACTGCTCGGCAATAAAAAGGGCGCCGGTATTTTTCTCTCCGTCATGTTCATCATATATGCCATGTGCTGTCTTCCCGCCCAGGGCTTTAACGTGGTCAGCTCCGTAGGGCAGATGGGCGAGATTCTGACCGGAAACAGCATCTCCACCACCTCGCCGCTATATTACATAACAGCCGCTATTTTAATTTTTCTGGTGGCATACCTGGCTTTCGGCGGCATTAAAAAAGTGACAAAAGTAACGGACATCGCTGTCCCTGTTATGTCCGTCATCTATATCGGCACCGTCCTTTTCATGATCCTGACAAACCTCGGCACGGTTCCCTACTTTTTCTCCTCCGTCTTCGGCGGCGCCTTTACGCCTGAGGCAATCTTCGGCGGCGTATTCGGTACCGTCCTGGCACAGGGTATCAAACGGGGACTGATGAGCAACGAAGCCGGCCAGGGTACCATCACCATGGCGGCAGGCGCGGCAAACACGGACCATCCCTGCGAGCAGGGCTTTGTACAGTCCATCGGGGTTTTCCTGGATACCATCGTCATCTGTACACTGACCGGTTTTGTCGTGGTCATGGCGCATCTCTGGACAGGAGAAGGGGCGCAGGCATGGATGGAACTGGATAAACTGCCAAAATTTTTAACTTCCGCCTCCGCCCTGACACCGGGCACCGGCTTATTTGACAATATTGTGATCTTCCTGATCACCATCTGTTTCTGCCTGTTTGCTTTCACCTGTGTGATCGGATTTTTCAGCTTCTCGGAGATTGCCGCCGGCAGGATCACCACCAAAAAATCTCTGACAAACGGCGTCCGCATCCTTGGTATTTTTATCACCCTCTTTGGCATCTTCTGTTCCATCGCAGGGCTGGATCTCGGTAATATGTGGGCGATCTCCGATCTGGGAAATATCCTGATCGTATTTGCCAATATCCCGCTGCTATATCTGGGATGCCGATACGTATTCAAGGCAACGGACCACTATAAAAAGAAAGACGGCACGCCCTTTACCTCCGAAACAGCCGGCATCACCTGTGAATACTGGGATGAAAGAGCAAAAAAGAAATAAACTTCGGGACAGAGGCAGCGAAAGAAACCCGACAGTCCCCATAAAAGAAGACAGACAGGCAACAATGCCGCCATGGCAAAATTGCCTGTCTGTCTTTTATTCCGGTTATCTTTTATTCCGACTATCTTCTATTCCGGCTATCTTCTATTCTGATTATCTTCTATTCTGATTATCCTCTATCTGGCTATCTTCTATCCGGTCATCTGAAATTCAATCTGTCCCTCACGGCTTCCTTCAATTCCTCCAGGCTGCGCCGTACCTTTATACTTCCCCGCATCCCGGGGTTGCCGAGGATCATGCCGCGCTTCCAGCGATCCCGAATGGTTTTTAGTTCGGAAGCATGATAACGGATATTCGCAAACCTCTCCCGTATCTCCAGCGCCTCATTTTTAACACTTTCCAGATATTCTCCGGGATGGACCTGCATATGCTCCCGCACGGAGCGAAGCTTTTCTTCGATACTCTCCACAAGCTCCTCCAGCCGCATCTCCGCAGCGCTCCGGTACTGCCCGATCTCCTCTCCTCTTACCGCCGCGATCACATCCAGGCGCTTCTGCATATGCGCCATCTCTTCCTTCGCCTTCTCCATTGCCAGCAAAATATCCCTGATATCCAGCGCTGCCCGGAACGAAAGGGCAAAATCGGCGGCAATAACGGCCGTCAGAACAACCACAAGAACCGGCAGCACTCCCGCAGGTATGCTGTAAAGCAGGTTTTCCACCGGCATATGGATCACGCGAGTCATCAGGATCGTCAACAGCCCCCAGGAGAGCGTTGTCCCGAGACAGATATGCCCCTGAAAATTAAACGGCACATCGGAGTAGTCCCAGTACCGCACCTTAAACAGCGCCTCCATCGTAACACCTGTTATGTATTCCAGCACAGTAGCGCCGACACAGCCTGCCGCATAAGTCAGCACCAGATGATGCTGAAACGGAGCCGAGACCACCAGCATCATGATGGCGCCGCTGCCGTACAGCGGCAGAAACGGTCCCCTCAAAAATCCCCTGTTGATCCAGTGCGGCGGCTTCTCTTTCAGACTGACATAAGAAGATTCCACACACCAGCCCAAAAAACAGTACACATAAAACAGAAACAGCCACTGTGACATTGTATATGGATACATAAAACTTTCTCTCCTTTGTATGATATGATGCCGGGCTCAGTACACAAAAACCGTCACACCGAGCCTGCCCTTTCTGGTCTCCCTCTCCACGCCGCCATAGAAAAACTTTCCTTTTCCCCGCACGCTGACCACATCATCCTTCTTCAGGTAACAACTGTTATTCTCGCACAGCCTGCCGTTGACAAATACTTTCTGTCCCCGGAAAAACGCAAGGCTCTCCGTGCGTGAAAGACGGTACAAAGCCGCGATAACCACATCCGCCCGCTCCGAGGAGACGTTCAACTCCAGCCTTGTCTTTTCCTTCTTTTCAAGTACCTCCTCCGGTGCCGCTCTGCCGCATCTCACATCCGTATGCCTGATCCGACCGAGTTCTTCCTGAATAAAATCGGCGATGGACTCCAGACAGAAAAGATAACCGCAGTTATCCCTGATAAAAATATCGCCAAGAGTCCCTCTGTCTATGCCGAGATTCATCAATGCCCCAAGAAAATCCCTGTGTCCCAGCGTATCCGCATATTTTTGAAGCAGCGGTTCTATTTTCAGCAGTACGATCGGAAATTCCACCTCATAGCCCATCTCCTCAGGGCTCCCAAAGCGCACCACCACCCTCTCCGCCTCATCGCTTCCGCCAAAAAGAATGGGATGCGCAAAAGAAAGTTCCCTTTCCATCCGGTGAAACGCATCCTGCTGCGCCATTCCCAGAAAGCCGGTGAACGTATAGATATTCTGCCTGCTGCTCTTCTCCGCCAGCTCCGTCAGCCTCTTCCGAAACTGCCGCATCTCCTTATCCGAATCCATCCCTCAAATCTCCCCGCCGTCTCTTTTCCCTACATAAACGAGATTACTTCCTCCTTCGGCGCCTTCACCTTCTCCACCTTTTCCGCATGAAGCAGCGGTCCCTCTCCTTTATAATCTTCCCAATATTCCTTCTTAACCACTGCCGTCACCTTAACCCAGTCGCGCATCTTCAGTGCCGCCGCATCGGCATACTTGCAGACATACCCCAGAAAACTCATATCCTCGGCACAGCAGGTCATCGCCATCCTTCCCGGCACGAAATGATCTGCCGGAAAGTTCTCAGGCTTCATCACCTGCGCCGTAAACTGAATACGCTTATTCAGATATCGCTCCAAATGGTCCATGGAATCAATATACCAGATACCATAACCAGTGTTATCTAATACAATCGGATCATCCTTCAGGCTGTAGGGAAGATCATCCTCAAAAATCTCATCAATCTCACCGTTTGCATCTTCAAAGATAATTTCCGCCTGCCGGTTTACCGCCTTGATATTTCTTTTATAGGAAGCCAGATCAGAAATACCGTCACAGCGGTTAAAAATGATCAGTTCCGATTTTCTCACCATCTCTGCCAGAAGTGATTTCATATTAGTATAGTACATCGGAAACGTGGAGGCATCGATACAGGTGATCTGCTGCTCTATGCTCCAGTGCCAGGGCAGTTTCATATTTTTGAAATTCCACATGCCGTTATACTCGATGATAATCCGCTCAGGTTTATACTTCTTGTCGAGCTCCATCAATTTAGACGGCGTAAAATTGCTCTCCTCCTCGATCAGCTCCAGGATCGTATTGCTCTCCTTTAACAGCTTTTCCTCATACTCGATCTCTCCCTCTTCACAGAGCAGCAAAAGCGTCTTTCCCTTTAACTGAAAATAGGGCTGCGCCAGCGTATAGACAATAAATTCCGTCTTACCGCTCTCCAAAAATCCGTTAATGACATATACAGGTTTCATACTTTATCCCTCATCCATATCCCTGCATCCGCACGGGAAAACTTAATATCTCTTTTTACTTCCCCAAAAACAGTGCTTCCAGCGCCTCCTCTTTCAGCCCGGAACCGATGACGCACAATTTGCCTGTCACATCCGCCGCGCCCATCCGCACCTGAACTTCTCCGGGCACATAGTCAAAATGAATCCAGCTTCCGTCCGCGGAAGGCACCATTCCCTTTGCCCGAAGGACAATCCCATACTCTTTTTCGCGGTCCAGTTCCTCCAGAATATCCTCGATCCTGTCTCTGTCATAGACCGCTGCCGTCTCCATCCCCCAGCTTGTGAACACTTCATCCGCATGATGATGGCCATGGTCATGATGATGGCCATAGTTATGATGATCATGACAGCCGCAGCCGCATTCTTCACCATGATCGTGGTGATGGTGATGCTCCGCTTCATGTCCGTGGTGGTGCTCTTCCTCATGTCCATGGTGATGTCCGCACTCATCGCCGTGATGCTCACAACATTTCTCCCCGTGGTGGTGTCCTTCCTCCTGTCCATGGTGGTGTCCGCATTCCTCCCCATGATGATGATGGTGTTCTTCATCGTGATGGCATCCTTCTCCATGATCATGATGGTGTTCTTCATCGTGATGATGATGTTCTTCCCGATGCGCCAGCACTTCCTGCATCAGCTCAGCCTCAAGGTCCGACGCACCCTCTATCGTCTCCAAAATCATTCCGCCCTCAAGTTCCTCCCAGGGCGTAGTGATCACGGTCGCCTTCCCGTTGTGCTGACGGATCAGTGCAACGGCCTCCTCAATCTTCTCCTGCTTCATGGCCGCGGTACGGCTTAAGATCACCGTCCCCGCATACTCTATCTGGTTGATAAAAAACTCACCGAAGTTCTTCATATACATTTTACACTTGGAAGCATCCACCACAACGACTGCGCTGTTTAAATGCGCCTCGCCGTCCGCCTTCACATTCTCCACCGCCTTCATCACATCCGAAAGCTTCCCCACTCCGGAGGGCTCGATCAGAATGCGCTCCGGCTGATAAGTGTCAAGCACCTCAAGAAGCGATGTCCCGAAATCACCGACCAAAGAACAGCAGATGCAGCCGGAGTTCATCTCTTTGATCTCTATTCCGGACTCCTTTAAGAATCCTCCGTCAATGCCGATCTGTCCGAATTCATTTTCAATCAGAACCACTTTTGTCCCTGCAAGCGCTTCTTTTAACAGCTTTTTGATCAGTGTTGTCTTTCCCGCACCCAAAAATCCTGAAATAATATCAATCTTTGTCATCTTTAACCATCCCTTTCCAACAGGCGTCCATCTCATTGCATGCCTGTCTCACTGTTCCATATCAATCATTCTTCCCTATTCTCCACCAAATCTTCCCGCCTGTCAAGTTTACCGTCACGAAATTTACCGCCAGATCCTCCAGACCGGCACCGCCGCAAATCCCCATCTGCCGTCTCCCCCTGCCAGAATGCCGATCAGGTGCCCCTGTCCGTCAAAAACACCGCTGCCTGACATACCGGCGTCCACCGCGCCTCTGTTATATTCCTGCGTTTCGGCATCCGCTACGACACCGCCCACACCATCGGTATTGCCCTCACTTTCCGGTTCCGTACCGTTATCTTCTCTGCCGCCCGCATTCTCCGACTTCGTACCGTCATCTTCTCTGCCGCCCGCATTCTCCGCTTCCGTACCGCCATTCATTCCGCCGCCCGCATTCTCCGCTTCCGTACTGCCATTCATTCCGCCGCCCGCATTCTCCGCTTCCGTACTGCCATTCATTCCGCCGCCCGCATTCTCCGCTTCCGTACTGCCATTCTTTCCGCCGCCCGCATTCTCCGCTTCCGTACTGCCATTCATTCCGCCGCCCGCATTCTCCGCTTCCGTACTGCCATTCTTTCCGCTGCCGCCGATCCGCATATCTCCGCCTAAAATGCCGCCCAGCAAAATCGCCTGGGGATTTTCATACCCTTCAAGCTGCATCTCCCGCTCCGCTTCCACCAGATACCCTTTCACAAAATTACCTGCCGTGTCATCCATGGAACCATAGACGGCAAGTTCCTCTCCCTGTATCAGTTCTTCCTTCTCACGTCGGCTGGGAACGACCGCCCTCAGTTCTATCCCATCCGCCGAAAGCTGCTCTGCCGGAAAGACCGCAAAACCGACATCACAGTCCTCCAAAACCCTCTCCACCTCCGCCTCATAATAAACTCCCGCATAACATATCACATCGCATACTTCCGCATTTTTCAGAAGATGCCCGCTGCTTGCCACCACCACTTTATCTTCCGTGATCTCCCATACCACGCCGCTTCCCGCATACCCGCCGCAAATAATCTCCAATATACAGGGGCGCAGTTCCTCTTCTAACGTAAACCAGTCCGCCTCCCCGGCCTCTTTGTCCCCGCCGCTTTCTCCTGTCTCCTCCGAATATTCACTTCCGTCCCCAAAGCCATGCTCCTCCCCGGGATATTCTCCAAAGCCACAGATCTCCTCTGCCGGGAGTTCCTTCCGCTGTCCTTCCTCCTGTGCCTCTCCTTCTTCTCCCACTTCCCCCATCGCCTCTCTCGCCAAAATACAACATATGATCAGCAATACGGCCGTTATAATCCGCCTCTTTTTCCTATCCGCCATCTCTCTTACTCTCCCAAGCCAACATAAGGCACCTAAAAGAAAAGAACCCCGCTCCCGGGATTCTTATCATAATTTTTTTATTTATAAGCAGGACGATAAGCCGGGTTCTGTTCCCTGCATAAGCAGGGCAATGGCCATCTATCTTGGACTGCCGTCGCCGGCAGCCTCCAGCGACCTACCTGAGAACAAACCGGGCCGGCTTATGGTTCTCTGTTTGGTCTTGCTTCGGATGGGGTTTACATGGCTCCGCCTGTTACCAGACGGACGGTAGTCTCTTACACTGCCTTTCCACCCTTACCAGCCCAAAATGAACTGGCGGTATATTTCTGTTGCACTGGCCTTGGAGTCGCCTCCACCGGACGTTATCCGGCATCCTGCCCTGTGAAGCCCGGACTTTCCTCACCCGTCCCCCATAGCGGAGAATGGGCGCAGCCATTTGTCCTGCTTATAAAACACTGTCATAACAATAAAATTATAAAAGTGTTATGCCGTTTTTGCAAGAGAAAATTATCCGGCATTATAAAATCTCAGGGGCGTGCTCTGCCTTCCCTTCCGTAAGATACATCCTTCTCACCGCCACAGCCAGAACGCCTATCAGAACGATCAGAACAATCTCCAAAACCGGAAGCGGTACAAAATTGGACAACAGCACCGTCACCGCATCCACCAGAAAATGAATGCCCACCGCGGCAAACCAATACCCCCGCATGTTATACTTCACAGCCCTGTAAACCAGATAGGAGAGACAGATATGCAGCGCAATCGCAGAGATCCGCTCTATGCCGGCCATAAAAAACAGATACCCCGGCGTTGTCCACAGTACCGACAGCCCCTGGATTGCCGCTTCCCTTCCCGGTCCGTCCTCTATGGTGGAAAAGGCGCTTTCGATCTGCCCCGCGTTGATCATCATCGCCGTAATCAGATTGGAGATGCAGGTAAATCCCACGATCAAAACGGCCTCTATCCCACCGTGTCCCACGCCGTACATAATGGAACTTTTTCCGGACAGGCTCTTTTTCATCCAGAACTTCATAGCCACAAACCGCCCGGTCTCCTCAAACAGCCCTGCGGCAAGCCCGCCGTACAGCGCGTAAAGCCAGATATTCTCCGTCAGCACGCTCCCAGACATCCCAAGCACGATTCCGTGGAGAATCTGCTCCAGGATCAGTACAAACAAAACAAATACAACAGCACCGATACCCGCATCGGCAATCCTTGTGCGCAGTTTCACCTTCACCAGAATCATCAAAACCAACGGCAGCCCGATTGCTATCACCGCCGAAAAAACCATACCTGCCATTGCCACAGCAGAAACCTGCTCCACCATATCGTATCTCCTCCTTACTCCGCTTTACGGCCCGTTCTCCGTCCGCAAGCCGAATCCTTCGCTGCCCGTATTCTCACACTTTGAAACAGCTTCCTCCCACAAACTCCCTGCAAATTGAGTTATTCGGAATCGAAGCGCTGTCCACACCGAGAAAATAATTAAGAAACCGCAATAAACGCTTTGCCTCATAAAATTCCGGCTCGCCCTCCCGGATACCGAACAGCAGAGGCTCCGCATACTGCTTCAGCACCGCCAGCTCATACACCAGCACCGAATTAAACATCACATCCGCCTCTTCCTGGAACGGGAAAATATTCTCTTCCTCTCCCCTTCTCACGGAAGGCCACATCTGGATCGTCCGTTTGGCGGAGGAATTTCTCGTCCTGGCATCCCGCACGATCCGTCGAAGGAGCCTGCCGTCCGTGGTGGGAATCCTGTTGTGATCATCGATATTCAGACTTGTCAATGCGCTGATATATATTTTAAATTTACTGTCCTCCGGCAGAGAATAGGACATCTTCGGATTCAGTCCATGAATACCCTCGATAACCAAAATATCCTCCTCTTCCAGCTTCATCATATGCCCGTCGTATTCCCGGCGCCCGATCTTAAAATTGAAAGAAGGAAGCTCCACCTCCTCGCCGCCGAGCAGCTTTAACATATCCCGGTTGAACATCTCCACATCGATGGCTCCGAGACACTCAAAATTGAAGTCCCCCTTCTCATCCCTGGGCGTATCCTCCCTGTTCACAAAATAATCGTCCAGACTGATCAGATGAGGCACCTTGCCAAGCGCTCTGAGCTGTATCGAAATCCGGTTTGCAAACGAAGTCTTTCCCGAGGAGGAAGGCCCCGCTATCATGACAAATTTCACATGGCTGTGACGCACCACCTCCCTGGCGATCTCCCCGATGCGCCGCTCCTGCTCCGCCTCCTGCAGCAATATCATCTCCTGCATCCTGTTGCTGCAGATCACATCGTTCAGCTCACCCACGTTCTCGATCCCCGCATGGGTGCTCCAGTCCGAAGATTCCTTCAAAGTCCCGAACAGCTTCTCCTGGGCACGGAAAGGCTTCAGCGCAAAGGGCTCTTTCTCATCCGGCATCACCAGCATAAAGCCCTCGTCATAGGCAATTACCTGAAAATGCTTCACATATCCCGTGCTGGGCAGCATATACCCGTAATAATAGTCATAAAAACCATCCAGACAGTACAGGTTCACACCGGAACTTCTCCGGTAACGGAACAGCTTTTCCTTATCCTTCATGCCGTACTTACGGATCAGCTTCATGCACTTTGCCATCGGATAATATTTCTTTGTGATCAGCAGATCCTTCCGTGCCATCTCCAGCATCCGCTCCCGGATCTTACCTGCCAGCTCCTCCGTGACTTGAACATTTCCCTTCACCGTGCAATAATAGCCGTTGCCCACCGCAAACTCTATCTTCACTCTCTCCAGCTCATCCCTGCCCACAATCTCCGTGATCGCCTTTAAAAACATCATCTTAACCGTCCGCACATATGCCCTGTGCCCGATCGAATCCCGCAGCGTCAAAAAGGACACCGCACAATCCTCTTTTACCTTTTTGTGGAGCTCATGGATCTTTCCGTTTGCAATCACAAGAGCAATCTCATTTTTGTACTCCTGCTGATGGTCCGATGCCACCTCCTCAAAAGTCGCGTCCTCATGATATTCCGTTACCACTCCGTTTACCGTTACCTTCATACTGCCAACCCCTTTCGTTTATGATTATGCCATCCAAAACGGCTCTTTCTCCGGCGCGGCATACACCTTTACGCCTGCCAGTTTTCTGCTGCAATACTCCTCCATATAGGGCACAAAGATCTTCTCAAGCCCATAGTGCCCCGCATCGATGACCGCAAGCCCCTGCTCCACCGAATCAATCCCCTCATGATGATCAATATCACCCGTTATCAAAACATCCGCCCCCAGCCTGATGGCATCCTCGATGCAGCTCTTGCCGGAACCGGGACAGACTGCCGCCATCACGACCGTTTCCGCCGGCATCCCAAACACCTTCACCTGTTCGATCCGGCAGCGGCTCTTGACAAACTCCGCGCACTCCGCCAGCGTCATCGGAGCAGGCAGGGCGCCAGCCCTTCCGATCCCTTCCCGGATGCTCCCGTCCTCAAACGTAACCGTCAATACCTTTCGATCCTCCAGCCCAAGCTGCCCTGCCACCGCATCCGCCATACCCATCACGTCAAAATTGGTATGCATCGCATAATAACACATGCCGCTCTCCGCCAGTGTCAGTATCTTATCCCCGATAAAGTGCTCCCCCGAAACCCTTTTCAGCGGCTTAAATATCATCGGATGATGCGTCAGCAGCATATCCGCCCCCACGGCCTTCGCCTCCTCGATCACTTCCTTTGTGGCATCCAGCGCAATATATATGGAAGAAACCTCTTTTTCCTCCCTGCCGCAGAGCAGCCCCACGTTATCCCAGCTCTCCGCAAAGGACTTCGGAGAAAGCTCCTCCAGACACTTCATGATTTCATAACATTTCATGCTTAATTCTCCTGTTTTTATTCCAGTTCCGCATCCGGCTTCATGATGCACACATCAGGGGAGCAAATTTGAATCTGATAATGCGCAGCTTCAATTTTCTCCCGTGCATCTCTACGCCTCCTGCTGTTTTTTCAGTTCCGCATCCGGCTTCGTGATGCACATATCAGGGGAGCAAATTTGAATCTGATAATGCACAGCTTCAATTTTCTCCCATGCATCTCTACGCCTCCTGCTGTTTTTCCGGTTCCGCATCCGGCTTCGTGATGCACATACCAGGGGAGCAAATTTGAATCTGATAATGCTCAGCTTCAATTTTCTCCCGTGCATCTCTACGCCTCCTGCTGTTTTTCCAGTTCCGCATCCGGCTTCGTGATGCACACATCAGGGGAGCAAATTTGAATCTGATAATGCGCAGCTTCAATTTTCTCCCGTGCATCTCTACGCCTCCTGCTGTTTTTCCGGTTCCGCATCCGGCTGCACGCATCCGAAACATGCGCCATTTTTCAGCTCTGCATCAGGCGGCGCACATCGCGAATCCGGCCAAGTTCCTCCTCCACCTGCGCCCGCCTCCCGGGATAGGCCTGCACTTCCTTCCATATTTTTTCCTGTTGTGCCTCCCAAAAGGTAAGATATTCCAGGAGGACCGGATGTTTCTCTTTGATCAGGCAGGGACCGAACGCATCCTCGAGATGATAACGGTAGTTATTTATCTCTTCTTCGCTGCCGGCGTCCCTTCTCACTTCCCCGGGGCATAACACTTCCACCAGCATCATCGGATAAAACTTTCCATCCTCCAGCACCATATCCTCTTTCTGGATCACAAACCCCTTCCTGCGCAGATATTCCCGCACAAATCTGAGTTCCGACTGAGGCTGCAGTACGAGATAACGCAGGCTGCTAAGTGTCTCCGGATGGTCCTCCAGAATCTTCACGATAAGCCTCCCACCCATGCCTGCGGCTATCATACACTCCGCCTCCCCCGGCAAAAGCTTCTCTATCCCGTCAGAGAGA
Source organism: Lachnospiraceae bacterium (assembly GCA_022799355.1). GTDB lineage: Bacteria > Bacillota > Clostridia > Lachnospirales > Lachnospiraceae > 1XD8-76. The sequence continues at coordinate 11,092 of JAAWOG010000039.1, read as the reverse complement.
CGGGTTTCTATGTATGCGGAAAGGCGGGCACTCTCAATATGCTCCTTCGCCCGCAGCAACGGTCCCCTGTTGATATCCATGGCAATTACGCTCGGGCAGATCTGCTCCCGCACCAGATAGATCGACACAAATCCATGATCACATCCTACATCGCAGGCTCTCACACCGTGAGGGACAAGCCCTGCCACTGCCGCCATCCTGTCTGATAAACCAAATTTTTGCATACTCACCATTTCATAACACTTGTTATTAATTCAAATAATCTTTCAGTTTCCGGCTTCGGCTGGGATGGCGGAGTTTTCTCAACGCTTTCGCCTCAATCTGACGGATACGTTCCCTTGTGACATTGAACTCCTTGCCCACTTCCTCCAGTGTCCTCGCCCTGCCGTCGTCTAAGCCGAACCGCAGGCGAAGCACCTTCTGCTCCCTCTCTGTCAGTGTACTCAGCACTTCCACAAGCTGTTCCTTCAGCAGTGTAAATGCTGCCGCCTCCGCGGGCACCGGCACGTTGTCGTCCTGAATAAAGTCCCCAAGGTGGCTGTCCTCCTCCTCACCGATGGGTGTCTCCAAAGATACCGGCTCCTGTGAAATTTTGGAAATTTCCCGCACTCTCTCCACCGGAATATCCATCTTCTCCGCGATCTCCTCCGGCAGAGGTTCCCTTCCCAGATCCTGCAGAAGCTGTCTGTTGACACGGATCAGCTTGTTGATCGTCTCCACCATATGCACCGGAATACGAATCGTCCTTGCCTGATCCGCGATCGCCCTTGTAATCGCCTGGCGAATCCACCAGGTCGCATAAGTAGAAAATTTAAATCCTTTTCTATAATTGAACTTCTCCACAGCCTTGATCAGTCCCAGGTTTCCTTCCTGTATCAGATCCAGAAACAGCATGCCTCTCCCCACATAGCGCTTTGCAATGGACACAACCAGACGAAGGTTCGCCTCCGCCAGCTTCTGTTTCGCCGCCTCACCGTCCGCCACTACATAGCCGAGCTCTTTTTTCTCCTTCTCCAGCGCCTCTTTTTCTTCCTCACCGGCACCTTCCAGCATTCCCTCGATCTCTTTTATTTTCTCCGCCGCTGCCACGCCGTCCTCGATCTTCTGGGCATACTCTATCTCCTCTTCCGCCGACAGAAGGGGCACCTTTCCTATCTCTTTCAGATACATTCTGACCGGATCTTCGATGCTGACGCCGTCGGGCACAGAGAGGTCGATATTCTCCATATCCACCTCATCCTCTTCCGTCAGATTGACGTCATCATCGTCCAGGTCACCCTCCACCGGAATTTCCATATTACACACGACACCGTTTGTCTCCAGAATCTCCAGCACTTTGTCAAACTGCTCCTCCTCGATCGGCAGATCCCGGAAAAAATCGTTGACCTCGGAATAATCCAGTACATTCTTTTTCTTTTTGGCAAGATTCAAAAGTTCTTTTATCTTCTCGTCAAATTTTACTTTTGTGTTTTCATCCATTATGACTTCCATCCTTCCTTATTAATGCGGGTAACGTAAACTTATACTGATGAGCAATAAGATTTTCTCAATAAAGCCGGCTCGCGAGCACTGCCGCTTTATGCATACGGAAAATTTCATAGCCCGTGAATATAATCAGATAGTATACTCTCTAGTCAAGAGAAATATGCATTTTGCTAAGTTCTTCCAGCGCTTTTTTTCCCGCAATCACCTGATTTAACGCCGAAATATCCGTTCCCAGCCTCTGAGAATAATATTCATAGCTGTTGCGCTTTACATGACATACGATCTCGTGCAGCGCCTGCTCCGCTTCGCTTTTTCCCTCCAGCTTTCCGACGCTCGCATGAAAAATCTGCGCCACCTCTCTCTGCCGCTCTTCCTCCGGGAATAAAGCGATGATTCCCGCCGGATCGGCTCTTCCCTTTTCCAGTTCCTCAAACAGCCTTCCTGCCACCTCCTTATAGAGCTCCTCCGTAAAATCTTCCACCGTAATATACCTTTTAACCTTCGGATAAATCTCCGGCATATCCGCCAGCCAGGCCAGAAGAAGCCTCTGCGGCTTCCGTACACGATCCTCCGGCGTTTTTTTCTGCTGCAGCCCCGATTTCGGTCTCTCAAGGGGTTTTGCACCGCCGCCTCTCAGTGCCGCCGAATTCACCAGCTTCCGCAGGTTTTCATGCCCGATATGATATTTTTCCGCGATCGCTTCCATATAATTGGCGCGCTCCGCTTCCTCCGAAAAAATACAAAGTTTTTCCGCGATGCCCCTGTGAAACTTCGTCTTCTCCGCCGGATCATTTAAATCAAACTCCCGGGACAAAATACGAATCTCAAAGAAAAAGCTGTTCTCCGCCTCCGCAAGGCGCTTCTCAAAGGCATCCGCTCCCTCCGCCTTGATAAACTCATCCGGATCTTTATGAGGCGCGAAGCTGATCACCCTTCCCGTGATCCCGGACTCCCGCAGAATCCCTATGGCTCTGAGCGCCGCCTTCACACCGGCTCCGTCCGAATCATAGGCGAGCAGCACCTCGTCCGCATAGCGTTTGAGCAGCAAAGCCTGTCCCGACGTAAACGCCGTACCCAAAGATGCCACCGCCTGGGTAAAGCCCGCCTGATGCATCGTGATCACATCCATGTAGCCTTCGCAGAGGATAAACTGATTCTTTCTGGAACTTCTGGCAAAGTTCAGCCCGTACAGATTTCTGCTCTTGTCAAACACCGGCGTCTCCGGCGAGTTCAAATATTTCGGCGTCCCGTCCCCCATCACGCGCCCGCCGAAGCCGATGACGCGGTGATTGATATCCTGAATCGGGAAGATCACCCTGTTCCAGAATTTGTCGTGGAGCCCCCAGCGCTCGTCAAATGTCGCCAGCCCCGCCTCCTGGATCAGTTCATCGGAAAACCCCTTCTCCCTTAAATAGCGCGAGAGATCATCACTTGTCTTATTGGCAAAACCAAGCCCGAATTTATGCAGCGTCTCATCCTCGAGCTGCCTGTTCTTCAAATAAGTAAATCCCGGCTTTCCCTGGGGTGCACGGAGCTGGTAATAAAAATACCTTGCCGCCTCCTTATTCACCGCAAGGAGTCTTGCCCTGTGGTTTTCCCTGGCCTTTGCCGCCTCAGAATACTCCGCCTCCGGCAGTTTGATCCCCGCTCTGTCAGCCAGCATCTTCACGGCTTCCTGAAAACCGGCATTCTCATACTGCTGCAAAAAAGTGATCACGTTGCCGCCTACGCCGCAGCCGAAACAATAATACATCTGCTTTGACTGGGACACCGAAAAAGACGGCGACTTTTCATTATGAAAAGGGCACAGTCCGAAATGGCTGGCGCCCTTTTTCTGCAGCCGCACATAGCCCGAGATCACATCCACGATATCATTTCTTGCTCTGACTTCCTCTATCACTTCCTGCGGAAAAAACATAATTGGTCCTCTATTCCAGTTCCGTAAGCGCCCTCCCGGCCCCTTTATCCGCAGAGAATTTACAGCCCAGACGCGTCTGTAAATCCTCTGGGCACAGCTCGGGCACTTACTGTTTTCCAGTATCTATATCCGTTCCGTAAGCGCCCTCCTTTTCATCCGTGCCAGGATACGGGCACATAAATCTCCTCAAATTTTGCGATCGCATAGCGGTCCGTCATGGCGCTGATGTGGTCGCAGACTACCCGCTCAAAGGGCTCTCCCCTCTCTGTCAGCATCAGCATCTCCCGGGGCAGTTTATCCCTGTGCCCGCAGAAATATCCATACAGCGTTTCCACCAACATGATCGCCTTCCCCTCTTCGCTCTTTGCTTTCGGGTTTGTATAGACATGCTCAAACATAAACGCCCGCAGCTTTTTCATTGCCTCCGCCACAGGCTCCGACATAACGATACGGTCTTTCTCATAACTGTTAGAGACAATATCATGGATAAAATGATCGATCCATTCCGTACTGTTATAGCCGATCACATCCCCTATCTCCCGGGGCACATCTCTCTCCGTCAGAATACCGCCCCGTATGGCATCATCCATATCATGGTGGATATAAGCGATCTTATCGGAAAACCGCACTACCTGCCCTTCCAGCGTGGACGGATTTCCTCTGGTCTGATGGTTTAAGATTCCGTCCCGCACCTCCACGGTCAGGTTCAGCCCCTGTCCGTCCTTCTCCAAACGTTCCACCGTCCGCACACTCTGTACATTGTGGGCAAACCCAAGAGAACACACGTTATTTAATGCCCTCTCCCCGGCATGTCCAAAAGGCGTATGCCCCAGATCATGCCCCAGCGCAATGGCTTCCACCAGTTCCTCATTGAGCCTGAGCGCCTTGGCTATGGTCCTTGCATTCTGAGAGACCTCCAGCGTATGCGTCAGCCTGGTCCTGTAGTGGTCCCCCTCCGGCGTCAGAAACACCTGCGTCTTATCTTTCAGCCTGCGGAATGATTTACTATGTAAGATCCGGTCCCGGTCCCGCTGAAAAACAGGTCGGATATCGCACTCCTCCTCCGCCCTGTCCCTGCCCTTTGAATCCACACTGTGACAGGCATAAGGGCTTAAGATCTCCGCTTCCCTCTTCTCCAGATTCTCCCGTATCTGCATTGTTTTTTCTCCCATATGGCTCACAGCGCCCCGGAAAATCCGAGGACACCGCACAAAACAGTCCATCATATACCTTCACAATATATATTCTGCAAATTCTTCCTATTTCCTTTTTATTCATGTTTCAAATTTTCTTTTTTTTATTCCGTCAAATACCTTACCGGCCATATTACAGACACCAAAAACATTTTATTGATTTTTACAATCTAATATCATTTTCCTCTTAAGTTTTTCCCGCATCCGGCCGAAAAACTTATCACAGGGATGTGGATATTTATCAGTGTGTCCGTTTACAAAGAGCGAAACGGCGCATAATCATAAAATTGATAGAAGGAGCTGCATTATGTCACTAACCGTTCAAATGAAACCGGATCATACCAGCGTTATCACAAGAAGCATGCAGAAACTCGGCAGTAACGGCGGTACGGATATGAATAATCTGACAAAGACCATGCTGGGCGGAGGCGGCGACAATACGCTGATCGACTACACTGCCATTAAAAACGGCAGTTATGGAAAGCTGTTAAAGGCCTACTACAGCGAAGTACCTGATTCCGATACCAAAAAGGCAGTCAAAAACGAAAAAAATGTGAATAAAAAAGTGGAGCTGGTGCAGGATGCCATCAACGGCAAATCCTCCGATTCCTCAAAAACCTCCACGGATACCACCTACAATGCCATGGCAGACAAGGTGAAAAACCTTTCGGAGTCGGTATCTACTCTTTTCAACGAAAGTATCTGAATTTATCTGTTCCGGGCAGCGCTCTCAGCGCTGCTTTTTTATGCATAAATTTCTATCGACAATCTATTGCATTTTCTCCCATTTTCTATTACTATTGAAATTACTGCAAAACCGCCGGGATTCCTCCGGCAGCGATACTATTGATGGAAAAAACTGGAGATTGTTTATGAAAAAAATAGAAGTTATCATACGTCCCGAAAAACTGGAAGATTTAAAGAAAATTCTGACCAAAAACGAGTACAGCGGCATGACCGTACTTTCCGCCATGGGCTGCGGCCATCAGGAAGGATTCGACAACCCTGAATTTGAAAAGCTCGGACTCGAGGTAAACCTTCTGCCAAAACTCTATGTCATGACCGTAGTATGGGATGAGGATCTTGAAGATATCCTTTCCGAAATCGTCGATAAACTTTCTACCGGCAACGTGGGTGACGGTAAAGTGTTTATCTCCGATATCGATGACGTCATGCGCATCCGGACAGGAGAAAGAGGAAAGCAGGTACTTTAAGGCGGATCGGACCGCTCAATAAACTGGAACTATTTGGAGGTATCCATAAAAGGAATGATAAAAACTGACAGAACCCCTATCGTAAGACTGTCCGGTGTGACAAAGGATTTTGGGAAAAGCGAAGTCTTGAAAAATATCGACCTGGACGTTTACGAAGGCGAATTTCTGACTTTGCTCGGGCCTTCCGGCTGCGGTAAAACAACAACGCTCCGCATTATCGCCGGTTTTGAATCCCCGTCTCAGGGATGCGTTTACCTTGAACAGGCAGACGTGACAGCCCTTCCCCCTTATAAACGGAATGTCAACACGGTTTTTCAGAGTTATGCGCTCTTTCCGCATATGAATGTCTTTGACAATGTAGCTTTCGGGCTTGTGGAAAAGAAAGTGCCGAAACCCGAGATCAAACAGCGGGTGGAAAAGATGCTGGAACTGGTGCAGCTTAAAAATTTCGGCAGACGCAAACCCCATCAGATGTCCGGCGGACAGCGGCAGAGAGTCGCTATCGCAAGGGCTCTTGTCAACAACCCGAAAGTACTGCTTCTCGATGAACCCCTGGGGGCACTGGACTTAAAACTCCGCAAACAGATGCAGATGGAATTGAAACATCTGCAGCAGAAGCTGGGCATCACCTTTGTCTATGTCACCCATGATCAGGAGGAGGCGCTGACCATGAGCGACCGGATCGCTGTCATGAATAACGGCTCCATAGAACAGATCGGCACGGCACGGGAAATCTACGAACGCCCGAAAACAAAATTTGTAGCCAGCTTTATCGGGGAATCCAATATTATAGAAGCTTCCGTCACCGGATTTGACAAAGACCTGATCGAACTGACCGCGGAAAACGGCGTTGTCCACGCAAAGGGCAGCGGTTTTGTGCAGGATGAGATGATCTATATCTCCATCCGTCCCGAAAATACCATGTACTCCATGGAGCCCGTAGAGAACTTCCGGCTTCGGGGTATTGTTAAAGAACATATTTATGTGGGTTCTATCGTAAAAACCGTAGTAGCGCTTCCAAACGGCCAGAAGCTTAAACTGAACCAGCATCCCCACAGCAGTTTACCCGAAATCGGCTCCGCCGTAACGGTATACTGGGATATGGACAAAGCGGTGATCATGCATACCGCCGAAGATACGCTCTACGATCTGATCGAGGACGCACTCTTAAACCGCCCGGATCTTGCCGTCCGGCAGGGGCATCACGGCGACACCTGATAAAAACACAGATAAACACTACGGAACAGGACATACAAACAGAAATGGCACATAGAAAACATACCGAAAAAACTTCACACGGCAATCAGCACAAAAAAGAGATTTTTTCCCTGGTGGGACCTCTCTTTCTGTGGATGGTGCTCTTTCTGGCACTGCCGCTTATCTATGTCATCGTGATCAGTTTTCTCGAAAAGGGAACTTACGGCGGCGTACGGGCAATATTCACACTGGAAAATTATACCGCGCTCTGGAATCCCACTTATGGGAAGGTGATCTGGCGCTCCATCGTGCTGGCATTTTGGACCAGCCTGATCTGCCTGCTCATCTCCTATCCGTTCTCCTTTATTTTATCCCGAATCAGCAAAAAGTACCAGGGGTTCTGCGTCCTTCTTATCATGCTGCCTTTCTGGATCAATCAGCTCATTCGTTTAAACGGCTGGAGCAATATCCTGCGGGATTCCGGTATTATCAATACCTTTTTGCTGAAGCTGGGCATTATCTCCGAGCCGATCATGATGATGTATACGGACGGCGCCACCCTGTTCGGTATGGTATATGCCCTCTTTCCCTTTATGGTGCTGCCTTTAAATAACTCCATCTCCAAGCTGGATTATTCCCTGATCGAAGCCGCTCATGACCTTGGCGCTTCCCGGATCAGTACTTTTTTCCGGGTAATCCTGCCGCTCACCCTTCCGGGTATTTTTGCCGGCACGATTCAGGTTTTTATTCCCAGCCTGGACGCCTTCTACATAGCGGACGTGATGGGCGGCGGCAACTCCACACTGCTCGGAAACCTGATCAAAGATCAGTTTATGGCTGCCAGAAACTGGCCCTCCGGCGCTGCCTTCTCGGTGATCCTGATCCTCTTTACCCTGCTTGTATTAAAGCTCTATACCAAAGTGGGCAATCTGGAAGATCTAGCATAAATTACTTTTATCATGAGGAACCAACATGAAACGAAAAGAAAAAAAACAACTCAGTCCCCTTTCCTATCTCTACGCCGGACTGGTCTACTTATTTTTATATCTGCCGATCTTTATGGTAGTCGGCTACTCCTTCAATACAAACGACAATAACCTTGTCTTCAAAGGGTTTACCCTGCGCTGGTATGGCGCCATGTTTCAGAACAGGTCCCTGATGAGCAGCCTGCTTCTGACGCTGGAACTGGCCCTTGTCAGCACTGTTATCTCCGTTGTGCTGGGCACTCTCGCCGCCATCGGTATGCACCGTTATGACTTTAAGCTGAAAAAAACACTGGACAATATGCTCTATGTGCCGATCGTCATTCCCGAACTGGTCATCGGTATTGCATCCCTTGCTACCTTTACCACACTGCGCATCACCTTAAGTTTCTGGACGCTGGTGATCGCCCATGTGACGTTCTGCGTTCCTTTTGTTATTATCACGTTGCGCGCCAGAATCGCCGGCTTTGACAAATCCATTGAGGAGGCGGCTATGGACCTCGGTGCAAATCAGTTCCGCACTCTGCGCAGAGTGACGATCCCGATGTTGATGCCGGGCATTATTTCCGGCGCCCTGCTGTCCATTACTCTGTCTCTCGATGATGTGATCATCAGCTATTTCGTGACCGGCGCAGGCGATACCACCCTGCCTATCAAAGTCTATGGTATGGCAAGGGGCAAGATCTCCACGGAAGTTTATGCCCTCTTTACCCTGATGATCCTTGTGACCATACTGATCTATCTGCTGTTTGCGGCAACAAAATCGTTCGCGGCAAAGCGGCAGCATTAACGCGAAGGAGTTACAGCCTTTTTCGGAAGAGCGGAAGCTGACCGCTTTTTCAACTACCCTTATGCCGCTGTGGAAGAAAGTCTTTGCAACGCCGCATACCACAAGGGATATGATGTCCGTGAGCCGATTGAAGTACGTGTTTTGCCGGATAGAATTGAGATTGTCAGCCATCCCGGTGCAGACCGTTCCATCACGGAAGAAGGACTGCGGACTTACCGTGTATTTAACAGACGGTACCGCAACCGCCGTATTGGTGAATTTCTAAAAGAAATGCATCTGACAGAGGGACGTAATACAGGGTTTCGGAAAATTTTAAACGCATTGGTACGAAACGGTTCTCCTATGCCCATTTTTGAAACGGATCCTGAGCGGCTGTCATTCTGCACCACTCTCCTGATTCACCCGCATTTTCTTCATCAAGATGAAAGCAGAAACGGCATTGCAAATGGTACGAATGGCACTGTAAATGGCATTGTAAATGACACTGTAAACGAGATTCCAAAATTAACAAAAACGGAGCAATCCGTTCTTTCCTATATAGAGAAAGATGATCAGGCTACTATTGATGATATAGCATCTGCTGTGGGGAAAAGCAAAAGTACAGTAAACAGAACAATTAGGAGCTTAAAAACAAAAGGTGTATTGACAAGAGCAGGTTCTGATAAAACCGGTTTCTGGAATATAAAAGGATGCAGAAGGGAACGGTAATCCGAGCCCCTGATTGCCTGAGGCCGTCCATTCCATACATTTCCTTTGGCAGGTACATCTTCCTGTCTTATTGCGCTACCTTAAAATCCTATTTCCTGCATACGCCTTCCGGCCATGCTCCCCTGCCGGGATTTTTAACTACTGAGTATTCAATTTAACATTTGTTTCGCAATTACCTACCAGCTTATTAGGATCCGGAAATATATTATCAAACTCCTCTTCTCTGCTCAAAATGTCTTCTATCTTTTCCCACTCTATCAACAGGACTTCCTGCCGGTACCTGTTGTCGATCAGCATCAGCCCCTTGTATGTTATCAAAAAGGAAGTTTCACTCTCTTCTCCCTCCAGCAATTCTCTCCAGTCCTCCACCCATCCTCCCCATTCCTCATTCTCCTCCCAAATGATCCTCATCAGATATTCCTTATAATTCTCTTCCGCAAATAAGTCACTTAGCCTGTACTGTTTCCCTGATGATGTATTAAAATTGGCAGTGACAGCATTTACACTTGCAGAATAAAAAGTATCTCCTACATCTACCACTGAAAAAAAGTCGCCCCAGTAAAAGCATTCCATTGTGCGCATATTACTGCTGTAATGACTTCTATTGATATCCTCCGGTTTTCTAAATTCATTTTTTGCTTTCTCCTGCAGTCTTTCCATATCCGCTTTCTTTTCCTCAAACAGCTTTTCGTGATATTCGTTAAACACATCCGCCAATGCCTCTGACTCTTTCATTTTAGCAAGCTGAATGTCCCATGTCAGATTAGTGTAAGGATTCTCTCCCAGCCACGGATTGAATTCACGATGGTACTCAAACCCTTCATCGGCACACCGGTCAAAGCCGATATAGGCTCCTCTGTTCGCTTCAAAAATATCGTACATACAGAAACCCTTAATCGTCTCCGGGGAGTACGGATTGATTTCCTTCTCTGTTATTATCGCATCCCCGGTAAAAATTAACGAATATAACTCCGGATCAATATCCTCTAACGATGCTCCCACCATCTCTGTCTCTATCCATGTCACCCAATTATCCCTTGCGTGGCATCACTCTATTGATATATGTATCGTCATATTTTTGTCCTTTGATCAGAAAAACGGCAAAACCTCCCTTTTTCCCTCCATGGAAATTTTGCCGCCATCCATGCCAGACTATATCACAATATTTTGTATCTCAATTTTTAAATAATTGTGCCATGCTGCTCCTCTTTCTCTTCTCCCGGATTCATAAACAGCGTAAGCGTCGTGTGCAGAATCCAGAAGGATCTTTTCAATCCAAAATACTCTGGGAATTGAATGAGGATCACAAGGAGTTGCTCTTTCTTTGCGTTGTCCGGCTGTTTAGCTCAACAAGGATCGCTAAAATACGGAAGCAAAGCGACCGGAACATCCGCAAGGTGCGTGGTACGATGCTCAAAAAGATACGAAAAAAACTGCTCCCTGCACTTTTAGATAAGGCAGAAAAGTAGCAACCCATGACCTTATTGGAGAAAGGTTTTTGTAACAGTTCAGCATAGGAGTTTGCACTTGCTGCAAACTCCGTAAAAATGTGTGATGGGAAAATAGAATCCGCCCTTTCACCGTAGGTGAACTTAAAATAGGGC
>JAAWOG010000126.1 GCA_022799355.1 Lachnospiraceae bacterium | reverse complement strand
AACAATAATATTATCATTTTGAAGTACCGCACAAATTTTATCATAAACATGCTGCCACAGCGGTTTCCCATTTAACTCACACAGCTGCTTCTGCCCTTGAAAGCGCTCACCCTTTCCTCCTGCCAGTACAACAGCTCCCATATATTCTTTTAAACTCATCTCTATGTCCGTTCCTTACTAATAACGTATATAATCTTCCACCCTGTCGGATACCCCGGCACTTGCCCTTCCATTAAAAATCAACTCAACCGCACTTTCAAACTGCTTCATCATGGATATATATTTATTGGCATCAAAATTCAAAATATTTGCCTCTAATTCTTCATTATCTTGTGCAATCGGATACGGCAATACCACATCTATCCCCGGTGTCATCTCCTTATTATTGGCAACTGGTTTTTGAGAATCCGTTGACAGATTCCACAACATGCTCCCCCGCTCGTTAACGTATTTCTCAATATCATCAGCATAGATAAAGACCGGCATATGAGCATAACTGGCATCCATCGCTGCACTTGAATAGTCTGTTATAAATGCATCCATTGCTGCCAGCACTTCATACATGTCATCCTCCTGACTTGCATCCACCACTTTATCCTGTAGCAATTCCCCTTTATGTGCTTTTATATCAGAAGCTAATTGCGGATGAACTCTCAGACAAAGATACCATTTCCCGCCAAAACGTATTTCTAAGTTATGTAATAATCGTTCAAAATCCAGTGTCCATTCTTCAGAAAAAACTGTCCTTTTTCCATTGGTCACACCTTCCCGAAAAGTTGGGGCAAACATTACTATATTGGCATCCTTGCTGATTCCATACTTTTTTCTGAATGCTTCTCTATATCGAGAGCGATCTCCAAACAAAACATCACATCTTGGTGCTCCGGTACGAATGCATTCACCATCATAAACCATACCTCTGGGCCATACTTCTGTACACCACTTTGAATCTATTACAGCACTATCAATCATGTCAGAATCATTTTTGCTTACCAGATAAGCCATCTTTGAAAACGCTTCTCCCCGCCATAGTCCCATACTTTTAAAACCGATAGTTCCATGCCACGTATTTATATAATATTGCCCTTTTCGTTTACAAGTCCCATAGGGTTTGCGGTAATTATCTATCCACACCTTAGATGTTGAAAGCCAATATGCCCTGCTCCACAAAGTATTCGGCACCTTTCTGATATATGGCGGAAATTCTTTTTGCATATTATTCACAAACCACACAAATTCATAGTCTGTATTTCTTCTATGTAACTCCTCAACAATATATTTGGGATTGCATCCAAACCCTCCTTTTCCTTCAAAAGTGCATACACTGATTCTGTTTTTTTTAACAGGGAATATTCTACATAGCATAAAACATATTCTATTTCCGAAAGCTTTTAATTTGCGGTACCGTATATAATTCTGTTCTTTCATTACCGTTCTTCCCTTGCATACTATCCATAAAAAGCTACCCGCCGTTAACGTTCCCGTCCGGCGTTAGATTACCACACTCTCATTTTATTATCTTTTAATACGCAATAATAAAATATGACTGTTTCCATTTTTCTCCCAAATACAAAACCCCCGACATAAGCCTCCAGTCTCTGACTTTCATACTTATATCGAGGATTCCTCGTCTCTCCAAACTAATTCTTTATATTACTTACAATATATCTCTATTATACACTCATGTTCCCTTGGTTCGTCGCTCTGATAAACTCCTGTCTGATTTCTTCATTCGATATACAGACAGACTTCGTTGATCTCTCATAAGTCAGATACCCTAAATGTATCAGCAATGTCAGTACATCATCCTTACTTTTCATGCTCATCAAATCATTTTGGAAAGTCCTGATATCAACGGAATAAGGCTCACCGCTGAGCATTGTCGCAATTGCCTGCTTTAAACCGTCCAGATCTATCTCAATGTATCGTTTCAGCGATTCATAAGTTTCTTTTTCTGTCCAATGCGCTCCATATTTCCCTTTCTTCACAGTCTGCACGGTTGCATATGGATTATAGATTGCCTCCGCACCATGAAAAGAATACCCATCATACCACTTTTTCATCTCAGCAAAATCCATATGGTATGTCTCACAGAGTTCCTTTACCTCTGCTTCTGTAAAGCCAGTATAATTTGCCAGCTTCTCAGGAGACGTCATTGTATATTCTCTGAAATCTGTTATTGCTGACTGCGTACCATACTTTTTAATCGGGAGAATTCCTGTCATATATGCCGCTTCTATCATTCTGTCTGTCAGACTGCTCTTAAACAGTCCCCGAAGCAACTGTATATATTCTCTCTGTAAGGCATCATTTTCCTTTGTCTCACGAAACAGAGCATCCCACTCGTCTATTATAACTATAAATTTATTTCCGGACAATCCACTCGCCTTACAAAGAGCCAGTGGAAGAGATGTTATCCCATTTAAAGACGGATATATGCCGACCAGCTCTTCTATCACCTGCTCCTGCATATACTTAACAACATTCTTTCCCTTTTCACATATCGAAATAAACCATGTAATATCCAGATAAATTACATCATAATGATTCAGATACTTCTCAAAAGAGGAATCCTTTGCGATCTCCAGATCTTCAAATAAATCCCTGGAATCACAGCTTTTGTCATAATATGCGCAGAGCATTTTTGCAGCAAAAGTCTTTCCGAATTTTCTGGGACGACTTACACAAAATAACTTATCTGTCGTTCCCAATGACGCATTTATGAAAGAAATAAGTCCCGACTTATCCACATAAAGCCCTTTTCTGATGGATGTAAATCCGACATTTTCCAAATTAAGATACATTCCCATAATCAATATCCCTTCATTTCAACGTGGATACTTCCATGTTAACAGGCTTATCCATTTTTAGCAAACAAGCCGCTTTTATAAAACCGATATAAGTATGAAATTGTCAAGGTGCACTAATCTATATCAACCAAATTTCAAGTAAAAAACTATTTAACTGCAACAAAAAATCTGACATAAAATATGACAATCCCATACTTTACATCAGATTTCCTTATCAGATCTCTTCCCTGATATTTCATGAAAGAACTACTATTTTTCTTCCATCCCAAACTCTGCAAACAGTTTCTTCTGATAAATCGGATCAGAGAGCGACTTCATAAAATCAGCAGTCCTTCCAGCCTCCGCCAGAAGCATACCGAGTTTGTTTACTCTCGTTTCACCCTGGCTTCTGCCTATCGCCTTTCCTCTTGCTTCACCCTCAGCTATGAGATAATCCAGTGCTGTATCCATCTTTACGCCTCCTTTTTCATCCCGCAAAACTTCATCCGCATATTCCATATACTTTTTATTATTCGTCACTGCACTTAAAGCATACCATGTTTCCCGATACATCACAACCAGTGACTTCAATTTTTCTCTGTCCACATGCTTTCTTTGAAGCAGCAGAAAAATTTTCAGATCTCCACTGAATCTGTCCGCATCTTCTTCCTTCATATGCTTTGCATCGATCAGGTTCATGCGGTAATCCGGAATCGTCTGTTTTGCCCACTCCTTCATAGTATCCGGAATATCCAGCATATCATACACACTGAGCGGCGCATCCCACTTTTTTCTTCCCGTATATAATACAAGCGTCACTACCGGTATGATTTTAGTTCCCTTTGGCACTCCATCAGAATACTTCTTCAACTTTTTATCTCTTTTTGCCTTTTCAGAAATATTCCTGCACTGGGCGGAATACGACATCGCGTCAAGTTCCATACACCGAACTGGCATATAATAATGAATCCCCGTCTGCCCCTCCACTCCCATGATGAGCTGAAATGCCATCTTATCATCAAACAGCATGGTGATCTTCTGTGCATCCCTCAGCCGCTCCATACCCTTAAGCTGTCCGTCCTCCAGCCTGACCGTCTCCTGATTTACCGTATCAAGTTCCTGCAGCTTATCCGGATCAATTTCCACCTTCCCATGGAAAACTCCCTCACTGAACAGCTGGGCAAATATCGAACGAAGCTTTACAAAATTTTTCACACGGATATCTATGTCTCCCATATGTTTTCTCCTTCTATATATTTTCTAAATTATAATATATAGTATATCATTTCGTAAAGAGTATATTTATCATATAATCTAATGTAAAGTATGAAATTGTCAAGGTTCAATAAATCTATATCAAACATCGAATGCCCGTCTTCACCAGACATTCTTATGTCAGTCAGCTATCCATCTACTACTTACTATCCACTATCTGCTATCTAACTACCTGCTATCCATCAGCTGTCAGGCCACCATCAAACAACAACTCCATCTCCCCAATCCATCCCTACAAATACACTTCCGGCTCATTCAGAATAATATCCGTTATCCCCTGCGCCTCAAGCGGTCCGAAATCAAGCTTTGTCCCGGTGGGTTTCTCCGGATACAGATGTCCGGACATCCAAACCCTCACCACATATCCCTCCAGTTCTTGCGCCTTCAGATCCATCCCTCTCCAGAACGGATGAAGCGCCGCCGCCCCAC
>JAAWOG010000038.1 GCA_022799355.1 Lachnospiraceae bacterium | reverse complement strand
GCTTTGCGTCAAGGAGGGCAAATTGCGCCATTATGAGCGTGGAGAGGAGTTTGCAAAGGTTGGCGAAGTCGCCCGACAGATTGGTGCCGTCCAGTGCCTTTACCTGAACGGCGCCCTCGCCGTAATATTTTTTGAGATGTTTTGTTTCAAGAATGTTCAAGAATTTTTCCTCCTATTCCAGTTCCGCATTTACCCGCATCGCGCACTCTCACCTAAGACAATTTCCCGCTGCCTAAGCATCGTGAAATCGTCTTGTGCGCTCTTCGGGTACATGCTGTTTGCCAGTTCCGCATTTACCCTCATCGCACACTCTCACCTAAGACAATTTCCCGCCGCTTAAGCATCGTGAAATCGTCTTGTGCGCTCTTCGGGTACATGCTGTTTTACGGTTCCGCATGTCCCCGCATCGCGTTTCCCGTTATAGTTTCATTCTACCAGATACTTCTTACAGCATTCTGACAGGAGGAAAAAAAGATGTGACAATTTTGTCAGAAATCCTCATCGGTAATTTCAAAACTCAATTCGTTTCCTTCAATAAAAACAGCGAGAATCTGCTCCCCGCCCCCTCTTCGGAAGATACGGTGATATACCCTTTCTCCCGTTTTAAGATAAGCTGCGCCAGATACAGCCCCAATCCGCTCCCTTCCTGCTGTTCCACCGCCTTTCCGCGGTAAAAGCGCTGGAATATCAGATTGTACTCTTTTTCCGGGATGCCGATGCCTTCATCCTCTATCGTGACTTTCGCATATATCTCAAGTTCTTCCAGTGTAATTTTTATACTGCTTCCTTCGGGAGAATATTTGACGGCATTCTCCAGAATATTGGTCATCGCCTCCGCCGTCCACTTCGGATTGTGCCAGAGCCGGATATCCTTAAACTCCGTCGTAACCAACTCCAGCCGTTTTGCGGACGCCTGCGCAAAAACCGCACTCACGGCTCTGGCTATCGTCTCCCTGATTCCGGTGTATCCGGCGTCAAAACGGATCATGCCGTTTTCCAGCCTTGAAGCCTTTAACAGATCCGCCATCAGCCATTGAAGTTTATCCGCCTGATCTCTCGTATGGGCAAGAAACTCCGCCCTGCACTCCTCATCGAGCGAAGTATCCTGCAGCAGTTCCGTATTCATAATAATATTGGCAAGCGGCGTCTTAAGCTGATGGGAAAGATCCGAGATCAGTTCCATAACCTGATCCCTCTCCCCCAGCGCCTGCCTCTCCTTATACCGGGCACCGTCCACAATGCGCCGCAGTTGGCTGACGATCCGGGACTCTCTCGTCTCCTGCACATCCGAATAAAAAGCCGGCGCCTCCGCCTCCTCCCCGCTGCCCATACTATTCCAAAAATCGTCCAGAATCTGATCCATCCGCTTCCACTGGCGCAGAAAATAAACCGTTTCCAGAAGGATTACGGCAAGACATACGAGCAGGCACAGGGCAAATACCAAAGTCAGTTTATCCGCCGCCCCCTTGATCTCTTCACAGGCGGCAAAAGCCATATCCGCTCCCATCAAACTTCCTCCCACAGGTAACCGATTCCCTGTATCGTGCGGATGCGGTCCTTTCCCAGCTTCCTGCGCAGACGGCTCACATTGACAGACAGCGTATTCTCCTCCACATAGGCGCCTCCTTCATCCCAGACATGTGCCAGAATCCGCTCCTTTAAAAGCGCCTGATTTTTGTGCTCCATAAAATACTGCAAAAGCCTGAACTCGGTCATACTTAATTCCATCTCCTTCCCGCCGCAGGATACCCGGAAAGTCTTTAAGTCCAACACAATATCCCCCGAGACAATGGTGTGCTCCGCAGTCCCGCCCACATTCTGATCCGCCGCCCTCCTGCGCAGGATATTCCGAAGCCTGACCTTTAAGACAGCCACCGAAAAGGGCTTTGTGATATAATCATCGGCGCCGCTCGATAACCCCATGATCTCATCCGTCTCCAGATCTCTCGCCGTCAGCATCAAAACGGCGCACTTTGCTCCCGCATCATGCCGGCTCCGCATCTTCTCGCAAAACGCAATGCCATCCCCGTCCGGCAGGTTCAGATCAAGAATCACGGCGTCAGGCTTCTCCCTCTCAAAAATCCCCTTCCCCTCCTTTAGCGTCCTTGCACCGAAGGTCTCATACCCTTCCTGTTCCAGCGCAAAGGAAATCCCACGGTTTAGTCCCGCATCGTCCTCTATGATCAGTATCTTCATATCCTTCTCTGCTTCTTCTAAAAATTCCACACCACATATCATTCGATATTCACATCCTCCGCATCTGCTATTACTATTATTTTTTCACTCCTCCACAATAATTTGAACTCCGTAACAATCCCCTCAAAACAGCATTTCATACCCTCCCCGCCAGATACCGCTTCAACAAAAAAGCCAGAAAATAGGGAAACGTATAAATATCATTGCCAAATCCGATATTACCGCCGGTAAATTTAATGCCGTACTGAATATCCTCATATTTGTCGGAGCGGATCAATTCCTTCAGCGATTTCGCCCGCCCGTTTGTCGCCTTCACCTCAACCGGGATCAGGCTCCGCATCGTCCTCACAAAGAAATCCTCCTCCAGCGTGGAATCTTCTCTCTTATAATAATACAATCCATAACCGCTCTTTACCAGCGCCTCCCCCACCACGTTCTCATACAGCGCCCCTTTATAGACGCCGAGATTTTTGTTGGCACGCAGATCCTCCTGTGCCTCCTCATCCAGCATTGCCACAAGCATGCCGCTGTCCGCGAAGTAGATCTTATACTTCGTCTCGTCAACATTGCCTTTCAGCGGAAGTTCCGGATAGTTCATACAGTAACAGACATTGACCATCCCCGCGTCCGCAAGCCACTCGATACAGCCCCTGTAGTCCTTGAATCTTGCACCGGGCGCTACCTTCGATATCTGAAATTTTTTGTTGTCCTTCGCAAGCTGCACCGGAATCTGCCGAAACACATTCAGTATCCTCCCCTGATCCAGCCCTCCCGCATATTTTCTCACATCCTCCTCATAGTCCGCAAGGATCTGTCTCTGTATCCCCAGAGAACCCTCAAAAGTCCCCTTCGCAACATACTCCCTGAGCACCGCCGGCATCCCGCCCAGGATGCAAAAATCCAGAAACAGCCCCTGGCACAGAGCCAATTCTCCCTCATGAAAAGGCGTAAGCTCCATCATATGCGCAAACATATCCTCCGTAAAAGAATCATCATACCCCTTCGCCCACAGAAATTCTTCGAAGTCGAAGGAATACATCTGATAATCCTCTTTATAGCCGATGCTGTTGCTCTCGATCCTGTTGTAATTGATCCCCAGTATGGAACCGCTGCAGATCACATCGAACCTTCCGTCCTGGCAGAAAAATTTCAGCGCCGTCGCAATCTCCGGAAACGCCTGCAGTTCATCAAAAAAAAGCAGCGTTTCCCCCTCCGCAAACTTCTTTGACGGATCGATGCGGGAAATATTTTTGATGATATCCGCCGCTTTGTAGCCGTTCTCCGTGATCAGCCTGTATTTCGGTTCCTCCACAAAATTGATCTCAATGACCTCCTTATAGTTCTCCGCCCCGAACTTCCGGATAGACTCCGTCTTTCCGATCTGTCTCGGGCCTTTTACGATCAGCGGCTTTCTGTCTGTATTCAGTTTCCAGTTTTTCAGGAAATCATCTGCTTTTCTTCTCAGATACACCATATCTTCCCTCATATTCTTCCCCCCGTCTCCTGTGATCAGTATACTCCATATCCGCAAAAATATGATTACATCACAAAAAATGAGGGAATTTTTCTTCTATTTTACAAAAAAATAAGGGAACTGTCCATGCTATTTCACAAAAAATGAGGGAAAAGACAACATTGTCATCTCTTTCCCCAGGCATTTCTCTCATATCAGTCCCATCTTTAAAAACTCGTAATAAATCCCATCCTCCTCCACGCTCTTGCATACCCGGTCCGCCATTCTCTTCAGCTCCTTACAGGCATTCCCCATCGCCACACTTATCCCCGCATACTGCATCATCTCATAATCGTTCATGCTGTCCCCGAAAGCGATGGTATCATCCCGCCCCATGCCGAAATACTCGCAGACGATCTCCATCCCTTTTCCTTTATCGATCCCCCGGGGAATGATCTCCCCGTTAAAGCAGGAAGTACTGCCGCCGTAGGGATGCACCACATACTCAAACCGGTTTTCCAGATATGGCTTCGTCTTCTCTATCGCCTCCAGCGTGGACGCGGTAAAACAGATCTTGTAGGCGCCCCTTTTCGGATATTTTGCATAAGGAAGGACAGGAATACCGGCTTCGATCTCTTTCTGCATGCGGATCAGTTCCGAATTACTCTGATCCGCCTTTGCATTTTTCAAAAGTTCCTCCATCTGCGGATCGGTATAGATACCGTCCTGATTTTCAATCCTGCAATAAACACCGTTTTTGTGGAACACTAAAAGGCACTCCTGTATCGTCTCCTCCGGGAGCAGATGGTCAAAAAGCACCTGTCCTTCGACCTCCACATGTCCGCCAGCACTCGAAATAATACCGTCAAACCCTACCTCCCGGATGTCCTCCCCTATGATGGGCATATTTCTTCCCGTACAGAGAAATACCTTATGTCCTTTCGTCCTCGCACAGCGGACCGCCTTTACCGTCTGCCGGGATGGTTTTTTCATCTCCGTGATCAGTGTTCCGTCAATGTCCAAAAAAATCAGTTTTCTTTCCATATCAATCCCTCTATGCTGATACTTTCCGCAGCAGATCCTGTTATGCCTTTCTTCTCCTATCCGACAGCATTGCCGCACAGCCATTCATTCCTCCCCCGGCATGCCGGCACCGTCAGGCCGTCAGGCATTCATCCCCTCTTCAGGATTCCTGCCACTTTGCCGCTGTCAATACCGCCCGGCGCCGTCTTTTCCAGTATGTTTCCTTCTGGCATATCAGTAAAGATCATCGGGATCGCGGTATCATACCCCGCCTTCTCAATCTGCTCTCTGTCAAACTCTATCAGAAGCTGTCCCTGCTTCACCTTATCCCCGTCCTTCACATGGGCCGTAAAGAATTTCCCCTGCAGATTCACCGTATCGACACCAATATGGATCAGGATCTCCGTGCCCTGCGCACTGGCAAAGCAGACAGCATGTTTCGTGTCAAAAACGCTCAGTATTGTTCCGTCCGCCGGCGCGTAGACCTTTCCCTCCTCCGGAATGACCGCGACGCCATCCCCCAGAACCCTGCCGGCAAAAGTCTCATCCTTCACCTCTTCCATAGGAATGAGCTGCCCCTTTGCATGTGCATAAAACACTTCCTCCTCCGCTGTCTCCCGCACCTCGCCGTTTTTGTCATCCGCGCCAAAAGCTGCCTCATTCTCTTTCGCCTCTTTGATTTCCTTCTTCTCGTCCGGCGCATCCGGCAGCTTATCCATAAATTTTCCCAGCACCAGTGTCATGATAAAACCACCTGCCAGCGCCGCCGCATGGGCGATCACATAGTTGATATAACCGCCGCCAGCCGGATCTGCCAGCGCGATCCCCGGCACCACCGTCGTACCAAAGCCAACCGCCGCCAGATCAGTAAAGTATACCACAATACCGCCCAGCGCGCCACCGATACAGCCGCCGATGATCGGAAATTTATACCGCAGGTTGATACCAAACAGCGCAGGCTCCGTAATGCCGAACATCACCGAAACAAAGCTGGGAATACAGAGTTCGCGGGTTTTTGTACTCTTTTTATGCCGCACCAGATACCCCAGCACCGCCCCGCCCTGAGCGATGATCGCCACGGACATCAACGGATTTAAAAAGTTCCTTCCCGTATCTGCCAAAAGCTGTGCCTCAATGGCGCCGAAAATATGGTGAAGCCCCGTAATGACCACGAGCTGCTGCAATCCCGAGAACACTGCATAACCGAACACGCCCAGGTTCTGCGTCATCCACACAAGGGCATTGGTGATACCCGTGGAAAGCCCCCTGCCCACAGGCCCGATCACCGTAAACAGAAGCAGCGCGCCTACCAGCGTGGTCAGAAGAGGAGATACCAGAAGCCTTATCACCTCAGGCACCTTCTTCTCAAAGAAATTGTCCAGCTTCGCTGTCACAAACCCCATCAAAAGCGCTACAATAATACCGCCCTGGAAACCTACCAGTTTCACTCCAAGTCCGAAAATATGTAAAGTTGTGACCTCTGCCGTGCCCTGCGCCGCCGCGTAGGCATCCGTCAGAGAGCCGCTTAACATGATACAGCCCATAACGATACCCAGAATCGGCCTGCCGCCAAACCGCTTGCAGGCACTGTACGCTACCGCCAGCGGCAAAAAGCCGAAAATGGCGCCGGAGGCGATATTGATCAGCGTATTTATGCTGAAAAGCGTCTCGCTCTCCTTCACGAAATCCAGATTGCCCAGCACCCCGGAGATACCGGTCAGAAGCGCCGCCGCAAGGATACCCGGCATAATATCCACAAACACATCCGACAAAGCCTTGATCACCCGCTGCAGCGGATTCATCTTCTGGTTTGCCACAGTCTTTAAATCGCTGAGGCTCATATTCTTCATATTGTTTGACTCCGCAAAGACTTCATATACATCGTTGACAAGCCCGGCGCCGAAGATGATCTGCACCTGATCCCCCGCCACAAACACACCTTTGGCAAGATCCACATCCTCCATCCTTTTTAAATCCGCCAGATCGTTATCCTTCAGCACGATCCTAAGCCTTGTGGCACAATGTGCCACGCCCTGAATATTTTCCCTTCCGCCTGACAGCCTTGTCAGTTCTGCGGAGATTTTCTCATATCTCTGCCGCTTATTTGCATCCATTCCGGTACTCCTCCTCCATTCCTGTACGGTCTTATATCTTCTCTTCAAACAGGTTATTGTCTGTCGTCCGTCCATGCCGGTCCGCTTTCCCATTAACCTCCGGGAACCTCTGCGCAGGTTTATTTTAAATGCCCCTTGTATTTCCTATTATAACCGTCTACAATGGAAAATATATGGAGAAATGTTGCTTCACCATTCAAATATGTAGCGAATCCGTTCCGGGGAATGCAAAGCCCCTGTGATACTCGCCCCGCCACTCACCTCAAAAGGAGCCCAAACATGCAGGACTATATTTTTTCCAACGACTTTACCAGAAATATCGACGCCATGATCTACACTTGCGGCTATGAAAACTGCTCCCCCGGACACAGCTACGGCCCGGTGATGCGAAACGGCTATCTTGTCCATTATATCCTGGAAGGCTCCGGTATCTATAAGGCAAGGGGAAAGATTTTCCGCCTGAAAAAAGAAGATGCCTTCCTGATCTGCCCGGGAGAACTGATCTATTACAGGGCAGACGAAAAAACACCCTGGAGCTATACCTGGATCGGTATGCAGGGTGTAAAGGTAAAAAGCTATCTGGAGCGCACATCACTTCCGGAGAATCTTGTATTTCACTACGACCGGGACGATCGGATGCGCCTGTGCCATGAAAAAATGTTTGAGGCGGATAAACTCCCCAAAAACAGGGATCTGATGATGAACAGTATCATGTACGAATATCTGTTTCTTCTCACGCAAAGATTCCCGGGCAGGTCCGCCGCCTTTCCGGAAAAGAAAAATTCCTATGTGGAGAAAGCATTAAGCTATATCGAAAGTTCTTACTGCGATCCGATCACTGTGCAGGATATCGCAGATCATCTGATGCTGAACCGCTCTTACCTCCACAGGATCTTCAAAGCCGCCACCGGTATGTCCCCGCAGGGCTATCTGCTGGATTACCGTCTCAGGCAGGCATGTATCCTGCTGCGTACCACGGATCTTTCCGTCCGCGCTGTCGCTCATTCCGTCAGTTTTACGGATCCTCTGTATTTTTCCCGGCTCTTCCACCGGAAAAAAGGAATGAGCCCGAGCCGGTACCGTAAAACAGAAACTTCTACGCCCTCTTCTCCTCCTTCCTCTCCCCCATCATATCTTCCAGTTTTCTTCTGACATGGACATAAGCGGGAATCAAAAAGGCATCCGCAAAGATCCAGGCAAGAGGGCTGGCAAGGCAGGCACCGGTGTAGCCCAGCCAGGGCACCAGAAGAAGCCCGGCGAGGGCCCTTGCCACCATCTCGCATACGCCGGCAAGTACCGCAAAGGCGCTGAATCCCATACCCTGTATCATAAAACGAATGATATTGACAAAGGCCAGCGGAATATAGAAAGCGCTCATCGTAAGAAGCATCTGCCTTGCCCCTTCCATGATCTCGGCGCCGCCGTCATTTACAAACAGAGCGATAAAATAGTTGCCGAAGAAAAACAGGACCACAAAAGAAACCAGCGCATATCCTATCCCAAGCAGGCTGCAGGCGCGCAGTCCCTGTCCGAGTCTGTCCAGTTTTTTTGCTCCCACATTCTGCCCGCCGTAGGTTGCCATGGTGGAACCCATCGCGTCAAAGGGAGCGCTGAAAAACAGGCTGACTCTGCTCGCCGCCGTAACGGACGCAACCGCCACGGAACCCAGAGAATTTACCGAAGTCTGCAGGATCACACCGCCGATCGCCGTGATGGAATACTGCAGCCCCATGGGTACACCCATGCCGCACAGAACCTTCATATGGCTATAGTTCACCTTCCACTCCTCTTTTGAAATCTCCAGAATCTCAAATTTCTTTTTCATATAAAACAGGCACAAAACACCGGAAATTAACTGCGACACCACCGTCGCAATCGCTGCTCCTGCAATTCCCATGTTAAATACCAGGATACACAGAAGGTCCAGTCCGATATTCAGCACGGATGACAGCAGCAGAAACATAAGGGGCGTTCTCGAATCTCCCATGGAACGGATGATGCCAGACAACAGGTTATACAGATAAGAAGCCGGAATCCCCCAGAAAATAATCACAATATAAACAAAGGCATACTCAAAAATATCCTCCGGCGTATTCATCCAGGTCAGAATATTTCTGCAAAGCAGCACCACCGCCGCTGTCATAACGATAGAAAATATACCGGATAACCATATGCTGTTCGCGATAAACTGCCGCATGCCGGAATAATCCCTGGCTCCGAATTTATGTGCCACCGGTATCGCAAATCCGTTGCACACTCCCATGCAGAATCCTATGATCATAAAATTGACGGAGCCCGTAGAGCCTACGCCCGCAAGCGCCTCCAGCCCCAGAAACTGCCCCACGATAATCGTATCCACCACACTGTAAAACTGCTGGAACAGAAAACCGAACAAAAGGGGTGTCGCAAATCCCAGAATCAGCTTCATGGGAGAACCCGTCGTCATATCCTTTGTCAATACCGTACTCATCGAAAACGCCTCCGTCTTTTAACGAAATATTCTTCAGATTGTTTCACATATTAAAAAAAGTATGTTACATTTACAACCTGAAATCAAATAAGAGTATAAACACATTCTCAGAAAAAGAACAGTACCATTTCTCACAAAAAAAGCAGGAACTGATCCCGCTTTCTTGTTATTTGTATCCAGTTTTGATCCGCCCAAAAATCTTTCCCTTATGAAAAGCATTTCATAAGCCGCTCCACTTCCTCCCGGGTTGCCAGATTCTCCGAAAAAGCGCTGGCGCTCCCCGCGCAAAGCCCCATCCGAAAGGCATAATCGTAGTCCTTTTTCTCCATCCAGCCTGCCAGAAAACCAGCCACCATGGAATCCCCTGCCCCCACTGCATTTACCAGGTTTCCCTTAGGAGGCGCAAGCATATGGACCGCGCCGTCTGCGTCCGCAAGCACCGCTCCCTGCGAAGCCATCGATACCAGCACGTTCCGAGCGCCTTCCTCCCGCAGCTTCTCCGCATAGGGAACCGCTTCCTCCCTTGTTTTAAGCGCCACGCCGAAGAGCGCCCCCAACTCATGGATGTTGGGTTTGACCAGGAAAGGCCTATAGCAAAGAACATTTTTCAGCAGATCCCCCGCGGCATCCACCACGGACAGCACTCCTCTTCCCGCCAGCCCCTTCAGCATATCGCCGTAGACGGAATCCGGCAGACACTTCGGAATACTGCCTGCAAGAACAAGCACATCCCCCGCCCCAAGCTGCTCCAGCTTTTTGCAGAGTTTTTCCAAAGAAGACGCATCGATATCCGGTCCTCTGCCGTTGATCTCCGTGCCGTCATAGTCCTTTAATTTCACATTGATGCGGGAGAGCCCTTTATCCAGCCTTATAAAATCCGCATAAAGCCCCTTATCCCGCACCTCTTTTTCGATCTGTACCCCTGTGAATCCTGCGGTAAAGCCGAGCGCCCTGCTCTCTATTCCCAGATTATGCAGCACCATGGAAACATTAATTCCCTTACCGCCCGGGAAAATCCGCTCCGCACCGGTGCGGTTTGTCTTTCCCATCTCAAAACAACCATCCATCGAAACAATATAGTCCAGAGAAGGATTCAGCGTCACCGTACAAACCATATTCTTACTCACCACCTACAATTGCGACTTCGGAATCGCCCTTCTGCGCCTGCTCAACCGCCGCACCCACCAGCTTGTAAAAGTTATTGCCGGAATGCGTTGCCCCGGTGACGGCATCCACCGCCTCAATATCCTGCGCTTCTAACAGGCGGGTTCCGTACAGGCGGGTATACTCATTGGGATAAGTTCCCGCCACGGTTTTCATATTTTCCATATAAGCGTTATCCCACGCCTTGATAAAACCGCTGGGATCTTTCGCATTGAACTCGATGGAAATAATCCTGTCATTTTTTACAAAGATACAGACATATTCCTTCCATCCGTGTTCATAGCCTTCCATCTCCGCCGTATAGTAACCGTTTTTCATCTCTTTTTTATTGCCGCAGCCCGCCAGACAAAGACACAAAAGCAGCGCGGACCATAATATGATCTTTTTCTTCCACATCTTCCGTCATCCTCCTTACGCATTCCTGATCCTTACATGAGATACCAGTTCCGTCAGCATCTGCGCCTGCTTTGTAAAGTCTTCACAGGCAGCGTTTGTCTGCCTTGCCGTATCCGCATTGTTCTCCGCAATCTGATCTACGGCCTCCAGATCCGATTTCACATCCTCCGCAGCCGCTTTCTGTTCCACGATAACCTGCTCCAGATTATCGGTGATCTCGGAAAACCGGGAAGTATTTTCAGCAATTTCAAGGAGGGAAGCCTCCATGGCTCTTACCGCTTCCACACCCTTTTGTATCGTATCGGACGTATTTTTAATAATCTGCGTTGTCTGCGCGGAAGCGTTTGCGGACTGTACTGCCAGATCTCTCACTTCCTCCGCCACCACGGCAAAGCCTTTTCCATGCTCTCCGGCTCTCGCCGCTTCAATTGAAGCATTCAGGGACAACAGGTTTGTCTGCGCCGCGATTCCTTCGATCATGCCGCTGATCTGTTTGATCTGCTCCATGTTGGCGCTGATCTCATCCATATTGGCAATCAGCCCTGTCATCTCCTCATTGCCCTGCGTCACTTTCGCGCTGGTCGCATCGGAGCATTCCTTCACCCGGTTTGCGCTGTCGATGATCGTCTCAATATTGGATACGATCCTGTTTGTACTTTCATTCAGACGGGTTACGGCTTCCATCTGATCGCCGGAATCCTGCTGCATCTGCCTTGTGTGATCCGAAACCACATCCGTATTCCTGGCCACTTCACTGGCGGTATCCCGCATCGCCTCCATATTGTGGTTCAGGGAGTCCGTAATCACCTCAAGCGCCTCCTTCAGCGCCGCGAAATCACCATTGTATTCCCCTGTTGTCCGCACCGTGTAATCGCCGCCGGAAAGCTCGCCCAGCACATATCTGATATTGGAAATATAACTGTTAAGCTGCTCCACGGTCTTTGCAAGAGCGGTGGTGAGCACCTCTATCTCATCCCCGGTCCCCGCTTTATTTACGGCGGATGCCAGATCGCCCTCCGACAGGGCTTCGATTCGTCCCGTCGCCGCCCTCAAATGGTCCGTCAGTCCCGATACCATACGCGTGATCAGCGCCTGCCCGATCAAAAGGACAACCACCGCAAGCAAAACGCCGATCAGCGCCGCAGTGATGCCTCTCGCCTTAAATTCCTTCACCGGAACATCGATCACAAGAGACCACAGCGTCCCCGGTATGGGGGAATATGCCGCATAGTGGGGCATATTATGTAATGTGATCTTCTGCGTTCCCGTCTGCCCGCCGATCACCTTCTCATACATATCCCTGGTCTTTGCACCCGGATACATCTCATAGACATTCATCTTCTTCGCAATGTTCTCTATATCTTTATCCCCGACGATCTGCCCCTCCTCATTCACAATGTAGGCGGCGCCCGTCTCGCCAAGATTCATATTGCTGAGGACATCGTTCAGGATATCATACTTGTAGCTTCCCACCAGATAATACGCCGTCTCCTCCTCCGTTTTCAGAGGGATTCCCACCGCAAGCTGAATGATATTATCCTGCATCGCCGGTTCCCCGATCACAATATTTCCGGTCTCCTGCAAGAATTTATAATATTTCCGGTCTGACACATCGGCAGGGGCATTTCCATACCCCATATATTTACTGCCATCCGTATGGTAAATGCCGATCCATACAAATTCTACTTTATTAGCCTCTCCCGCCAGAAACGTCTCTATCTCCGAACCGTCCCCGCCGGAGGAGAGCATCTGTTTTATTTCCGTACTCTCGGAAAGCTGATAGATCCTCTCTGTCAGTAAATGGAGATTGGAACTTACATTCTGTGACGCGATCTTTACCATAGGCTCCATCGTATTGAGCATCGTATGGTCTGTGGTGTCAAAGCTGGCAGCCACCATAAAAGAAGTGATCAGACATACGATCACAATGGAAACCGCCATAACATAGCGTATGATTTTAGTCTTTATGCTTCCTTCCCTCATAAGTATTCAACCTTTCTGAACATAGATTTTCTCCTGCTTCAAAACAAACGCAGCACATTCATTTTATCATCTGAAAGACTGTTTTTCAATCCCGAAATTTCCCTTCTTGATGCATCGCAGAGCGGACCGCAATCACGAAAAATCAGACGGATCTTTCAGCCGAAAAGCCGGCAATCGTTAACTAAATGACATTGGCTGAGCAATTCTCCGTTTTTCCCAACTAAGAAACAGGACAACCGTAACTTCTTGTGTTCACGGTTGTCCTGTTTCTCATAGTATGGAGCATCCTGTCTATTTGTCTGTTTTATATGAAATCAAATTCCTCTGCCTGCACTTAAAATTTTCTTATGGAGTGGGCGATGGCTATGCCTCCCATTCCCAGCACGCCGACGCCTAAAATGGCGGCCAGTACCAGCCAGAAGCCTCTGTCCTCGCCTTCCTGGGCATTCTCATAGGTACCGGTGGTTTCCTTCCCCTCCAATTCCTTCATGGGTTGGGATGCCGGATCACTTCCCGCTTCCGGCATATCCTCTCCGCCGATTTCATCAGCAGATGCCATCGCGTCATATTCTCCGGTTCCCTCTCCCGGCTCCTGCTGCATCAAACTTTCGTTTTTGCTGCCATTGCCGGACGGCGTTACGGTCTCCTGATTTTTCTGAGATGCCGCGGGAGTCTTGGGTGTCTGTGCCGCAGCCGGAGGCGTTGTCACCTGCCCGGGAGCCGGCGTCGTGGGCGCTGCGGGAGTCTGATTATTCTCCTGCTTTTTATCGGAAGATTTGGAAGAACCGCCTGAACTTCCCGAGGAACTGCCGCCCGAACTTCCGGAAGAGCTGCCGCCCGATCCCTGTGAAGAGGAGGAACCCTGTGTCTCCTGCTTCTTCTCCGCCGCAAACATCACTTCCATAATATTTTCATCGTAGGACAGTCCCTCATAGGTGAGTTTTACATCCATGGTTTTTTTGTCCGTCACGGATAATTTCTTCCCCGAGAGGTTGATGCTGCTGATATAGTAACCGTCCTTCGCTTTTAATGTCACCTTCTGCGGCTCGTCCTCTTTCACCTTACAGATCGCGTCCCCTTTGATCTCACCGCCCTCGGAATTCAGCATCAGGACCTTTTTGACGTCCACAGGTTCATCCGTCTTCACCGCCGCCACGGCATAGGGACTGAAGGATTTACAGGCTATCACAAGACCGAACTGCGTCACGACACAGTCGATCTCCTCCACGCCTGTGATCTTCCCATCCTTTTTAATAAAATGGTACGCCTTATAAGTCACGCCCTCGGAATCCGCCTCGTACCCTTCCGGAAATCCTACCAGCATCTTGATGCTGCTGCCTGTACTGACGATGCTCTGATTACACATTTTCAGATCGATATTAAAAGTGGCGCTTTTTATCAACTCATCTCCGGTGCCTTCTATTTTATCCACCATCTCCTCCGTCTCCGCCTTGTCCGGCGTACCCACTTCCAACACCGGCTTCGACGCCACGATGGTCACATTGGTCACTGCCTCCTCCAGTTTTTTGCCGGAATCCAGTACCCAGTCCTTACAGGAGAGGTCCCCCGGTTCTAAGAGTTCCGCCTTGGCATAGGTGGCAAAATAATACCCCTCGGGCCTGAACGCGCAGATCGCTAATCTCTTCTTTACATCATAGGTGAAAGCATCCGGAGCCTTCCAGCTTCCCTTTCCCCTGAGCCCCGTCACCTGGAACTCATAGCGGGCATAATTATCCGCCCACATCTCACTGGGCGTAAAATCGAAGGTTACCGTACTCTTGCCGTCCCACTTAAAGTTTTCGACTTTAGCGTACTTGATTGCGCTGCTGCCATCCTTTACAGAAAGCTCATACCCTGCCTTCTTCCCGTCATATTCTTCCAGTTCTTCATTAAACACGGCTGTCACCTGATAGGTATTTCCTATCATCAGAAAACCCGTGGCACTGGGCGTCAGTTTTTTTGCCCAGGGCGACGGTACAAAATTTCCTCTGGGATTTTCCAGTTTTCCCGTAGATACGATAAAATCCTTTTCCGTTCCCTGGAAATTCCAGTTCTTCTCCAAATCCTCCACCGTCAGATCATCTCCATACAGAGGTCCCTTCGGCGCCACTTTTGTCACTGCAAATTCAATATAACGGCTGTTGCCGTTTGCCAGTACCAAGGCATCCTTCAACTGAGGCATCATAAAGGGCTTGGGATCGGAATACCCCCACCTTCCCTGCTCATCCTTTCCGGTTCCCGGCATATACTGATAAAAACGGGAAAGAATATATACGCCTTCTTTCTCCACCGCTTCCGCATATCCCATACCCTTATAACTCACCTTGAAGATACCGACTTCCTGCCCGTCTTCCGTTCCGTCTTTATATCCCACGCGCAGTCCGTCTTTATCAAAGACCAATTTATATCCTTCGCTGTCCGTTGTTCCAAGATCCTGGGAACTGTCACTGCCCCCTTCCAGAGTCGGATAAGTAAACCGAACCCCCCCAGGCGACATAATGCCGTCGGCTTTATGATGTTCCTTCATCACCGGACCTTCCGCCAACAGATATGTATCTGCATCAGAACTGCCGCTCATACCGTCGTTCGCCGTAGCGTCAATGGCATACCATTTCCCGTCCAGCTTCACATAATTCCACATATGCGGGTTTTTGCTGCCGTCCGTTTCCACATAATTGCCCTGTACCAGAACACTCTCCACCCCCAGGGAATCCAGCACGCTCTTAACCGCTCTGGCATACCCCTCACAGAGGCTCTCTCCTTTGACGAGAGCCCCGTAGGAAGTTCTGATATGTCCTTTATTTCCCGCACTGCAATTATCTTCCAGTTTGTAAACCGTCCCTTTTATAACGGCATTATGTGCCGCGATCACCTGTTCTCTGACAGTTTTGGCTTTTTTTGCCTCACTGACAATGCCGTTCACCTTTGCCTCATGGCTGTCGATGGCTTTTTCCACCTGCTGCTTCTCCGTAAAGCCCTCCGTGAAATAGCTGCTAACTCCATCTTTTGGTCCCAGGTAAGCCTTATAATCCGTCCCACCTTTTTCCTCTACCGTAATGGCTACGGCAGAAAAATCCACATAAAAGATATCCGGGTAATCCGCATAAAAAGCATCCCGCGCCGCGCCGAAGGACTTTAACAGATCGTCATATTTTCCCCCATAGGACGCAAGCTTTTCCTTTGTCAGATGCTCGTTTGTTATCAGGTCGTAACTTTCCGTTCCTGTCTTAAAAATTCCCTGTTTATACATTTCGTACATGGCATCATAAATCGGCTTTGCATCCCCGGAAAGCTGGTTATAAAAATACCTTACATCCTTCGTATTTGCCGCCCTTACGCTGCCGCCGATACCGGCCAGGCAAAGAGACGCCGCAAAAAGCATCATCAGAAAAATTACCGCTTTTTTCTTTTGTTTCATACCTTTTTCCCCTCTTCGTATTATTTGGTCAGTATTTTAAATAATAACAGGGAAATTTATAGTATGTCAAGCCGCAGATTTTCTTTATACTTCCGGAATTTCCTTTGCCAGCACCCGGAAAAATGCCACATGCCTGAGTTCATAATCCTTTTCCATAAAATCAGGATCAGCGCTGGTTTTTACAATAATAACCCCCTCTGCCGGATTCACATAAATCCATTGTCCATATACACCGATGGCCATAAATTCTCCTTCATCCCCCTCCGGCAGCCACCACTGATAACCATATCCGATGGCATTATATGCATCCTGATTGGCACCGGGCCTGGCATACTCCGCACTTATATCCATCGATTCCTCCACCCACTCACGGGGCAGTATCTGTTCTCCGTTATAATTTCCGCCATGCAGATAAAGCCGCGCAAACCGCCCGTAATCCCGAAGCGATACGC
The DNA here is from genome assembly GCA_022799355.1 of Lachnospiraceae bacterium. Taxonomy (GTDB): domain Bacteria; phylum Bacillota; class Clostridia; order Lachnospirales; family Lachnospiraceae; genus 1XD8-76. The sequence continues at coordinate 18,501 of JAAWOG010000038.1, read as the reverse complement.
TCAATCCGCCCATTGCCAGTTCTTTGTTGTTGCTCAGCGTCCAATACGCGTCATGTCCCGCATCCAGTTTTTTCCACAATTCTTCTTCCATAAATTCAGCAAGACCTTTACCTGTGGCATTTACAATCACTTCTCCCAGAATTTCCGTATTGATGCTCAGATATCTCCGGTAAGTAAAGGGCTCCTCCTTAATGCCGTACTTTGAAATCACTTCCATCGCAGAACTTCCCATCAGCGTGCGCATGGAAAAGCCGCTCATATCCTTATCCTCATCAAAATCAATGCCGGAGGCCATCTGCAGGCAGGCTTTGATCGGTATATTTTCCAGCTCCGTCCCCACAAACTCAGGGATGTATTTCCCCAGCGGATCATCCACACTGTCCACATATCCCTTGGAAACCGCGATGCCCATCAGCGCCGACACAAAAGATTTTCCCATGGAATTAGAGGAAAACAACGTATTCTCATCTCCGCCCATCAAATATTGTTCATACCGGATCGCATCATCTTTTATCACAAGCAGTGCCGTCGTCTCCGTATCTTCTATAAAATCCCGGACCAAAATATTTTCCCCCTGAAAAGAAAATGTCCCGGGCAGTTCCATATTTTCCGGCAATAAAAAAGCATCCGCCGTAATACCCGAACCGCTTCCCAAAATCGTAAGCATGTTCAACTATTACAGCAGATGCCTGTTTCACTGCCGCCTTTTCTTCTGCGTTTAACAGATATGACTCCCGCCGGCAGGGGCGGTATCACCTCATTTTCGGACGGTATTACTCCTCTTTTTCCCTAACCACCGAGATAAATTTCATCATCAGGGGAATATAAGTCACCGTAAAAACAAATGCCGCAATGATACCCGCGCGCTCCTTTCTTTTTTCCGGTATACTGATGCCCGCAAGTATCCCCATGGAAAAGAGGCAGAACTTGATCAGCGCCAGATCCTTCCAACTGCTCTTTTGGATATACTGATTCGCATAATAAAACAGTTTTTTCATTGTAACCCTCCTTTTATTTTTTTATTTTCTTATAACGTTTCCTGTTTCCCGGACCGGATACCTGTCCTTTCTACACGGCTTCCCTGCATACGTCCACCCAGCCCCCATTTCCGGAGTATGTTTCAAGTTCCGGTATGGTGAGTTCTATTGCGCTGTTTGAGCTGCCGCAGGCTGGAAAAACCGTGTCAAACCGTTTCAGCGATACGTCCAGATACACCGCCACCCCCTCGTTTACGGCAAAAGGGCATACGCCACCCACGGCATGTCCTGTCATCGCCACGGCTTCCTGCGCCGAGAGCATCTTTGCCTTCACTCCAAACCGGTCCTTATATTTCCGGTTGTCGATCTTCATATCCCCCGCCGTCACTACCAGAACCGCGCCGCCGTCCACCATAAACGAGAGCGTCTTGGCAATCCTCTCAGGCTTACAGCAAAGCGCCTTTGCGGCAAGCTCCACGGTGGCGCTGGATACGTCAAACTCCAAAACCCTATCTTCCATCCCGTACTTTCCAAAATATGCTTTTACTCTCTCTATCGACATTTCTTTTATCCTTTCGATTCTTTCAATACTATTGCCTGCCAGGAACACCCGTCCGCCTTCCGAACATCTCAAGAAATCCCTCAGCCTCCTTAAGCGATATCCGTAACTTCTGCTGCAGCCTGATCAGTATCTCTTCCTCCGTCAGCCCGAATTCATAACCGGTTTCCACGATTTCCTCCGCTCTTCCCTCAAGCTTTCCTTCCATCTTTCCTTCTTCTCGTCCCTCTTCCTTCATATCTTCAAACGCCTTGCACATACTGAATTCTCCTCTCTCCAGTTCCCGCTCTCCTACACCCGGTATCTTTTTTATATTCGTCAGCCTTAAAAGCAGTATTTTCGCCTGGCTGCTCAAGCCTTCATACCGCTCCTGGTGCTCCGCCAGCTTTTTCTTCATCTGTTCCTTCTCTTCCGAATACCTCAGAAACTCAAACACGGTCTGCAATTCCGAATGAAACTGCCCAAATTCCTCATGCTCATGATAGTCAAATAAATTCAGCCGGTAATTCGATATAAACGGAAGAACCCTTTCCTCATTCCCCTCCACGTCCAGCAGTTCATGCAGTTCCCTGGCTCCATCCCAGGGCTTTCCCTTTCCATAATAGATAACAATTGTAATAACCGGAATAAATTTATCTTCCCTCCGCATGCCCGATATAAATTCATCCGCTGTCACCGCCGCTTCCCTCTTCCCGCATTCCGGCTTCTTTTTTAAAACCCTTTCCAGTTTCTTTTTCAGCGCTTTCCATTGCCGGTCATACGCCATCCCCTCCGCCAGCATTGCCCTGGTTACCATGCGGTAATCAACTCTCGTCTGATTCTCCACCGAAAATACGGCAAATACCGTGCCTTTCCACAGTCTGACCTTATCTCTGATAACCTTTTTCACATCATTCCCTGCAGCGCTCCTGAGTTCTCCATCCTGTTCCCTCAAATCCTGCGGTTTTACCACCTGCTCCCCTTTATACAGGATACCGTTTACCAGGTCCGCAAAAATTTCCGCATCCTCCAGATAGTCGCTCTCCCGGACATCCGTCTTTCCCATGCCTTCTTCCTCCCTTTATCCAATTTTTTTCATATAAGGGAGCCTTTGTCTCACGAATGTGATAAGAAGATCAAGAAATCTCAGAAGTTCCCGGATATGTATTTATATACTACTACAAATGGTTGCATTTTGCAACATCTATTTTCGTTTTTACAAAATTAATGCAAAATTATTTCCGCATCATCTTTCACCGGAAATAACTTATGTGACTTTGTCACTGAAACATTTCCCCATCCTCCCCTATACTGATAAAAAAACAAGAAGGAGTCTCATCATGCCCAAAAGAAAAGCTCTCATCGATACAAAACATTGTGTTGCCTGCGGATGCTGCATGAAAGTCTGCCCCAGAGGCGCGATCACCATCCCCAAAGGCATCTGTGCCGAAATCAACAAAGAACAATGTGTCGGATGCGGCATATGTGCCAAAGAATGTCCGGCAAGCATTATTACACTGGAGGTGGCTGACGCATGAAAAGAAAAAAGAACTGGTATGACTATCTCTGGATCGTTTCCCTGACTTATCTGATCCTCGGATTTTTAAACATCCTTTTTGCCTGGCTGGGGCTTCTGTGCTTTTTTATTCCGTTGCTCATCGCGATCATAAAAGGCAATAAAGCCTACTGCAATAAATACTGCGGCAGAGGGCAGTTATTCTCTCTTGTGGGCGGCAGATTCGGCCTCTCCCGCAAAAAGGATATCCCGAAATGGATGAAGTCCGCTTATTTCAGATACGGCTTTCTGCTCTTCTTTTTTGCCATGTTCTTCCTTATGCTGTGGAATACATATCTGGTATTTGCCGGCGCCAAAAACTTAAGCACGGTGGTAACGCTGCTGTGGACCTTTAAACTGCCATGGCACTGGGCTTACCGCGGCACACTGTTTTCCGACGGCGTGGCGCAGTTTGCCTTCGGCTTTTACAGTGTGATGCTCACCTCCACCGTGCTTGGGTTTCTTACCATGATTCTCTTTAAGCCCCGCTCCTGGTGCGTTTACTGCCCCATGGGGACTATGACACAATTGATTTGCAGGATCAAAAAATAAATTATTGCAATACGGCGGTTCGACTCGCAAACGCTTTACGATAGGGGGCTCAGTATTGATACCTCTTTTTGTATTTCAAAAACAGCGCTGTGGATAATATAAGCGCCATCCCTTCCGCCGCGGGCGTTGCCAGCCAGATGCCGTTCACGCCCAGCAGCAGGGGCAGGACAATCATAGTTATCAGCATAAATACAAAGGATCTCGAGAACGCCAGCACTGCCGAGACGATTCCGTTGGACAGTGCGGTAAACATCCCGCTGGCAAAAATATTAAAACCGATAAAAAGCAGCGCTATCGTACAGATCCTGTTCCCTGTTACTGCCAGATCATACACCGGATTATCCGCTCTGGCAAAGACCGACACAAGCGGCCTTGTCAGAAGGAAAGAAGCCCCCACCGTGACAAGGGAAATCCCTGCGATCACCTGCAGGCTGAGCGTCACCAGCTTTTTCAGCTTTCCGTGACTCTGCTCTCCATAGTAGAAACTGAGCATGGGCGCGACTCCGTAGGAGTATCCCGTATACAGAGAACTTGCAAACATCAGCACATACATGATAATCGTCACCGCTGCAACGCCGTCCTCCCCCGCATAACGCAGCATGGTCCAATTGAACATCATTGTGATAATCCCGGTGACAAGCGCCGTTGCCATCTCCGAACAGCCGTTTGTCGCCGCATTCCAAAGAACTCTGAACCGGAAAACGGGCTTTGCAAAATGCAGCAGACTCTTTTTCCGGCTAAAGACAACCAGTCCCACAGCGGCCGTTACCGAATACCCCAGCCCCGTGGCGATTGCCGCGCCTCCTATTCCCATGCCAAAGCCGGCGATAAACACATAATCAAGCACCATATTCAATACGCCGCCCGTCACCGAACAGATCAAAGACAATGTCGCCTTCTCACTGGCGATCATATAGAGCGTAAAATTATTCATCAGGAGAATGGGTACGTTAAATACCAGATAACGGCTCAGATATTCCACACAATATCCTTCCACCTCCGCCGAAAGATGCATCCCGGCAAAAATATCTTCCATCAGCACATACCCAAGGACGCACATCATCATTCCCACAAGGACGTTCACCAGAATCAGAAAGGTAAAATCCTCCTTCGCTTCATCCCCCTTCTTCTCTCCCATCTTTTTCATAATCACCGCGCTTCCCCCCGTGGCAAGCATGGTGGATACGGCCGTCACAAGCTGGATGATGGGCGCCGTCAGATTGATCGCCGAGAGCGCGTTTGTACCGATCAGATTCGATACAAACAGTCCGTCCACCATGGTATAAAAAGACATAAACACTGTCATCGCAATAGTGGGCACGGCAAATTTAAAAATATTTTTTAAAGTTACCGGTTTTAAATACACATTCTGGTTTTCCATAAAATCACCTGTTCCTCTCCATTTATAAAGTGCATTTGTTTTCCTGATTCTCTTGTATTTTCCCTTTGTATCTGATAGTATAAACCGTACAGTAACAGTATGGTCAACCCAAAAATATCAGAATATTTAAAAATAAAAGCTCCGGTTTCAGGGAGCATGATCAGGAGAAAACAACATGAATAAAAACAGCAAACTACTTACCATCGGCGAATTTGCCTCCCTCCACGGCATCAATAAAAAAACACTGATGTGGTATGACGAGATCGGCCTCTTCCATCCCGCCTGCATAAACCCGGAAAACGGGTACCGCTGCTATAATTACTACCAGAGTCCCATACTCGAAACCATTTTGCTGCTGCGGGAATTAGACGTCTCCATACCGGAAATACAGGATTTCATGAAAAACCGCTCCGCCGAACATATGAAAACTCTTCTGGCGGAAAAACTTTCTGATCTGGATCTGCAGATCAGACACCTGCAGGCAGTCAGAAAAACCCTGCACAACCATTATCAGGACATGGAAACCCTGCTGACAATAGACCTGGCGGAAATCAGCATCGTGGAAAAAGAGGAACGCTGCCTTGTGACGGTGGATATTGACAGAGATACCGCCTTTGAAAAAGAAGTGGAACTGATTACGGCTGAAACCGCCAGATACGGGCTCGGCCGCCTCCATGACGCCTCCTACGGCTCCATGATCCCCGTTTCCAGCCTCCAAAGCGGCAATTTTGATGATTACACGAAACTGTTTATAGAGATTCCCTTTCTGAAGCGGAAAAAAGGGCTTCATGCACAGCCCCCGGGAACATACCTCCGCGCCTTTCACAAAGGGACATGGGATCAAATGCCCCTGCGCTATCAGGACATTCTGGACTATGCCCGCAGAGAGGGGCTGACGCTTTCCGGTTTTTCCTATGAAAAAGGGATCAATGAGACCGTGATCGACCGGATTGAAGATTATATCGTACAGATAGAAATCCCATGTCATCCGGCTAAACCATCCGCCCGGCCGGGAGAGAACCAAAAGCCCCGATAACTCCCGCCTCCGACAATCTTACCTTGCTTTTTTTCCGCCGCTGGACTATACTCATGGAAAACAAGGCAGAGCATCCGGCAGGGATACGTCCGGCATCCCCACAGATAACCTTCACAAACCGGCTATGCCCAAACCTGTATACCCAAAGTATTCTCACAAAAGAAAGGCTGACTGACATGAAAGAATTTATGAAACGCAAGAACATTATTTTCTCTTTAAAAAGATATGGTGTGGATTGTCTCGGCGCCATGGCGCAGGGATTGTTCTGCTCTCTTCTGATCGGCACGATCATTAAAACACTGGGACAGCAGACGGGGCTGGAATATTTCGTAACCGTCGGTACATACGCCGCCAATATGGCGGGGCCCGCCATGGCAATCTCGATTGGTTTTGCCCTGCAGGCACCTCCCCTTGTCCTGTTTTCCCTCGCCGCGGTGGGCGGCGCCGCCAACGAGCTCGGCGGTGCGGGCGGACCGCTTGCGGTTTTGATCATTGCGATTCTCGCTTCCGAATGCGGCAAGCTTATCTCCAAAGAAACGAAAATCGATATCCTGGTTACTCCCTTCGTAACAATTTTCGCAGGTATCCTGCTGTCTCATCTTCTCGCTCCCGGCATCGGCGCCGCCGCCAGCTCCGTGGGACGCCTGATCATGTGGGCTACGGATCTGCAGCCTTTTCTGATGGGCATTATCGTATCCGTGCTTGTGGGTATTGCGCTGACGCTGCCAATCTCTTCCGCCGCAATCTGCGCGGCTCTCTCCCTGACGGGACTTGCCGGAGGCGCTGCCGTTGCCGGGTGCTGTGCCAATATGGTCGGCTTTGCCGTCATGAGTTTTAAGGAAAATAAGTGGGGCGGGCTGATCTCTCAGGGGCTTGGTACCTCCATGCTTCAGATGGGCAATATCGTAAAAAACCCAAAAATCTGGATTCCCCCCATCCTTTCCTCCGCCATCACCGGTCCCATCGCAACCTGTCTGTTTCGCCTGCAGATGAACGGCACCCCCGTATCCGCCGGTATGGGCACCTGCGGACTGGTGGGGCAGATCGGCGTATATACCGGCTGGCTGAACGACATTGCGGCGGGCACAAAGACTTCCGTCACTGCCATGGACTGGATCGGACTGATTCTGGTGTGCTTTGTCCTGCCGGCTGTTATCTCCCTTGTCACGGGAAATCTGCTCAGAAAGATCGGATGGATCAAAGAAAATGATCTGAAACTGGAATAACTCCGCTGATACCGAACGTTTCCTGCATAAATTTCCGGACTCCGGCCATAATAACAGGCATGAAACGAATACCAAAACACATCGGCGTCATCCCGGACGGCAACAGACGCTGGGCAAAACAAAACGGATTGAAAAAAGAAGATGGTTACGCCCACGGGCTCACCCCGGGGCTCAGACTATTAAAAGCGGCGCAAAGCTACGGCGTACAGGAACTGACCTTCTACGGCTTTACGGTGGATAACTGTAAGCGCCCCAAGGAACAGGTCCTTGCGTTCTCCGAAGCCTGCGTCAAAGCCGCCGAATTGATCGCGCAGGAAAACACGGAACTGTTCGTACTCGGCAATACGGACTCCTCCTGTTTTCCCGCAGGCCTCCTTCCCTTCGCAGAGCGCAGGCGTCCCGCCGCTTACACAGGAGATAAACTGCGTGTAAATCTTCTGACCGACTACGGCTGGGAATGGGATATGAAAAACGGATGGGCATCCCGGGAGATACCGCGGATCGATCTGGTGATCCGCTGGGGCGGTATGTGCCGCCTATCCGGTTTTCTGCCGATCCAGACGGTTTACGCCGACTTTTATATCGTGAAAGAACTCTGGCCCGATTTTCAGGAACAACAGTTTGAGGACGCCCTGCAATGGTATCAGAAGCAGGATGTCACGTTGGGCGGCTAAAACAGCGCCGTAATCAGCAATGTTATGTCGTCGGTTTTCTGAGCGGACAGTCCGACATACTGATCTTGTCTTTCAGCGCATTCATCCCGCAGTCCACCAGGTAATCCTGCAATATCGGCATTGACTGCGAGGATGCCGGACCGATGATGATCTCCCCGATCAGTTCCGACATATGAAGCCCAAGCCTCCCGCACATCCTGTTCAGATCCAGGGGATAATACTTCTTGATCCGCCCCGCCGACACATGGTATCTCGGCTCCACGGCAAAATCGTTTAAAACAAACGGAGAAATCACCAGCCTGCGCTCCTTTTCCCTGGCAAAAGAAGGATGCTTGAATGCCGCCGACTGAATCCACGCATCATTCATGATCTCCCGCATCTCCCGCTGCATTTCCGATAACCGCCTCTCTCCCATGATCACCCGGTAAAACTCTTCCACAAGCCGATGTTCCCGCATATCTTTCTGGTAGTATACGGTCTGCAATGACACGGCGCCGCCGGTCATCTTCTGCATCAGATTTTCATGAAAGGCAATGCAGACGCCCTGCCCCAGATGCCCGTATCTCTCCCACTGTGCGGCGTCATCCCTGTATTTAGAAAAACATGCCGCATACGCCGAATAGCGAAACTCTTCCTCCAGTTCCCTGTGAAAGAACTTCTCTATCACATGGCTTTTTTCCTCCTCCCCCTCCGCCTTCAATCTCTCCATGACGGCACGGCAAATGTCGTTCATAAAAAAACGCATTTCGGAGGCATCGTTCATATTCAGAATATTATTCAGTCTCAGCTCCGCGCATCGGATAATACCGTCAAAAGCCGCAAAATCCGTGTAATGATACAGCATACCTTTCCTCCCTTATGATTCTGACGTGGTTTCTCCTTCCCAGTCATTGATGCCGCCAAACTCCACAATATTTGTATAACCCAGATCCGCCAGTTTTTCAGACGCCTGTTTGCTGCGGTTTCCGCTGCGGCAGTACACAAGGATCAACTGTTCCTTGTCCGGCAGGTCAGGGATTTCTTCCGTGCCGATCGTTTCATTGGGAATATTGACGGCGCCGGGAATATGCTTCTCCCCAAATTCTTCCGGCGTGCGCACATCCAGAATAATATAACCGCTTTCTTCCTCCATCATAACAACGGCCTCTTCCATGCTGATCCGTCGATACCCGGACTCCCCGTCTAAAGCCCCGCACCCCGTCAGTAAAAAAAGAGCAATCCATATGGATATCATTATTTTTTTCATTGTGACTCCTCCGTTTTAAATAAGTTTATCAACCTTTTTATCTTTCCTCTCTTCCATTTGCTTCTCCCGTATCTTCTCTACCAACGCAACATCCGCCGGAAGCCACCCTATTAAGTCAAGTTCCTCATCTGTCAGCCATCTCGCCGCCTTATGCTCCTTCAGTACCCAATCCTCAGAAACAGGTTCCGCCCAAAAACAGTCCATCGACAGATGAAACTTCGGATAATCATATTCCACCGTATCAATCAGATCCCCGACCAGAATTTCCATCTCGAGTTCTTCCCTGATCTCCCGCTTAAGGGCCTGTTTCGGGCTCTCTCCCTCCTCGATTTTCCCGCCCGGAAACTCCCAGCCATCCTTAAATTCTCCATAGCCTCTCTGGGTTGCGAATATGACCGGCTGACCTGCTTCATTCACTGCTTTTATGACTGCTGCAACGACTTTTATTGTTTTCATTTCTTTTATCTCCCATCACTCTCCATGCTGCTTCGCAGATAACGCAACAAATCATCCCGAACTGCCTGATGCATCTTAAATTCAAATTTAGCAATCTTACGTTCCATTCAGCATAAAAACAGGCATACAATCCGAAGATTATATGCCCAGTCCATCCTATATTGGAGCTAGCGCTCGCTGTTCACAGTGAGCGCATACTCCTTACAAGCATCAGCCACATGGGTTGATACTCGCTCGGCTGCACTGGCATCCATCTTCACTGCGAAAATGGTACCGCCCATAGCCGCGCCAAGGGCAACGACAAACTTCCAGTCAATGGTGACAACAAAGTTCATAGCACTACCTCCTTCCCAGAGCTCAGCTCCAAAAATAATATTGGTATGCTACGTTGCCCTTTCCAATCTTAAATTGGAATATTATGAAATACCACGGTTCGGTTTGTATGTCAATAGCTTTTTTCAGATTTTCATAATATCATAGAATGGCCAATTTGAACAGCAGAAATATGAACTATTACGAAAAAAGAGCCGGTCAGATCTCTCCAACCGACTCCGTATTCATCCCTGCAGCAAGGACTAAGCTTTGACTATTTTTTTTAATCCCGCACCCCATTTTAGTCAAAAAGGATCCCAGAAATACAAGCTTTCTGGGATCCTTCTTAACTTCATAACCATTTTTCTTTGACTAATTCCTTGACTAAAAACTGACTTCCTTGACTAAATCTACCGGATAAGGAGCCATTCTGCGTGAACAGCGCTGCCGCGGACATCCACTATTCCTTCTTTTTTCATTTTTTGAAGAAGGTTTGAGAGTTTCTTATATTGTTTCTCCTCAGCAAGAACATCCGGGAATGCATGCTTAACTGCCTCATAAATGTCTGCCTTCTTTAAAGGCCCATTTCGCAATGCGGATATGATCAGTTCTTTTAATATTTTCTCATCCAGCCCTTTATTTCTTACATACCCAGCTTTATCGCCGACGGCTTCTGCAATTTTATAGGATACATATAATGCCGGATACCGTCCTTCAACCAAGCCGCTCTTCCTAAGTATTTTATAATCATCCTTGGATATAGTCTTCCTCTTTTGTACCTGATCAAGCAAAAATACTGTCTTCAAATCCAAGCTTCCATTGGAATGGAGCAGTCGCGTATAGTTCTTATCAAGAACCTTTCCGAAAACTGTAACGCTCACTCGGTTCACTACATCCAAATCATACGACGGCAGCGGGAAGCATCTCGCCTTCTGGATATTATAGATCATCGGGATGCCCATGGAATTCGTATCAATCATATACATGTTTACCATTGCATTACAAAGAAAGGCATTCCGATAATATGGTGGCTTATAGCCTGGTTCCAATGCTTTCTCAATGGTCTCCGGTATAAAGGAACCCTCATTTATAAAAACGAGATGATCCTCAAATTCTTCAACATTGATTTTTCCATGCCGTCTGTAATCTGAATGAGCTATACAGTTATTGATAATTTCTTTGACGAGATCTGCATCGTATTGCTGTACTTCTTCCGGGAAAAGTGTCTGCTGCTCTGCGATATACCTATACTTTTCATTTCTGATCTTGGCATACACTTTGTCCACTGCAAGCAGAAATGGCATATCAAAATGTTCATATGCTTTTACCGTCTTGTCGGCGTTATAGAGTGTCCAGGTAATCCTCGGTGTAAATCCATCAAAATAGAAAGCGGATTCCTTCTTGCCAAGAAGGAGGAGAGCTGTTCTCGTAATCTTCCCCTTGAAACAAATCCCGGCCTTGTTTAATACTTCAATATCGGAAAGTCCCGACAGTATTTCTTTGGCCTGTTTTCGGTTTTCCTGTTTCTGCGAAAACATCTTTCTCGCATATGCAACCGCTTCAGGATCCAAATCATCTATAGTCGCATCCTTCACAATTTCCTTTGACCAATCCATACCAACCTGACTACGGATTAAATCTACCTTATTCATCGGAAGCGGTACCAGGGATTCATGTTCTCTTGCCCATGCCGCTCCGTTCCATGTCGTCGGAATCCCCGGTATAGCAGGCGGAATCTGGAAAGCCACAATCCGGCACTTCTCCATCGTCAGCTCGCAAATATCAAGAAATGTCAGTCTTTCATTTGTACCAGTGGTAATCTCTTTTTTCAGAGACTGAAGATTTCCGCTCTTACGATAATCTGTTCCCTTGAATTCCCCTTTATTGGTAATGCCAAATATAAGCCAGCCCTCGGACTTTCCTCTGATATTTGCTTCATTTCCAAGCGCAGAAAAATACTTGCCGATATCTTTGAATGAATAGCTGTTGTTTGCTTCTTTGAACTCAACTACCTCAGTTTCAAAGTCCTTCAACATCTCATGTATTTTTTCTTTTAATTCAGCATCTGTATATATCAAAGACGATCACCTCCAAACATCCACGGTTATTTCTTCTTATCGTACAAGTCCGGGTAGTACTCATTATTTAGAATCTTCACTTGGACATCTTTTCCTTTACTTATAGCACAGCCATGATGCCTTATATTCATTTGCTCTCTCCCAAGTAAGAGAAACACCCAACTCCTGCTCAATTTCTTCTTTATGCGCAACCAATGTATCGAATGCTGCTTTATTCTTCGCGGCATCACTCTTATCCATATAGAAATCAATACGTGCCTGGTCGAAATTCGCAATACAGCTGATATTGAATCCACTAATACCGGCATTACTTACATAACTGGCAAGCGCGATCATTTCGTCATTACGCTCTTCCAATTCAGACAATCCCCACGAATCTTTGTTTGAGATTTTCTGATTCATTTTTAACCCGCTGGCCTTATATCCGCCTTCCTCCGCATCTCTTTTTTCCTGGAATGGTTAATTCAGGTAATTAGTGGTAAGAATCTTTCCTGGAATTTTCCTCTTCTCAAGTTCTTTCAGCGTCCGGAGAAGTGGCGTAATGCCACTCACCCCTTCCTTCCACAGCCCTTTCCACCATAGTTTTCGCCTGTTCAAAAAGACTCCTGCTTTCCTCCCGCAGTCTGATGCTTTCCTCTACCAGCTTCGCTGTCTGCTTCTGTACATCATCCGGCGGAATCGGAACCGGCAGCTCTTCCAGTACTGATTTGTCAAATCCCGTCAGGATCGTCCCCGAACAGCCTCTCTTCAGCATTGCCTGTACTAACCAGGATTTCATCAGCACCAAAAGCGTCTCCGAATTGATCCTCTCAGAATCGATAACATAAAAACCATTAGAACACAGAGCCTGATCATACTCCTTCGTAACCAACGCACAGCTTTGCAGAGAACCCTCTATGGAGGACAATATAATATTTCCTTTATGCACGATCCTCCTGGCCCTGTTCGGCAAATCGCTTCCATATCCCACCGTACATCCATTGATCTCCCCCATCGAGCCAATATTGGAAAGTTCTATATAACGATACATCGTATTCTTCTCCGGCGAAAAATTCCCGTCATAAAGACTGCATACCTCCCTGAAGGGCAAATATACAAAGGATTTTAACTTTTCTCTGATATTATCGTATTTCTGCTGATAATATTCGGCATCTATTCTTTCCGCCGCAAATACATCCCTGTATGTTCTGACGGAAACTTTTGTTTCCTCCGGCTTCCAGTCTTCCACTCCAAGTCTCTGCAGCAGAAAAGATTCTGCCTCTTTATATTTTTGCTCCGATGTATTTCGTTTTTTCCGTGCCTCTATCGAGATCTCCACCACTTGCTTTTGCAGTGCTTTATCAAATTTCGGAATCAAAATTTCTCTGATCTTATACAAAAACAAATTGGGCTGAACATTCCCTGTGGTTTCCCGAAAGGTCTGCATCCTTCCGTACTTTGACAAAAGATAAGCAGAAACAACATAAGGCGAATATTCCTCTTTTACCCGTATGATTCCAACGTGTCTGTCAGAATTTGCAGGAAGCACATTCTGATCCACCACCGCACAGTTTCCTATCGTACCAACAGTTGACAAAACAACATCGTGTAACCGCAGCGCCGTCCTTGGATTATCCGCATGTGCCTTTTCCGATATTTTCGCATTTCGTGACAGATCAAAATAATTTTCCCGGGGCGATGTCGCGGATATGAGATTTACACAACTCTCCTCATCATAGTCAATGGATGTATGTATCCCGTCCGTCACATCGCAAAAATCGCCGATCATACGATTTTCTCCTGCCTTCAGCACCTGAAACAGACGCATATTCCGTTTTGAAAAATACTCTGCTTCAAATCTAAGCTCCGCATTCAGTTCCTTATATGGAATAATACTGATCTCCCGCCTCTCCAGCAGCCTTTTATATATCTCATCACCGGAGAGGCCCTCTAAAAAGGGAGTTCATTTGCCGGATGCATAATCTTTTCCAACTCCTCATCCGCAGGCGCAAAACTTAATCCATTATCATACGCAAATTGAGCAAAAGCTTCCGCAATACCATTCTGAGAATATATGTTATCGGGATTCACATTCGAAAGCATCGGATCATGATTAAACAGATCATGCTTTACAAAAATATGACCATGAGTATCTTTGATCCGCTCCGTACTCTCCCTGATATCTTCCGCAATCAGATAAAATTTCCGTTCTTCACTGGTCAGAGCACAATATTCTTCATTGCTTATCTCCGGATTCGGATTATCCCCTAACACCGGCTTCTTTTTATATAACTGCTTCTCGGAGGCATCTAACATAAGCCATTTATCAATAGATATCTCTGCCTTCTCACCCGGGTTTTTCATTGCGTCTTTGATCACAAACACCGCATTCTCCCGAACCCATTTTATATGGCTTTCCGTTGCGCCATACTCCCTGATAAACAAATCCCTGATAAACCGTGGACTTCCGTCCTCCGTTTTATGTTCCTCCACTTTTGTAATCGTTTCCGTTTTTATAACATAATTTGACTTTTTCGTAATTTCCCTGAACTGACTCTCATCAAAGATCTTTCCATCCCTTTTCCGCCTGTATTCATAACTTACCACCTTCTTATAATCCGATTTTTTCTTTGCTCCGCGGTACTCCGCTTCCTCCACCGCCGTCCCATCCGCCTTTTTTATATAGGCAGTATTAAGGTGTATCTTTTCATACTGCTCCTTATCTGTGATCAGATCAAATTCTTCCTGGCTGATCACATCGCCATCCTCTCTGCGTTTGATCGTTTTTACCGTACTGTACTTATAATGGCACCATCTCACATATTTCTCTGTGACATATATTTTATTTCCTGAATTATCTTTACCCGGCTCCTGCATGGTCGCAAAAAAAATAGGGTAATCTATCATACCATCCTCATCCGCCTTAGGCCTCGGACATATATCAGGATAACCACAGTTTTCATCTGTCCATTTCTGTACCAGGAGAACGCTTGTCTTTGTTCCCGTATGTGGTTTAAACACATTTCCATGCAGACCGACTACCGCAAGTATACGGCATCTGTCCATAATATACTTTCTGATATACTTATCTGTGGAGTTGTTAAATCTTCCCTGCGGTAAAATCACCGCCATCCTTCCCCCAGGCTTTAGAAAATTAAGATTCCGCTCAATAAATAAAATATCTCTTCCTACTTTATTTTGTAATTTATTTTCCGTATTTCCATCCTTATGTCCCAGGTCGTATTGCCCAATCTGCTCCCTGTTATCAAGATCGCCCGCAAAAGGAGGATTCGCCATCAGCACATCAAATTGAAATCTTTTGTACTTATCTGCGACATCTGCTGCCGTTTTATCAGCACTCAATCCTACAAGTTTTTCAAATCCTTCTCCGTATTTCGCGTACCATTCCGTATTTTTCAAATAATCGGACTCCCACTTTTTAAAATCCAGTGAGTTCAGTTCCAGTACATTGGTATGTCCATCACCTGCAATGATATTCAGCATTCTGCCCACTCTGACACTTTTTTCACTGAAATCAATTCCGAACACTTTGTTCCGGACATACTCCACCTCCTCCGGCTTTCTCTTTTTTGCCGAAAAAAGATGAAACGCTTTCGGATTTAATTGTTTCCAGACATGAAAAATAGAGTGCATGGGAAAACCACAGCTTCCGGCCGCCGTGTCGATCATATATTCCGTCGGTCTTGGATTCAGCATCTTCACACACATATCAATTACATATCTGGGTGTAAAATACTGCCCCATCCCCTCCTTCTGATTCTGATTGACAAGATGTTCGAAGGCGTCATCCACTATTTCCAGATTGGAATGAAACAATTTTACATTCTGCAGTTCCTTCACACAGGACTTTACTGTCGCTTTCTGCATATTTAAAACGGAATCCGCCGGAAATACGCCCCGCCACGTCTCCTGTGCACTTTGAAAAAGCTTATTGATCTTATCATAGATCTCATCCGACGTTTCATCGTCCGCTGCCCGAAACTTCAGCACTCTGAATTCCGAATCATCTATATCTTTCAGTTCCATATGATAGGTATTCATGCCCAAAAAGATCGCATCCTCATCATCAGCAGAGCACTTTTCATCATACAGTTTGGTAAAAATCAGTTTGAATATCTCTTCAAATGCCTTATCACTGGAATCATTTGCCCCGAATCTTTGTTCTACTTCCAGCACAATATCCTTCAGCGTCTCCGTCCGAAGCCTGTCCGCCTGCATAAGCTGCTTCATTGTATAGCGCCTTTTTTCTTTCCACGCCCGGATATCCTCATCTCCCTGCGGAAACCGCTCCAGCAAAAGCTGACTTTCATAATCAGGCATATCATAAAACTCCGGCAATTTACTTCCGTTTACCAACACCCCTATCTGCGGATGTTTCTGATTACAATATGACTGCATCTGCTGAAAGGGCGTTGATGCTTCTCCCTCACCAGTACTGTGATAATCACTCACCCGCGGACGTTTTACTTCAATAATCATTTCTATTTTTTTGCACGCTTTGTCATATACGGATATATCTATTCTTTTATCATCAATCCTGGCCTTTCCGGCAAAAAATACCGGTTCCTCAAACCTCAGACGCTCCCTTTTATAGTTGTATTCGGTCAATAATTTATATGCATAAAACTGACGTACCACTTCTTCCGGCGTCAGTCTAAAATAATCCCCATCATCGTTCATGCCTCTCACAATACATTCGATTCCTGCCGTTCCATCTTTTCTTGTACGAATCCGTTCATTGATCCAGTCTATATCCTCTTTCTTAAGCTGTGACAAACTTTCATATTCTTCCTTTGTTAAAATATCTCTGATATCCATACTTTATCCTCTCCGCTCCCACCCGGTCCCCAACCCGATCTTCTTCCTCCACATATCTCCGCAGTCCCCATATACATTCTATTATAATATATTTTTCGTCCAACAGCCACCTGATAAAATGTACTTAAAAAAATACAATAAAATCATAAATAACTCTGGACAAAAATGAGAATAACTACTATTATTAACTTAAAGAAACAGTAATCATTACTATTATCAAATAAAACAATCTCAAGGAGGCAAACATTATGGCAGCAAACACAAATGCACAGGTAGACAATCTTGTAAACTTACTCGACGGCTATTCCTCAAAAGGCGGACATCATCTTAACGTAAACGTACTCAACAGAGATATGCTTTTAGATGCTCAGAAGCATCCTGAGAACTATCCTCAGCTTACAATCCGTGTTTCCGGTTATGCCGTAAACTTTATCAAGCTTACACCGGAACAGCAGGCAGATGTTATCAGCCGTACTTTCCACGAATCAGTATAAAAGAGAAATATTACTCTCATAAACTTTATCTCTGCTGCCCGGCCTGAAAAACCGGGCAGCTTCCCTTATATAATCTTATCCGCCGGCGCCATTGCGTTCAACTCAACCAACGTCAGTTCATGCAATGCCTCCTTATTTCTTCTGTCATACCCCAACACATTGGTATATAAAATATCACAGAGCACCAGAATCGGAAACTGCGGCGAAATCAGCTTGCCCAAATCCAGTTTTTCCTTTGTGGGAACAGGCAGCACATTATCTATAAAATCATCCCATTTCTTAAGATGCACCGAACTGATAATCACTGTGGAAGCCCCCTTATTCTTTGCTGTTTTCAGCGCTCGCACCACTTCATTCGTCCTGCCGCTGACCGTTATCCCAACAGCAAGTGTATTTTCATTGATCAGAGCGGAGCTCATGGTCATAACATGACTGTCGGTTATACACTCAATATCGATACCCAGGCGCATAAAACGCATTTTCAACTCCTCTCCCGCAATACCGGAAGAACCCTTTCCATATACAAATACCCTTCTTTTTTCGGCAATCAGTTTTGATACTTTTTTAATCTGCTCCTCCTCTACCAGGGCATAAGATTTATTTAATAATTCCTGATACGTCTTCAAAATAAGCCTGGTACCGCTCTCCACCGGAATATTTTTTTCACTCTGCAGCCCTTCCCGATACCGGTAGATAAACTGCCTGTAGCCTTCAAAGCCGCACTTTTGTGCAAACCTTGAGAGGGTGGCTTCGGATGTAAACAATACTTTTGCCATATTTTTAGCGGAAAAATCCATAACCTCTTTATTCTGCAGAAAAAAATCGGCAATCCCTCTCTCCACCTGCGTGAAATTATTGTAATTCAACTCAATCAACGGCTCCACATCTTTTTCAAACTGCATGCTTCTCCTTCCTTTGCAGGACTGATATCATTTCCGCCTGCCCAAAACAGATTCCCTGCTTTTTCCTTCTGTCCATGTCCGGCAAATTCCTGTGACTGCTTTTATTATACCGCAAATGTCACACCAATAGAATAACCTTTAAAAACTTGTCAATGTCATGTAACAGTTCAGCCTTCGGCTTCCCTGTTACGGAATCTGCCCATTTCAAGTCGCCTTCGGCGAGGGGCAGATTCTTTTGGCTCAATTTACATGTTTT
>JAAWOG010000037.1 GCA_022799355.1 Lachnospiraceae bacterium | reverse complement strand
TCTCTTTTTAGCTGGCTCAAAAATTCATTGGAAGCCCTTGAAAAGACCTGATACTTTTTCCAGACAATACACAATTCGGCTTCCATACACGGGTACAACAGTCTGAAACAAAGCTCGCTGTCGCCGGCGGTATTGTGAAGCAGGAGATTGAAAAGCTGCAGAAGGAGAACCAGAAGCTGCGGAAGGGGATGGGGAAGCAGGACAGGAAAGCCTGGAAGGATCTATAATATAAAAGTGTACATAGGGCTGGCAGGCGAGGTCCTGCTGGCTCTTATAAAATCGCATTGATGAATTTTTGCTATCGATTCGACTTTTTTAAGATTAAGTGCAATTTTTTATGGGAAATGGTATAATTAGTGTATTATTAGAGATTTGCCTATAAGAAAAATATTTTATCAGTAAAAGCTTGGTGGGATTGAAAAGCATGTTAAAGTATATTGATTATTTTCTAAAAAACCGATATGGGGGGGTAAAAAACAATGCGTCCAGAATATGATGGTGTTAAATTTTATAGTGTGTATGATTGGAGTATTGGAGAGCATTTGGAAAAGGCATCGATTATTTTAGAATCATTTGATGAAAATGAAGAATATCTTGACATCAATAAAGTCATAGAATTATATAACATTCAGGAATTAATTAATAGCGGATGTACTCTTAATGATTGGGATGAAGCGAAGATTGTCCATTATAAAAAAATATGCGATTCATTTGAGAGGATTTTTGGAAAATTCTTTGGGAAAATGAGTGATGAAAATTTCAAACAGATTTGTCAATCTATTTGTATTGGATATGTAGAAGATTTTTGGAAATTGTTTGTACAATTTGGAACATTTAAAAAGGTTTCTGGGAAGGCATTTGCATCTTATTTAAATGAACCTGAAACTACGCTTTATAAATTATTACAGCAAAAGGAATTGGTAAAAGCTTACGATAAAGAATTTGCTGAGGTATTGCGTATTTCGGAACAGACTCCTAGATTGATTATCGGTAAGTTTTTGCAGAAACATGATCATGGATGTTCGTATAGTTTTCCAAAAGAATTGTCACCATTAGAATATGAAGGAATTTTACAGAGATATATTAAGTTAGAGACTGCAAATCTAAATGATCTTCAACTACTGGCATATTCACAAAGTTCAAAAGAATGCCCAATTAGTGATAAGCTGAGATTATCTGCGAAAAGAGCATGTGAAACTTATTGGGAAAACCGTCCCTTTACAGGTGTGGAAATAGGGTATGGAATGGGTGTGGAATTTGCAGATGTATCAGAGATAAAAAGTGCCAAAAGATTAGAGAATAATACTTATCAAATTACTTATGATATCAAGTGGCTGCTCGATAATTTAGATTACCCTACAATCTTAAATAATTTTCGCTATATTTTTGAGCAATTTGACGAGTGTTGGAGAAGCACTTTGGTATCAGTAGAATCACAATTGAGTAGTTTTGAAAAAATGATTTCGACAAGAGGAATTAAAGAGTTTATTAAAGGAAATCATTTTAATATGGGGGAAAACATTTCAACAATGCAGGTAAAAGGCTGCTATGATATATTAAAACAGAACGGAGTGAGGTTGGAAGATGTTTTGAAATGGTTTTTTGAGGAGTATCTTCCTCAAGAGTTTGGAGTATATGGTTTTCGGTTTAATCCCCCGTCAGAGGATACAACAATGGTAGAAAAATGCCGTACCATTGCTTCAGAAATGGACGGAGTGCTCAAACAGTTTCGCATGTATGTACAAGATGGAGAGATAGATCGGGAATTATTTGAAATGTCTTCAGAGCATATTAGATTTTCCAGCCTATCAGGTTTTGTAAAGGAAAAATATGCTTATGAAAATAGCGATGACATTAAAAAGGAACAGTTTTTGTTGTTTTCTGATCAGAGTCTTCTGGGGTGCATAAGAAAAACACAAGACAGATATAGCCGCTTTGTTGAATTGATGACCCATGAAGATGTAGAGTTCTCAGATTTTTGGGAGCATCAGCAAAAAAATATCCGATGGCTTATTGAGAGAGATATAGTCGAGGAAAATGCCGATGGTCATTTAAAATTGAATATTGCTAAAGTTTTTGTTCTGAAGGATTTATATGAGCACGATGTGATTTGCCCTCAGTATTACAGTGGCAAATTAAAAAATATAATTAATGAATGGTGCAAGAACGGTGATCTAAGGCTGTCAGATAGTCTCTTTTCTGAGCCAGAACAGAACTATCTTAACTATGAATTGAATAAATCCGCATATAGTAACGGCCTTGATTTGCGTAACAAATATGCACACAGTACATATCCAGAAGATGAAAAAATACAGGTTATGGATTATATTGTGTTATTAAAGATAATGATTCTTGTGGTTACAAAGATTAATGAAGAATTTTGTTTAAAAGAACAAATTGAGGCAACGAGTGAGAAATAAGAAACATGAAATATGTTTTTTACAAAGATGTACATAGGACTGGCAGGAAAAATTCTCTGTCGGTTCTTTGCAGTTATAACCTTTATATTTATACTGGATAAATTTTTTGAGACTTCCGCTTTAGGGCGGAAGTTTTATAATGGAAAAAGAAAGGTCCCTGTATTTTTCATGCTTTTCAGGTATAAGGGATTATGCAGCATAAGTATTTGCGAAAGAGAATGGCAGAATGTAGAATAAAAATAGGAAAAATGGCGAAAAAGCTATTCAAAAGTCAGCTAAAAAGAAACACAATACACACTTTTGTATAGCGTTAAAGCCAGTGTTTACAAGGGATTGCAGAGGTGGGCTACATTTTACTATCCGATCTGGCATGGGCAGGCACCGAGAATTATCAGCACCTTTTTGGAAAGCTATGATTTCTCAGAGAAGACAATTATTCCCTTCTGCACTTCCCATAGCAGCGGGATTGGTTCCAGCGCCGACAATCTGCATGAGCTGTGTCCGGACTCTGTGAACTGGCTGGAAGGAAAGCGTTTTGAAGCCGGAACGACAAAAGGAACGATGGAAAACTGGATAGAAAGCATGAATATTAAATAGTTTAGTAAGAGAGCCTGAATCGGGAAACGCGGCGGCCGGATAAGCGACGAGGAGTTGTTTACCCGGCTTTTGTATTACAGCGTGGCGTAGCTCCATCTGTCTATAATTGTATTGCTTTTGCCCGTACAACCGTGTATAATAAAAGAAAACGAGGAAACCATAAGGTGGAAAGGAGTTTTTCTATGGCAAAGTCAGCGAACCTTTATGCACGGATTGAGCCGGATGTGAAAGAGCAGGCGGAGGCGATCCTGAATGCGCTTGGTATTCCAGCTTCCAATGCGATTACGATGTTCTACAAGCAGATCATTCTGAAAAAAGGGATTCCTTTTGATGTAAGGCTGCCAGAACATCCTTTGGATATCAGCCTGATGGCCAGTGAGCAGTTGAACGCAGAACTGGAGAAAGGATATGCGGATATGAAGGCGGGGCACACGATTCCGGCGGCAGAGGCATTTGCGGATATCCGTAAGGAATACGGTGTATGATTTATGAAATCCGAATGACGCCGGAGGCAAAGTCTGACCTGCGCGGCATTTTTGAATATATTGCATTTGATTTGCAGTCGGTTCAAAATGCGGCAGGTCAACTTAACCGGCTGGAAAAAAGCATTGCGTCCGACTGAATATATCCGAAATCAGGGCTTTATTTTCACACGCTTTTTTAAAAAGATGAATAAAGTCCGCCAACGCTTCTTTATCTTCTGAATAAGCAGAGAACATATCTGCTTCGGGATCAAAGGTGATTTTTCCCGTTCCACCGATTATCTTTTAATAAGTATCAAATTTCAAAATCTTCCGAATGAAAGTTGCTGTAATATCTTCCTTTTATGGCTGTAAACTTCAATACACAATAATCAGGATCTGTTACGCCGCCCCTGTAATACAAAGTATCCCCTTTTTGCCATATCCGCTCTTTCGCTTCACTTGTTTCCAGAACTTCTACGGTCCCTATCAGGCTAACGCCGCGAAAAAAACGCCTGTCCATAAAATAGATACTTGCCTTTGGATTCTCGCGAAAAAATTTCACTTTATTTGATGAAGTATTTGTACTAAACCAAAATTCTTTTATGCCCTGGCGCTCCCGCGGTTTCAGCATTGCTTTCGTAACGGGAAAGCCCTCTTTATCGACATAACTGATAAAAGCTGTTTTGGATTTATCTGCTAATTTTCCTATTGTTTGTTCCGGATCTCTCATCATGACAAATTCCTTCCGTTTTTATTTTTATTCTAACAAAGAGAGGTTTCTTTGTACATACACACTTTTTCCCCGCCGGATAACGGCAGGGATAGCGGTTTCTGTTTTCGCCGTGGGATATGGTGCGGTCATGGATAAAATGGCGCCATCCGGAGCAGATGAAAATTTGTAATTTAGGTGGGAACATGATATAATGAGCATTAGCGAAGCGAGCGGCGAATGGCGATTGTGAATTGAAGATTTATGATATAATAAGCGTTAGCAAAGCGATCGGAAAGGAGTACCGACAGGAGCAATGCATTATAAAGGAAACAGAGACAGAGAGAAATTCTGGGATACTTTTATCAGATTAAGGGAAGATCCGCATATTCAGGAACTGAAGAAATATCCGAATCATTATATTTCCAATCTCTATGATCACAGTTCCAGAGTGGCGCTTTGTGCATACGATCTTTCCCGCAGGCTGTATCTGGATATTGACGGGAAGAGTCTGGCGATCGGCGCCATGCTGCACGACTATTACCTGTACCAGGCAAGACATAACAAGGAGATCAGAACAAAGGATCACTGGTTTGGGCATCCGGATACGGCGTTGAAAAATGCGGAAAAAGAATTTCAGTTGTCGGAACTGGAAAAAAATATTATTACAAGCCATATGTGGCCGCTGACCTTCCGGCATTTTCCAAGATCAAGGGAAGCGGTTTTAGTCTGCCTTGCGGATAAGATCTGTGCATTTGGAGAAGGGGTTCTGAAGAGAAATTATGTGAGGATGCAAAAGAGGCAGGGAAAAGGATGATGGGAAAGTATTGAAACAGCCACATCTCCCGGATAATGAAAAGCCATAAAACTGATATGTAAGTCCGCCAGGAAGATTACCGGTCCGTAAAATAACTACGGAGGAATGCCCCTGGTGGACTTTTTTGAAATAAATTAAAAAAAATCAAAAAAAACGTAAGATTTCTCTTACGGAAAACGAAGTATAAGGTGAAAGGTACAAAAAAGCAATTCATTTCAGTACCGGATCATGGCACCGCGGCCGGGTGCCGCGTAAGCTTACGAAATTTTTGAGGGATGACATATGAAGGCAAATGAAAACAATTTTGTAGATCTGATCAGAAAGCGCAGGGAGGAAGGCATCCTCTATGTGATAGAAACTTATAGCGGGCTTCTGCATTCTATCGTAAGAAAACGGCTGTTTATGGCGCCGGACAGGATCGATGAATGCATGAACGACATATTCCTTGGTATCTGGAAAAATATAGACAGTTTTGATGAGAGCAGAGGAAACTTTGCAGGCTGGGCGGCAGGCGTGGCAAAGCTGGAAGCCATAGACACCCTGCGGAAGATACAAAGGGAATCCCGGATGCAGACAGTTTCGCTGGAAGATGTGGAAATTCCGAAGGAGGATGAAGCATTTCAGAAACTGGCGGAGCAGGAACTTTCCGAGGAGACAATGGAGATTCTGGAATACTTAAATGAGAAGGATCAGGAGTTGTTCAAAAAGATATTCCTTGAGGAAGAGGAACCGGAGAGAGCAGGAGAAGCGCTGGGAATCAGCAGAGAGAACGTGTATGTACGGCTTTTCCGTGGAAAACAGAAGATACGCAGAAAATGTAAAGAAAGGAAGAGGGCTTGAATATGAACAGGGAGGCCTACGAACTGGCAAACAGAATAAAAACAGAGCTTGGCACAGATGGGGATATCCTGTTGGAGAGCCCGGGGGATTTTAAGATGAAAAAATATAAAAATAATATGCTGCAGGAAATAAAGAGAGAAAAGCAGGCAAAAAAGAAAAATTTCAGAGGAGTATCTGCGGCGGCATGCGCGGCGCTGATACTGCTTGCAGGAACGGTAATTTTCAGTGACGATGTTCATGCCATGATCCGGCAGATCAGTTGGAGTATCGGGAATGCACTGGGAATTTCCGGGGATCTGGCAGATTACAGGGAAGTGATTAATACTTCCGTGGAGGATAAAGGCTATGTTATCACATTACAGGAAGCCGTTGCCAGTGAAAAGAAACTGGTGATCAATTATACACTGCAGCGGGAGGACGGCGCGGCGATGGACGAAATCCTGACTGCGGACGGAAGCCTGCGTATCAATGGAAAAAATGTGACCGACGGCGTTGGCGGAGGCGCTGAGTTCCTGGATGAGGAGCAGAAGGTTGTGGGTGTGGTACTGGAATATTTCGTAGAGAATGCGGACCTTTCCGGGGAAAATGATTTTCAGATCAGTTTTGAGAGGATCGGGATGACGGATGCCGTAAAAGGAAACTGGGATTTTGCCTTCAAAGCAGACGGATCGGAACTGATTGCCGATACAAAGCGGACAGCAATCGGAAAAACCTTTGTGGTTCCGAACGGAGGAGAGATAACGCTGGATGAGTTTACGTCCAATGAACTGGAACAGAGAATTTTCTATTCCCTTTCCGATACTTCCGGTTATATCTTTAAAGCCGAAGCGGAGGATTCGGAGGGAAACAAGGCGGAGTTTGGCGTCAGGATACAGGATACGGATTCGGGGCATATGCAGAATGAAGAAATTCTGTATGACGGCAGGCTGGATGCGGAAGCCGAAACCGTGACGATTACGCTCTACGGAGTGGAATTGCCGAAGGAAAGCGGGCAGATGAGCCATGACTATGTGCAGATCGGCGAGCCGTTTGAGATAACGCTCCGGTAAAAAATGCGGATATAAAGTGAATACAAAATAACAGGCATCGTCAGAAACCGGATGAAACGGAAGCGGTTTTACCGATGCCTGTTTTTTATGATTCATTGTGCTTTTAATTATTTATATATTAATTTTTGCTATCTTTGACTTTCCGAAAAGAAATGGATATACTATATCTATGGACGGGAGATACAGGTCCGGAAAGAGAAGGGGAAGGTCAATAACAGGAGATCGGAAAAATGTATTATCACATCAACTATAAATCACCCATAGGAAATATGGTCATTGCCTGTGACGGCGAAAAGAAGCATATCGTAGGGCTCTGGATTGAGGGGCAGAAATATTTTATGGAACCATTGCCCGAAAAGCCCGTTTGGCAGGAGGGAATTCCGGTATTGCAGATGGCCGCGGACTGGCTGGATGCTTATTTTGCGGGGAAAAAGCCTGCGGTGCGGGATATCCCCCTTGCGCCCCAGGGCGGGGCGTTTCGGCAGGAAGTCTGGAAAATACTCTGTGAGATACCTTACGGAAGCGTTATCACTTACGGTGAGATTGCGAAACAAATGGCGTCCCACATGGGAAAAGAAACCATGTCCGCCCAGGCGGCGGGGGGCGCCGTGGCACACAATCCGATCTCCGTGATCATCCCCTGCCACCGGGTTGTGGGCGCTGGTAACAGCCTGACGGGATACGCAGGAGGCATCGATAAAAAGATTAAGCTGCTTGAGTATGAAGGTGTGGACACGTCCGTCTTTTTTGTGCCGAAAAAATCAACGGCGCCTTAGCCCGATAAGGATATAAGTATCATATCGAAATATTCCGGGAGAAAATCCATGAAGAAAAAGATAAATCCGGCGGTATATATTATTGCGGCTACGGTAATGATACTGCTTTTATTTGGCTGGAAGCTTCCGGTCATTATTAAAATAGAAAGTCTGGATCTGCCAAAGGGGTGTGAGACGATATACCCTGTAAGAGTACAAATCTCAGATGTATACTGGCTACATATAAAAGGGGAGAAGGTCATAAAGTGCTCTTTGGGCTACGAAGCGGCAAAGAAATATATTGAAACATATAATACACCCTCGGAACTGAAAAATATTCGGATACAGCCCTACGGCGGAATGTCCGATATCGCCATTTATGATGCCGAATTCGATGAGGAGTTCCTGCAGAAGCCGGATCAGGATTGTTATATCAGAATCAGTTATTTCAGGAAGATTCGGACAAACGGATGATATATAAATATACGGGGCAAAAGAACAATGGAATACTATTCACTGAGCAGTTATCTGCAGGACACATTCGGAGAAAAAGTATATAAGATCGCGCTGGACGGGGGCTTCACCTGTCCGAACAGGGACGGCACATTGGGCAGAAAGGGATGTATTTTCTGTTCGGGGGCGGGCTCCGGGGAATTTGCCGGAAGCAGGTCGGATTCCGTCACTGTCCAGATTGAAAAGGGAAAAGAACGGTTAAGGGAAAAGGTAAAAAAGGGGAAATATATTGCCTATTTTCAGGCGTTTACAAATACATATGCCCCGGCAGACAGGCTGCGGAAGGTCTATGAGGAAGCGCTATCTCACCCGGATATCGCGGCGCTTTCCATTGCCACAAGGCCGGACTGCCTTCCGGCAGAGGTTATTTCACTGCTTGAGGAGATAAACAAAATAAAACCGGTGTGGGTGGAGCTTGGCCTGCAGACCATTCATGAGAGGAGTGCGGAATATATCCGCAGAGGATATCCGCTGGCAGTTTTTGATGAGGCGGTAAAAAAGCTGAAAGGGATCGGCGTGGAGGTGATCGTCCATGTGATCCTGGGGCTTCCCGGCGAGACGGCGAAGGAGATGAAAGAGACGGTGGCATATGTGGGAAAAAGCGGCGCCGACGGAATAAAACTGCAGCTTCTGCACGTGCTGGAAGGAACGGATCTGGAAAAGGAATACCGGGAAGGCAGATGCAGGGTGATGGAAATGCAGGAGTATGTCGATCTGGCGGCGGACTGCATGGCGCTTTTGCCTGAACGGATGGTCATTCACCGCATAACAGGGGACGGAGACAAAAAGACGCTGATCGCGCCGAAGTGGAGTATGGATAAAAAGAGGGTGCTGAATGCACTGCATAAAGCGATAGAGGAGAGAGAAAGGATATGAAGTGGAAAGCATTTAAAACGGCGTTTCCCTATACCATTCCCATCTTTGCGGGATTCTGGTTTCTGGGGCTGACTTACGGGATCTATATGAATGCGTCGGGATTTTCCTTTGTCTATCCGATGATCATGAGCCTGACTGTTTTCGGAGGTTCCCTGGAATTTCTGGCGGTTTCCATGCTGCTTTCCAAATTTGCGCCCATGCAGACATTGATTATGGTTTTGATGGTGCAGGCAAGGCATTTATTTTATGGGATCGCCATGCTGGAGAGATATAAGGGAGTGGGGGCAAAGAAATTTTACCTGATATTCGGGATGTGTGATGAAACTTTTTCGATCAACTGCGCCGCGGATATCCCGGAGGATGTGGATAAGGGATGGTTTATGTTCTTTGTGACGCTGCTCAACCATTTTTACTGGTTTTTCGGGGCGACGCTGGGCGGCGTTGTGGGATCTTTCCTTACTTTTGATACAAAAGGGCTGGAGTTTGTGATGACGGCGATGTTTGTGGTGATCTTTCTGGAGCAGTGGATGAAGGAGAAAAAGCACTACACGGCGTATATCGGGCTGGCGGCTTCCGTAATCTGCCTTATTTTGTTCGGGGCGGATTCTTTTTTGGTGCCGTCAATGGTCTGT
This sequence comes from Lachnospiraceae bacterium, assembly GCA_022799355.1. Lineage (GTDB taxonomy): Bacteria > Bacillota > Clostridia > Lachnospirales > Lachnospiraceae > 1XD8-76. The sequence goes on along the minus strand of JAAWOG010000037.1, from coordinate 25,928 downwards.
ATTGTGGCAGGATTGACGTGTATGAGAAAACCTATAGAGAGGGCAGGAGATTAATATGACAGTAGAACAACAGATGATAACCATCGGGATATGCATTTTAGGGACGATGCTGACGCGTTTTCTGCCCTTTCTCATCTTTTCATCGAAAAAGCAGGCGCCGGAATATATCAGATATCTCGGAAGGGCGCTTCCCTCTGCGATTTTTGGCATGCTGGTTATTTACTGCCTGAAAGGTGTGGAGATATCGGGCGGAAATCATGGACTGCCGGAGGTTATTTCAATCGGCATAGTCATAGCGCTGCATCTTTGGAAGAGGAAGATGCTTTTGTCCATCGCGGGAGGGACAATCTGTTATATGATGCTGGTGCAGATGGTTTTTCTTTAAAAAAGCCCAAAATATGCGCATTGCAACGCAAAAGTTGACAGATGGAAACGGCAGATTGGTAGTCCTCTGAGCAGCTTTCCGGTAGAATGGAGACATAGACAACAGACCGGTCAATTGCTAAAACAATATGGTCGGACACATGAGAAAACCAAAAGTGTCCGGGAAATGAGGAGAAGGATGACATTAGGACAGAAGCTGAAAGTATTATTGAAAGAAAAAAATATGACGCAGGAGGAACTGGCGGAGCAGATTGACGTATCAAGGCAGGCGGTAGGAAAATGGGCAAATGACAAGGGCATCCCCGAGGTGGGAAAACTGATACAGATCAGCAATCTGTTTGGCGTATCGCTGGATTACTTATTAAAAGAGGACAGCAGGGATATAGCCGGCGCGGAGAGCGGTTATTATGTCAGCGGGGAGATGCTGGAAGGTTATTTATCTTACCGAAAGCAGAACAGAAAACGGATCATTGGCGGAATCAGCCTTTTGATGCTGGCAAATATCTTTGATGGAAGCGGGGCGGGAAGTGCCCGGAGCGTGATAGAAGGGCTTTACTGGATCGTTACGCTGGCAGGCGTTGCCCTGCTGATCTGGCAGTGCTTTCAAAACGGAAAGTATTGGGAGATCAAAAAGGAGAAACTGATTTTTGACGACAAAGTTTATGCGGCGTTTAAGGCAAGGCGCGAGCAGCAGCGGAAGAAATATGCCCTGATGATGATTGCGGGCGTGGTACTTTTGGTCATGGGTTCGGAGATGGATTCTTTTCTGGTGCATAATACGGTGTTCAGAATCTCCGGGATAGAACCGGGAACCCTTGAGTGGATCACGGACACGGCAGGGCTGGCGTTTGTGATGTGGTCGGCAATGTCCGCCATGGTGGAGAGCGTGGTGGTAAAAAATGCGGAGGGGCTAAAAAAGAGCGGCCATGGCAGATTCAGATGGATTTACTGGGCGGTTCCGGTAACGGTGCTGGCGGTAGTGATCGGCGCGGTGTCCCATATCTGGAGCCCTATGGCGCCGGTGATCGTTTTATTTTGTGCGCTGCTTGTTGCGGTGTGTAAACTGTTGTTGGAAAATCAGGGGGACAAATCATGAGGGATGCGGAATATAGAGGATATGTGAAAAAAGCGGTAAGGTGGATTGCCCGGAGCGCGGCCGTGCCGGCGGGAATCGTCCTGGCGGGATTTATCCTTGCAGGATGCGGTGTGTCGGAGGAGAGCAGATATACACCGGAAGAGACAGATGTGGCAAAGCTGGAAGTGTATGAGGCGGGAAGTGGTACCCTGTTAAAAACCATAGAAGATGAAGAGACACTGTATCGGTTTGACCAGGTGTCCTGGGTGTCCGGGGATGATGATACCGAATGGGAATGGGAATCGGAGACGGTGTGTCCGGAGGAACTTAAGGAGACGGTGAAAAATATAAGGGAAACCTATAATATTGTTGTCTATAAGGACTCTGTGGCAAAATTCGGCGATAAGGAACCGGTGAAAATACTGACGATAACATTGTATGAGAATACGAATATCGCCAGAATATTGGTGGCGGAGGATGCCGCTAAAAACTTTTCCATGTTGGAGGAATATCTGACATTCTATTATGAGATGTCGGAGCAGGAGAGTGAGTTCTATGCATCACTTCCGTAAAGAAGCGTTCCTTCTTACAGCGTTGTCATAAAAACGGAAATAATCCGGGCGGTGACGGGATTGTGTGTATTCAAACATGATTCCGTCACTGTTGTAAGTCTGACTGCTGACAACCGCCATACAATTATATTCTTCGGCATTCACTTTCAGGTATTTTTCATCTATCTGTGTCATTTTTTCCACAGTCATAATCCGTTTGCTGTTAACGATGGTCATATGAAGTGTATTTTCCAGGTATCGATAAATGGAATCTTCCGCAATCTCCGCTGTGAGCCCGGGAACCGCTTCTTTCAGAAAATAGTTGTGGTTCAGGATCAGCGGCATATCGTCCAAATAGTGCAGGCGCTGGATATAATAGATTTCCGAACCGGTGGGAAAACCGGTGTGTAGAGCCTGTTTTTCATGGATGGAAAACTCGGTAAAGAGAAGAACCTCCGTACGGGGAGTCCGTCCGTTTCTCACAGCGGATTCCCCGAAGGTTTCGATTTCTCCGATGGTAAAGGCGGTCTGTGCAGCGGGCTGGTAGATATTGCGTACACCTTTTCCCTGTATGGTCTGCACATAGCCGTCGGTTACCAGCCGCCCGATGGCCCGGCGCAGGGTATTCCGGGAGCAGTGATAGGTTTGGATCAGTGTATTTTCCGAAGGGAGAAGTTCCTGATAAGTAAAGATGTTTGTCTCAATCTTTTGTTTTAAGTCTCTGTATATTATTTCATAGATTGATTTCGGCATTTTCATACCTCCGTATACCGCAAAAAAGTAAGGATAACAGGCAATTCGGAACTTGCGTGCAGATGTTGCTTCCATATGAAGGATCAGGGAATTTCTCCGAATCCCTGTGGAAACATTATAAAAACAGAGTATAAAAAAGTCAATGACCTGTTTAAACAAATCTGGAACTTGAAGTTGTTTAAACAAGTTTATGCAAAAGGGTTAACATGTTTAAACAAGTATGATATAACGAAATCATTAAACATGTTTAAACAAGTTAAATCAGGTGGAGGAATAAAAGCATGGGAAAATATGCGGAGGAAGCAAAACAGTTGTTATGTCTGGTAGGCGGAAAAGAAAATATTGCAGCAGTCTCGCATTGTATGACAAGAATGCGGTTTGTTTTGGCGGAGCCGAAAAAAGCAGATGTCGAGGCGATAGAGGCAATGAAAGTTGTAAAAGGAAGTTTTACGCAGTCGGGACAGTTTCAGGTGATTATCGGCAATACGGTAGCTGATTTTTATAATGATTTTGTGAAGGAGGCGGGAATAGAAGGCGTATCAAAAGATGCGGTAAAGCAGGCGGCAAAGAAAAATCAAAATGCGGCACAACGCATGATCGCTGCGCTGGCGGAAATTTTTGCGCCGCTGATTCCGGCGATTATCACCGGCGGTTTGATATTAGGATTCAGGAATTGTATTGACAGTTTATATCTGTTTGAAAACGGAACAAAGACTTTATGTGATATCAGTCAGTTCTGGGCGGGGATTGACAGTTTTCTCTGGCTGATCGGAGAAGCGGTATTTGATATGCTTCCTGTCGGTATCTGCTGGTCTGTGACAAAGAAGATGGGTGCCACTCAGATGCTTGGTATTGTTCTCGGACTGACGCTGGTGTCCGGACAATTGCTGAATGCGTATGCGGTGGCGGGAACAATGGCGATGGATATTCCGACATGGAATTTCGGCAGTTTCCGGATTAATATGATCGGGTATCAGGGGCAGGTCCTTCCGGCAATCTTGGCGGCATTTACGCTGGTGTACCTGGAAAAATTTTTCCGGAAGATCACGCCCCAGGCCATATCGATGATCGTCGTTCCGTTCTGCAGTCTACTGCTGTCCGTTATGGCGGCGCATTTCGTGCTGGGACCGATCGGCTGGAAGATCGGTGCAGCGGTTTCATCCCTGGTATTTGCCGGGATTACGGGAACATTTAAGATGGTATTTGCAGTGATTTTCGGTGTGGTCTATGCCCCTCTTGTGATCACCGGGCTTCACCATATGTCGAATGCCATTGACTTGCAGTTGATTGCGGATTATGACGGGACGATGTTGTGGCCGATGATCGCATTGTCGAATATTGCACAGGGTTCCGCGGTCCTTGGAATGATCTGGCTTCAGAGAAAGGACCGAGAGGCTCAGGAGGTAAATATTCCGGCCTGTATTTCCTGTTACCTCGGCGTCACGGAACCGGCAATTTTCGGTGTAAACCTGAAAAGAGGTTTTCCGTTTGTCTGCGGAATGATCGGCTCCGGTATCGCGGCAGTGGTCTGCGTGGCAACCGGTACGACGGCAAATGCGATCGGTGTCGGCGGCATTCCCGGCGTTTTGTCCATTCAGCCTCCGTACATGGCTTCTTTTGCGGTATGTTCGGCAATTGCGATTGCGGTTCCCTTTCTATTGACAGTCATTGTCGGGAAAAAGCGCCTGCTGACAGATCAGGTGAACAAAATCACAGAGAAGGCGGAAACCGCCTCAGGGACAGAACGGAGCCTGTCAGCGGTAGATATGGCGATAACAATGAGAGATGAAGAGCGGCAGACAGCACCGAAGGAACTTGCGGCATTTTTAAGTGGAATGGCGATTCCCCTCGCCGAAGTAGGAGATGGTGTTTTTTCGGCGGGAGTTATGGGGGATGGGATGGCGATCATTCCGGAAGGTGATACGCTGTATGCACCGGCAGATGGGGAGGTTACCGTACTGATGCAAGAGTCCGGGCACGCCTTAGGATTAAAGCTGGGAAATGGTATGGAACTCCTGTTACATATTGGAATTGACACCGTGAGTATGAACGGGGACGGGTTTGAGTACCTGGTACGGGAAGGGCAGAAAGTCCTTATGGGAGAGCCGCTGATCAGATTTGACAGGGCGAAAATCAGGGCGGCATGCCATTCGGATGTCACGGTATGTATCGTTACGGAAGAGGGAGAGGCGCAGGATATCCTGTTCCATACAGGAATGCATGTAAAAGAAAAAGAAACGAAAGTGGCCAATTGGAAATAGGGGAGGCATATAATGACGGATTTTAGTGACAAAGTGGTTTATCAGATATATCCGAAATCTTTTCGGGATGCCAACGGGGATGGCTTTGGTGATATTCCGGGAGTAATTGAGAAATTGGATTATCTGCGGGAACTGGGTGTGGACTATCTGTGGCTGACGCCGTTTTTTCCCTCGCCCCAGAGAGATAACGGTTACGACGTGGCGGATTATCAGAAGATCGATCCGAAATTCGGGATAATGGAGGACCTGGAAAATCTGATCCGGCTAAGCCGGGAGCGGGGGATGGGAATCATGCTGGATATGGTGTTCAATCATACTTCCACGGAGCATGAATGGTTCCGGAAAGCGTTATCCGGGGATGAGCATTATCAGAAGTATTATATTTTCAAAGAGGGCACGCCGGAGCGTGCCCCTACAAACTGGGAGTCAAAATTTGGCGGCTCCGCATGGGAATATGTCCCCGAACTGAAAAAGTGGTATCTGCATCTGTTTGATGTGACACAGGCGGACCTGAACTGGGATAATCCGGACGTGCGGGAGGAATTGAAAGAGATCCTTCGATTTTGGAAAGAGAAAGGTATCAGGGCATTTCGGTTTGATGTGATCAATCTGGTTTCCAAGCCGGAGCAGATGAAGGATGATTTTGAGGGAGACGGACGAAAGTTTTACAGTGATGGCCCTCATATACACGAATATCTGAAGGAACTGGTACATGACGTCCGTATTGAAGAGTTTATGACAGTGGGAGAAATGTCCTCTACATCGCTTGCGCATTGTATCAGATATTCTGCACCGAAAGAAAAAGAACTTTCCATGTGTTTTAATTTCCATCATCTGAAAGTAGACTACGATGACGGAGATAAATGGGCGATCAAGGCTGCTGACTATAAAAAGTTAAAGGAGCTGTTCATCGAATGGCAGATGGGGATGCAGCAGGGAGATGGCTGGAATGCGCTGTTCTGGTGTAACCATGATCAGCCGCGCATAGTGAGCAGAATGGGGGATGAGGGCACCTGCTGGAGGGAGTCGGCAAAAATGCTGGCGGGAATGATTCATCTGATGCGCGGCACTCCGTACATTTATCAGGGGGAGGAGATCGGTATGCTGAATGCCCATTATCCCTCCATAGAGCAGTACAGAGATGTGGAGAGCCTGAATTATTATCAGATTTTGCTGGAAAAGGGAAAGACGAAGAAGGAAGCGCTGGCGGCGCTGGCGGCAAGATCCCGGGATAACAGCAGGACGCCCATGCAGTGGAACGGGGAAGAGTACGGCGGCTTCTCCGAAAAGGAGCCATGGATTCCGATGTCTGCGGCATACCGAAAAGAAATTACGGTGGAAGCCCAGCAACATGACAAAAATTCTGTTCTTTCCTTTTATAAACAACTGATCGCCATGAGAAAAAGGTATCCTGTGATCGCTAGGGGAGAGATTTCCTTTCCGGAGACAGAAACGGATATGGTGTTTGCCTATCAGAGAACGCTGGGGGAGCAGGAGATAGTTGTGCTCTGCAATCTTGATAAGAAGGAGCAGGCCGTGAGGACAGCAGATGAATGGAGAGGGTATCAGGTTTTGCTGAAAAATTATGATGAACGGAAAATAAATCCGGAAGAAGAAGTATATACACTGAAACCCTATGAACTAATGGTTTTGGGGAATGTTTAGCAGAGCACAGATCAAAATACTGTATTTCATGATAAAATAAAGATTTTCAGAGTAAAACTGCTCATTTTGGCATCGTATTTTCGCGGATTTTCCTGAAAAGGGGAAGAAAACCGCAGAATATAAAAAATCCGGCGGTGAATCATACTTGAAGGAGTGGGGACAAAGAAATATACTGGATGGTGTGAAATTATGACAGATACCATGCAGGAGGAGCAGGAGATGCTTTGGAATACCGCACTTTCCGCAGGCTGAGCCGACTTATGGTATCTGAGAGAAAATCTGTTGTAAAAGGGGAATTTTATATGGAACAGCTTCATGTACCGGTCACGGGAGACTCGGAAAAAATGCATAAGATCATTGATGAACTGATGAAGCAGGATAAAGAATTTCAGATTATGATAACGGTTTCTTCTTCCGAAAAAAGCGGAGCGGCAGGAGAGAAGGAGGTGGAGGTGAAATGGAGCGGGGAGAGCGCCCTGAAAGCGGCGTCCCTGCCGGCCGGGGTAGTGTCCGCCGCAGTGCGGCAGGAGACGGCGCCGTCCTATGACCTTGAGACGGATGTGACGGATATGATCCATGAAATAGGCGTTCCCGCCCACATCAAGGGCTATCAGTATCTGCGGGAGGCGATTATGATGTCGGTACAGGATATGGAGATGCTAAATTCCATCACCAAACTCCTCTATCCGTCCATCGCGAACAAATACCAGACCACGCCGAGCAGAGTGGAGCGTGCCATCCGCCACGCCATCGAGGTGGCATGGAGCAGGGGACGGATGGAAACTTTGGACGCCCTTTTCGGCTATACGATCAATACCGGCAAAGGCAAGCCCACCAACTCCGAATTTATCGCTCTGATCACGGATAAACTGCGGCTGAAATACCGGGAAGCATAAAAAATACCATCTTATCAAAGGGAAACCGACAGGAAATGGCTGCGCCCGTATCCGGTAATCACAACTTTTAAAAATAGGTACTTCCTTTAGCCCAGACCTTGATGTATAATACATTCATAATACAGATTTTACCTGATAATAAAGACGGGGGAAGGCAAACGGAGGTTTATCATGAAAAACATACTTTTTATCGCGTCGGAAGGTGTTCCATTTATTAAGACGGGAGGCCTTGCTGATGTAGTAGGCTCTCTGCCGAAATGTATCGACAAAGAGTACTATGATGTGCGGGTTATGATACCGAAATATTCCTGTATGTCAGATAAGATGAAAGAGAAACTGAGTTATAAAGCGCATTTTTACATGGATTTCCACTGGAAAGACGAGTATGTGGGTATTCTGGAATCCGAACTGGACGGCGTGAAATATTACTTTATTGATAATGAAGGATATTTTACGGGCGTGAAACCCTATACCGATAATGCGCTGTTTGAGATTGAGAAATATGCGTATTTCAGTAAGGCATGCCTTTCCGCCCTGCCTGTTATCGGCTTTCGGCCGGATCTGATCCACTGCCATGACTGGCAGACCGGGCTTGTGCCTGTCTATCTGCATGAGCGCTTCCAGGGGAACGAGTTCTTCCGGGGCATCAAGACCGTTATGACGATCCATAACCTGAAATTCCAGGGCAAGTGGAATGTGAAAGATGTAAAGGATATTACGGGACTGCCGGATTACTACTTTACGCCGGATAAACTCGAAGCCTATAAAGATGCCAACCTTTTAAAGGGCGGGCTTGTGTTCGCGGATGCCATCACCACGGTGAGCGATACATATGCCCAGGAGATCAAGACCGAGTTTTACGGTGAAAATCTGGACGGACTGATGCGGGCGAGATCCGGCGACCTGCGGGGTATTGTCAACGGCATTGACTATGATGACTTTAATCCGGAGACCGATAAACATCTGGAATTTCCGTACAATGCGCAGAATTACCGGAAGGAAAAAGTGAAAAATAAACGTGCCCTGCAGAAGGAACTGGGGCTTGAAGTAAACGATAAGATCATGATGATCGGTATTGTGTCAAGACTCACGGACCAGAAGGGCTTTGACCTGATAGCATATGTGATGGATGAACTTTGTCAGGACGCGATCCAGATCGTAGTGCTGGGAACCGGCGAGGAGCGGTACGAGAATATGTTCCGCCATTTCGACTGGAAGTACAGCAATAAGGTATCGGCGAATATCTATTATTCCGATGCGCTTTCCCATAAGATCTACGGCGCCTGCGATGCGTTTTTGATGCCGTCCCTGTTTGAGCCCTGCGGACTCTCCCAGCTTATGAGCCTGCGCTACGGCACGCTGCCTATCGTCAGGGAGACCGGCGGACTGAAAGATACGGTGGAATCCTATAATGAGTACGAGAGCAGAGGAACCGGATTCAGCTTCGTCAACTATAATGCCCATGAGATGATGGCTACGGTGCGCTACGCGGAACGGATCTATTATGATAAGAAGCGCGAGTGGAATAAAATGGTGGACCGCGCCATGGCGGCGGACTTCTCCTGGCAGGTTTCCGCGATGAAGTATCAGGAGATGTATGACTGGCTGATAGGATATTAAGCCGTAACCTGCGGCCGAGGGGCATAACTGTTACGACGGATCAGATACGGGTATTGCATAAACTCGATATGTACGGAATACTATGTACCATGTACGGGATGTTCCGTGCGTAAGAGAGGCATAACATGGCAAAAAAGAAAGACAATTTTGTGATGCAGGCGGGGATTCTGGCGGTAGCCGGGATCGTCGTCCGCATCATTGGTCTTTTGTATAATAAACCGATGGTTGCCATCATCGGAGATGAAGGTTTCGGATATTATGACAGCGCGTACGCGGCTTACAGTATCGTCCTGCTCATATCCTCCTACAGCATCCCCTCGGCGGTGTCCAAGGTTATTGCACAAAAGCTGGCGTTAAAAGAATATCGGAATGCACACCGGATTTTCCGCTGTGCGTTTGTTTATGTGCTGGTAGTCGGTGGTATTGCCAGCTTATTTGTGTTTTTCGGAGCAGGGCTTCTTGTGGAGATGGAGAGCGCCGTGCTGCCCCTTAAGGTGTTGGCGCCGACTATCTTTTTAAGCGGAATCCTCGGCGTTTTCCGGGGATATTTTCAGGCGTACAAGTCCATGGCACAGACTTCCGTCTCCCAGATTTTAGAGCAGCTTGCCAATGCCGGCGTCAGCATCGGCATGGCGTACGTGATGGTGCAGGCGGTGGCGGATCAGGACATGAGCACGAAAGCCTCCTACGGCGCGGCGGGGGGAACCATAGGAACCGGCGCGGGGGTGCTGATCGGTCTTTTGTTTATGCTGTGGATGTACGGGCTGAACCGGAAAATGATCATGGGGCAGATGGCCCGGGACTATCATAAGACGGAAGATTCCTACGGAGAAATTTTCAGGATTATCCTGCTTGTGGTAACGCCCTTTATTTTGAGTACGGGTATTTACAATGTCAATAATTTTCTGGATAAGACGATCTATCAGAAGCTGATGATGACGGTGACGGGTTTACAGGAATCCGTGGTGGCTACGGACTTAAGTGCCATTGCCAAGGGTACGAAGATATCCAATATTCCGATCGCCCTTGCCTCGGCAATGGCAACGGCGCTGATTCCCGGTATTTCCAGCGATTTCGCCCAGCGCAACAAGAAGGGGGTGCGGGCGAAGGTGGCAAAGTCGGTGAAGGTGACGATGCTGGTTTCCATCCCTGCGGCGGTGGGCATCGGCGTCCTGGCAAAACCTATTATGCAGGTTATTTTCAACCAGCCGGAATCCCTTGAATTATCCTCAAGGCTGCTCGCCCTGACTTCCGCCAGCATTGTATTTTATGGACTGTCCACCCTGACGCAGGCGGTGCTGCAGTCCATCGGAAAGATGGTGACGCCGATTATCCACGCGGCGGTCGCCCTTGTGCTCCATGCCGGAGCTATGGCTGTGATGCTGCTGTATCTGGATCATGAATACCGCATGTATTATTATGTGGCGGCGACGGTGCTCTACTCCGTGATCGTCAGTGTTTTAAACGGATTTTCACTGAAAAAATATCTGAAATACAAACAGGAGAAGGACAGGGCTTTCCTGCGCCCGCTTTTCGCCTCCGTGATTATGGGGGCGGCAGCTTATGGCGTATATCATGGAGTATATTATATTGTGCCGATTAACCTGCTGGCGCTGGGCGTCTCGGTGGCGGTGGCAATGCTTGTGTATTTTGTGCTGATTATTATGATACGGGCGGTAACGGAAGAGGAACTTCGGAGTATGCCGAAGGGGCATCTGCTGGTGAAGGCAGGGCGGAAGATGAGGCTGCTGAAATAAAAAGGAGGAGGGCTGAGTATCCGCCCTCCTGATTCGCTAGGAAGAGATCTGCTCGATCTTTGATATATCCGAATCGATGATCATAGAATAGTTCGTATAGTACACCACAAACCCGGGCTTTGCGCCGTTTGGTTTTTTGACATGTTTTTTTTCGATATAATCAATCTCCACTTTCTCCTGGCCGCGCCCCTTGGAGTAGTAGGCGGCAAGCCTTGCGGCTTCTTCAAAGGTGGAATCCGGCAGCTCCGCGCCCTCGGTGCGGACGATAACATGGGAGCCGGGCTGTCCTTTGGCATGGAACCACCAGTCACTTCCGACGGCAAATTTGAAAGTCAGTTCATCATTCTGGAAGTTGTTTTTCCCCACATACATATGAAAACCGTCGCTGCTGATATAATGGAAGGGCCTGCTTGTGATCTTTTCCCTTTTTGTGCCGCCTTTTCTGCGGACATAGCCCGCTGCGATCAGCTCCTCCTTGATCTCCACAAGGTCCGATTCCTGTTCCGCGATATCCAGAGAAGCGGCGATGGATTCGAGATGGCTGATTTCTTCCTTTACCTCCACGGTGAGTGCGGAAAGAGCTTCGTAGGTGCGCTTCATTTTTCCGTATCTGTCAAAATATTTTTTCGCGTTTTCCGAAGCTGTCAGGGTGGGATCAAGAGGAATTTTTATAGTTTCTCCGGTATAATAATTTAATGCCTCTATGGATTTTGCGCCGGGCTCGGCTCCATAGCCGTAGGTGTGCAGAAGTTCTCCGTAGATCCGGTATTTTTCCCGTTTTTCCGTATCCTTCATCTGTTGGATTTGGAGGTCGTACTTTTTGACGGTGCGCTCTAAGATGGTCTGAACGATCTTGCGCAGATCGGCGGATCTTTGCCGGATGCGTGTCAGCGCGTTTCTCTCCGCATAGTAGGTTTCCAAAAGGGCGGAGATGGAAGGAAACGGTTTGGAGGAAGCGGCGCCATACATCTGCATGGAGATGGCGGAAAATTCCACGGGCGTCTTTCCCTCATAGACGATTACGGGGGAAAAGGCACCGTCCATAACCTGTTTCATCAGATCCGTAAACCGGTTGTAGAGCAGTGTGACGGCAGTATTTTCCAAAGCGGAGGAATCGGATGCCAAACCGGGCATGTCCGGCATGAAGGAGGCAGCTTTTTTCAAAGCGGCGTCCGAATCGGACGGATCGGCAGATGCAAAAAGTTCCTCCCGCAGGTAACTGAGGGCGGAGCGGTCCGAATCCAGCGAACTGCGAAAACAGAGTTCCTGTGCCAGTATCGGGGAAAATCCGGTAAAAGAAGTATAGAGCGCTTTGTATAGAGGCGCCGGCTTTTGAAAGATGAGAGCGGCAAAGGCGCTTTTTCTCTCCTCATCGGACAGGGCACGCTCCATAAAAACAACAGGATCTTCTTTGTTCTCCGGCTGCGGGATAAAATAAGGCTTCCCCGGCAGCACTTCCCTGACAGAACTGACCATGCCGGAAATGTGCTTGATGCTGTCGATGATCTTGTCATCCTCCGTGCAGAAAATGATATTGCTGTGTTTTCCCATCACTTCGACAATGAGTTTTTTTCGGCAAAGATCCCCTAACTCGTTCAGATGTTCGATATGGATCTGCATAATCCTCTCAAGCCCCGGCTGGGTAATATCAACAATGCGCCCGTTCTGGATATGTTTTCTGAGCAGCATACAGAACCCCGGCGCTGTCAGGGGGCTTTGCTTGGTCTGCCCCGTCAGATAGATGAGAGGCAGGGATGCGCTGGCGGAGAGGAGCAGATGATATTGCCCCGTTTTTGTCTTTAAAGTAAGCTGCAGTTCGTCCGCCTCGGGCTGCGCGATTTTATAAATACGGCTGCCGGTCAAAAGGGTTTTGCACTCCTTGATAAGGGCAGCGACTGTAATGCCGTCAAAAGCCATGGTTGATCTCCTGATTTTCTGATTGTTTTAACTAACAGCGTAACACCTTCTTCCAAAAATATCAAATATATTATTTTACAATTTCACCGCTTTGTGCTACAATTCTGATAAACAGAGATTTTCCGATATGATTCTATGAGGTACTTCCATGAATATCGAAGGTTTACAAAATCCATATGAAGCCGCATGGCAGAAAGTCTGGGGGCGTCCCGGGGAGGAGGCGGTCCTTGTTGTTGCGCCCTGGGGAGCGGGAGAGAAGAGCCCCGAGACAAGGGGCGTGCAGGGCGTTGAAAAGACGGAGCAGATCACCGGAGATTCGGACGCCGTCAGAAAGCCTGGCAGGGCATCTTCTCCGGAAGAGTGTCAGACCTGCAAAGAGCGGAAATATCAGGACGGTTCGGACGAGAACGTTTCCTTTAAGTCGGCGCAGCATGTTTCGCCCGAGAGCGCCGGGGCAAGAGTCCGCGCCCACGAGGGAGAGCACGTATCAAACGCCTATAATAAGGCGCAGAAGGACGGCGGAAAGGTACTGCAGGCTTCCGTCAGCATAAAGACCGCGATCTGTCCGGAGTGTGGCAGGACATACGTATCGGGCGGTACGACGCACACGAAGATCAGTTATTCCGATGAAAGCAATCCTTATCAGAAGGAACGGAAGTTCCAGCATGGTATGGGGCTTCGGGGGGCGAATCTGGATCTGGCGGTGTGAAGATAGAACCTGCTCCTGAATAAGGTTTTGATAAGTGATTCGGGATAATCCGGGACGGTCTGCGGATTTTTGCGGATGTGGGGGCTGTATCCGGTAAAAGGATGATAGAAGAAGGATTAAGAACATGATCAAAAGCATGACCGGCTTCGGCAGGTGCGAGGTAACGGGAAAAGAACGAAAGATAACGGTTGAGATGAAATCCGTCAACCACCGGTATCTGGATGTGAGTATCAAGATGCCGAAGAAACTGAATTTTTTTGAAAGTGCCATAAGGTCTGAGTTAAAAAACTATATTACCAGAGGTAAGGTGGACATTTTTATCACCTACGAGGATTACAGTGAAGAGAGCGGCTCTTTGAAATACAATAAGGCATTGGCGGCGGAATATCTGGGCTATCTGCGTCAGATGGCTGAGGAGTTCGGGCTCGATGACGATGTGCGGGTGTCCACGCTTTCGAGGTATCCGGAAGTGTTTGTGATGGAGGAGCAGGGGATCGACGAGGAGGAACTCTGGAAGGATCTTCAGAGCGCGTTGCAGGGAGCGGCGGAGAATTTTGTAAAAACGAGAGTTGCGGAAGGGGAGAACCTGCTGAAGGACCTTGTCTCAAAGCTGGATGTGATGCTGGGACATGTGGATTTTATCACGGAGCGTTCCCCGAAACTGGTTCAGGAATATAAAGAAAAACTCCGGGAAAAAGTCCGCGAGCTGCTGGAAGACGTGCAGATCGATGAGAACCGCCTGTATATGGAAGTGACCATATTTGCCGATAAGGTCTGTGTGGACGAGGAACTGGTGCGGCTGCGCAGCCATGTGGAGAGTACGAAGAAGGCGCTCATCTCCGGCGGCAGTATCGGAAGGAAGCTGGATTTTATCGCTCAGGAGATGAACCGGGAGGCAAATACGATTTTGTCCAAGGCAAATGACCTGGAGATATCGGCGCGGGCGATAGAACTGAAAAATGAAATTGAAAAAGTGAGGGAACAGATTCAGAACATTGAATAAATTGATTCATATCGGATTCGGCAATATGATAAACGCAGAGAAGATCATTGCCATTGTCAGCCCGGATTCCGCACCCATCAAACGAATGGTACAGGGGGCGAAAGAGGCGGGGACGGCGATCGACGCGACGCAGGGAAGAAAGACAAAGGCGGTCCTTGTCATGGAAAACGGCAGTGTGGTATTATCGGCGCTGCTGCCTGAAACCCTTGCGGGACGGGCGGGCGTTTTTCCGGATATGACGGATGAGGCAAGGGCAGAGAACGACTGACGGCATATGGAGGGGTGCATGAAGAGAAGGGGGCTTCTGATCATAGTATCGGGGTTTGCGGGTTCCGGCAAGGGAACTATCATGAAACGGCTGGTGGAGGAGTATGAGAATTACGCGTTGTCGGTTTCCATGACGACGAGAGCGCCCAGGCCGGGAGAAGTACACGGCAGAGAATATTTCTTTGTATCAAAAGAGGAATTTGAGCGGAAAATAAAAGAGGGAGGACTGATTGAATACGCCTCCTATGTGGAAAACTATTACGGAACCCCCAGGGCATATGTGGAAGAGCAGATGGCGGCGGGGAAGGACGTGGTACTCGAGATAGAGATTCAGGGCGCCCTGAAGGTGCGGGAGCGCTATCCCGATGCCGTTTTGATCTTTGTGCTGCCGCCGAGTGTGGAGGAACTTTACAGAAGGCTGAAAAACCGCGGGACGGAGACGGAGGACGTGGTCAGAAAACGGATGAGTCGTGCTGCGGAAGAGGCGGGGATCATAGAACGGTATGATTACATTATGATAAACGATGAGGTGGCAGGGAGTGTAAGACGGCTCCACAACCTGATCGAGTCGGCGCATCTGACGCCGGGCAGAAATGAGGAGTTTATCCGGGGCATTCAAAATGACCTGGTACGGTTATGGAAAGGAGAGGAATAAATGTTACATCCATCTTATGCAGATTTAATGAAAGTAGTAAACAGCGGGGTAGAACCCGGGGAGGCGCCGGTTGTCAACAGCCGTTACTCGATTGTGATGGCAACGGCAAAGAGGGCGAGGCAGCTTATCGCAGGGGACGAGCCGCTGGTGGATAATCTGTCTGTTGAAAAGCCGCTGTCCATTGCGGTCAGTGAGTTAGAGCAGGGAAAGATCCATATTTTAAACGATGAGGAAGCATAAAAGTCTGAGTTTGTAATAGGCGTATGACAGGATGGAGAAGCGGGAGAACGAAGGTTTTTCCGCAACTTTTCTGTATAAAAACGGATGGTTTGTCTGCGGGAGCGTTTTAGAACAGGTCCTGCCGCGAACCCGGAGATGTATATGAAGATATTATTTGTCTCTCTCGGCTGCGATAAAAATCTGGTGGATACGGAAGTGATGCTGGGAGAACTTGCCAAAGAGGGCTATGGCTTTACGGACGAAGAGTCGGAAGCGGATATTGTTGTGGTCAATACCTGCTGTTTTATCCGGGATGCCAAAGAAGAGAGTATAGAAACCATACTGGAAATGGCGGAGTTGAAAAAGGCGGGACAGATCAGGGCGCTTTTGGTGACAGGATGTCTTGCACAGCGTTATCAGGAGGAGATCAGGAAAGAGATCCCCGAGGTGGATGCGCTGCTGGGAATTACGGATATATACGGTATTGCGCAGGCGCTTGGGGAGGTGCTGTCGGGCTGCGGCAGAGATCATATCGGCGAAGGCGTCAGAGCGCCCTTTGCCGGTTCAAAGCGGATGGTAACCACAGGCGGCCACTATGCCTATCTGAAAATAGCGGAAGGGTGCGATAAACACTGCACCTACTGTATTATTCCGAAGATACGGGGAAAATACCGGAGCGTGCCTATGGAAGAACTTTTGGAGGAGGCGCGTATTCTGGAGGAGCAGGGTGTCCGGGAGCTGATACTGGTGGCTCAGGAGACCACCCTTTACGGTGTGGATTTATATGGAAGAAAACGGCTTCCCGAATTGCTGCGGGAACTTTGTAAGATAGAGGGACTGCACTGGATCAGGCTGTTATACTGTTATCCGGAAGAGATCACGGAGGAACTGGTGCAGGTGATAAAGCAGGAGCGGAAAATCTGCCACTATCTGGATATCCCGATTCAGCATGCCTCCGATCCCGTTCTGAAACGGATGGGGCGGCGTACCACAAGGGAGGACCTTGAGCGGATCATCGGGATGCTGCGCAGTCAGATACCGGATATCTGCCTGCGTACCACGCTGATCAGCGGCTTTCCCGGGGAGACGCAGGAAGATTTTATCACCCTGTACAGGTTTGTGAATGAGATGGAGTTTGACCGGCTGGGCGTTTTTCCTTACTCGGCGGAGGAGGATACGCCGGCGGCGGCAATGCCCGATCAGGTGCCTGAGGAGAGTAAGGAAAAACGCCGGGTTGAGCTGATGGAGCTGCAGCAGGAAATTGTGTTTGAAAAAGCCGCGGGAAGAGAAGGACAGATACTGGAAGCCGTGGTGGAAGGATATTTGCCGAAGGAGGGCGTTTATGTCACAAGGACCTATATGGACGCGCCGAATGTGGATGGTTATCTTTTCCTTACCTCCGATCGGGAACTGGAATCGGGCAGTTTTGTCAAAGCGGAGGTGACAGGCAGCAGCGATTATGACCTGACCGGAATCGAAGTTACGGAGCAGGCGTGAAAATCCGCACGCTATTTTGTATAGAAAGGATATGGTTTTTCATATGAATTTACCCAATAAACTGACGGTATTCCGCATGGTACTGATTGTGCCTTTTGTGGTACTGCTGCTCGGCGGCTATGAGGGATGGGGCTGGTTTACGGCTTTGTTTAACGGTATTGCCGGTTATACGGATTATATCGCGCTGGCTATCTTCGTGATTGCCGCCCTGACCGATCTGCTTGACGGAAAAATAGCAAGAAAGTACAATCTGATCACCAATTTCGGGAAATTTATGGATCCTCTGGCGGATAAACTGCTGGTCTGTTCGGCGCTGATCTGCCTGACGGCGATGGGCAGGATTCCGGCGTGGATCGTGATTATCATTATCAGCAGAGAATTTGTGATCAGCGGTTTTCGCCTGATCGCATCGGATAACGGAAAAGTGATAGCCGCAAGCTGGTGGGGGAAATTCAAGACTACGTTTCAGATGGTTATGGTCATTTTGATGATCGCGGATATCCCGGCGCTTCGGCTGGTCACGGATATCATTATGTGGATATCGCTCCTTCTGACAGTGATCTCCCTGGCGGACTATCTGATCAAAAACAAAGAGGTTATGCAGGGGACAAAATAAAGAGGCGGTACGATTAGGACGGATGCGGTACTGGAAAACAGCATCTGTCCAAAGAGTGCACAAGTCGATATGCAGACGCGGAGAGGCTGCGTATTGACTTCCGCAAAGGTGTACGATTTGGACGGATGCGGTACTGGAATAGGAGAAAAAAAGATGGTTGTTGAACTGATCAGTGTGGGGACGGAAATTTTGCTGGGGAATATCGTAAATACCAATGCGGCTTACCTGGCGGAGCAGTGCGCGGGACTGGGGCTTTCCTGCTACTATCAGAGCGTGGTAGGCGACAATGCGGAGCGGCTGACAAAGACATTGCAGACGGCTCTTGAGCGGTCGGACATCGTTATATTGGGCGGCGGGCTCGGGCCTACGCAGGATGATCTGACGAAGGAGGTAACGGCGAAGGTGCTGGGGCTGCATCTGGTAAAAGATGCCCATACCGAGGAGCGGATCAGGGAATATCTGGAGACAAGGGGCTTTACCGTGACGGAGAACAACTGGAAACAGGCTCTCGCGCCGGAAGGTGCCAGGATCATAGACAATGAAAACGGTACGGCGCCGGGGCTGATCATCGAGAAAGACGGAAAGCATGTGATATTGCTTCCCGGACCGCCAAACGAGATGCGTCCGATGTTCGAGAAGGATATCTATCCTTATCTGAATGAATTAGAGCCGGGCGTGATCTATTCGAAGACCGTCAAAGTCTGCGGGGTGGGAGAGAGCATTGCGGAGACCATGATAAAGGATCTGATCGAAGCACAGAGCAATCCGACCATTGCCACTTACGCCAAGACCGGGGAGGTTCATCTGCGGGTGACGGCGAAAGCGGAGAACGAAAAAGAGGCGAGAAAGCTTGTAAAGCCCATGGTGAAGGAATTAAAGGGCAGGTTTGGCAACAGTATCTATACCACGGATACGGATGTGACGCTGGAGAAATCCATTGTGGACCTGCTTGAGGCAAACCACCTGACGGTCGCTACGGCGGAATCCTGTACGGGAGGGATGCTCTCCGCCAGGCTGATCAATGTGCCCGGCGCATCCGAGGTGTTTAAAGCGGGGTATGTCAGCTATTCCAATAAAACGAAGCGGAAACTGTTCGGGGTAAAGAGAAGTTCCCTCGAAAAACACGGTGCGGTGAGCAGCAATGTGGCAAAGGAGATGGCAAAGGGAGCCGCGATGATCAGCAAAGCGGATGTGACGGTTTCCGTGACGGGCATTGCGGGGCCGGACGGCGGCAGCGAGGAAAAACCGGTGGGGCTTGTTTACATAGGCTGTCAGGTCCGCGGCGAGATGGTGATCAAAGAGTATCATTTCAAGGGAAACAGAAACAAGATCAGAGAGGCTTCGGTATCTGCGGCGCTCTCCCTGATGCGGGAGTGTATTTTGCAGTACTGCAGCAGTGTGATGTTTTCCAATTAAATAAAGCAGGGAAATTTGTTGCGGCTTGGTAGTAGCTGCAGGTTTTTGACTGACAACATGGAAAGATAGGAGAAAACGATGTATCCGGAAAATAATAATCCTAATAAGGGCAGGAATATTGCCATCGGCGTTATTGTCGGGCTTGTGTTTGCCGGGCTTTTCGCAGGATGTGCGGCTGTGGTGATGCAGTTTGTGGAGCTGGGCAGAAACGGTCAGTGGGAACGCTGGGCGGAGGCGAATGCGGAGGATGAGGACGATGGTCTGTCAGATTATGGCTATTATGACGATGACGGCTATTTCCATTATTATGGGGAGTCCGAGGAGGATGCGGATGATAACCGGTTTGGTTATTATGATGAAGACGGTGAGTTCCACTATTTTGATGAAGATACCGGTTATGACCGGAGGGATAAACTCAACCGTCCCACCCATGATGAGGATATCGAAGGCTATGATACCGGAGAATATTTTTCTTTCCCGGCTGACAACAGAACGGAGGGGCTTGCCTACACCGTGGAGATAGTGGAGGATGAGTACCATGACGGTACGGACACGGACATCTATTACAGTTATCCTGTGGTGAAAGGCGATGTGCCGAACCTGGATCATATCAATGATACGATCTGTGCCGAGTGGGAAAGCCTGCTGGATTACTATGAAGAAGACTATAGAGATTATATGTATGAGGGCGACGGCATTTTGGCGCAGCTTACGGGCAGTGTTACCTATATGTCGGAAGACATTCTGAGTATTGTTTATCAGGAAACCGTCTGTTATGGGGCGTATCTGGATTACGACACGGATCTGTACCTTTACTGCCTGAATTTTGATATGAAGAACGGACAGCTTCTGGAAAATACCGGGATGCTGGACATTGACGAGGAGTTTGTGGAGGACTTCCGGGAGAGAAGCGTAAAACAGAATGCGGACAGTGTGCTGGACTATTATGATGACAGCGAAATAATGTATTGTCTGGAAGATCCCTATTATCTGATTCTTTTCTACTGCCCTCAGGGGATGGAGATCGGGCTGAACATGGATGAGGGATGGGCTACGGTGACTTATCCTGATTATGAAGAGTTTTTGAAGAGAATGTGAGGGATTTTATACACGGATGCCGCCGGGGAAGATATGTGCCCCGGCGGCAATGTCATTTCGTTTGGTATTGCCGACGCTTTTTAACGGGCTCCCCCGCATTTTATGTTCCTCCCGACCGGATAAATGGTTAAACTAAATTATAGGTTGACGGAAATTCCCCCGCATGATAGAGTAATACTATCTTACATTTAATTTGTCTGCTTTGCATATCCGGCGGATCGCCATTTTTCAAAGCAAAAGGAATAAGAAATAAAAAAACAGGGAGGGATGCCGTTGAGAGTCATTTATGGGACACTTGTTGTGTTAAAGTAGAAAAAGATAAAATAAAACTTGACAGAAAAGAACATTTGTTCTAATATAATTACAAACGGATGTTCGGATGTGTCGGTAAAAAAGAAAGGGAATAGATAATGGATAATCATGAAAAATTAAAAGCACTGGATGCGGCGATAGCCCAGATTGAGAAACAGTATGGAAAAGGAACCGTGATGAAACTCGGAGATCCGTCAGCGCAGATGAATATAGAGACGATACCTACCGGATCTCTGAGCCTGGATCTGGCACTGGGGCTGGGGGGAATCCCGAAGGGCAGGATCGTTGAGATATACGGACCGGAATCCAGCGGTAAGACGACCGTTACGCTTCATATGATAGCGGAAGTACAAAAGCGCGGCGGGATTGCAGGGTTTATTGACGCGGAGCACGCTCTTGATCCGGTCTATGCGAAGAATATCGGTGTGGATGTGGATAATTTATATATTTCCCAGCCGGATTGCGGTGAGCAGGCGCTGGAGATCACGGAGACTATGGTGCGTTCCGGCGCCGTGGATCTTATTGTGGTGGACTCCGTTGCGGCGCTGGTGCCCAAGGCCGAGATCGATGGCGAGATGGGAGATTCCCATGTGGGGCTGCAGGCAAGGCTGATGTCCCAGGCGCTCAGAAAACTGACGGCGGTGATCAGTAAATCCAACTGTACGGTTATCTTTATCAACCAGCTCCGTGAAAAAGTCGGCGTGATGTTCGGAAATCCGGAGACTACGACCGGCGGCCGGGCGCTCAAATTCTACTCTTCCGTGCGTCTGGACGTAAGACGGATAGAATCCCTGAAACAGGCGGGCGAAGTGATCGGTAACAGGACCAGGGTAAAAGTGGTGAAGAATAAGATTGCGCCGCCCTTTAAGGAGGCCGAGTTTGATATTATGTTCGGAGAAGGCATCTCCCGGGTGGGGGATATCCTGGATATCGCCGCAAGTATCGATGTGGTGAATAAGAGCGGCGCATGGTATGCTTACGATGGAAATAAGATCGGGCAGGGCAGAGAAAACGCGAAGCAGTATCTGAAGGAGAATAAGGCGGTCTGCGAAGAGATTGAGAGTAAGGTGAGAAAGCATTTTTCCCTGACAGGGGAAGAAGCTGCGGCGGAAGCCGTGACGGAACCAAAGGCAGAGCCCAAGGCGGAAAAAGCGACCAAAAAGAAAAGCGCAGAGTAAGAGCAGTTAAATGAAATGCCGGGTATATATAAAAGAGAGCGGCAAAAAAACAGCGGAAAAGGCAGAACATGCAGGAAGAAAATATTGTAACGGGAATTACGGCTTTATCCAGGGGACGCTATCAGATCGATATCGACGGACAGTTTCGATTTATACTGTACAGGGGGGAACTGCGTACATATCAGGTGAAGGAAGGGGAGCGGATTTCAGAGGAATCCCTTGAGGAGATTCTGACAAAAGTGCTCCCCATGCGGGCAAAAAAGCGCAGTATGAATCTGCTGAAAAGCCGGGAGTATACCGAATATCAGATCAGGGAGAAACTGAAACAGGGGCAGTATCCGGCTTCGGCGATTGACGAGGCGATAGAATATATAAAGTCTTACCATTATATTGATGACAGGCGCTATGCGAGGGATTATATCTTATATTACAGCGAGCTAAGGAGCCGGGGGCGGATAGAACAGGACCTTATCAGAAAGGGAATCGGTAAGGAGCTGATCGGCAGGGTATATGAGGAAGAGCTGAGTGAAGAAAAACTGCCGGATGAGATCCCGCTTATGGAAAAGCTGTTGGCGAAAAAAAATTATGATAAAGAGAATGCGGATTATCGGGAAAAGCAGAAAATGGGCGCTTTTTTGTACAGAAAAGGATTTTCTTTGGATAATATAGCGAAAATTCTTTAGTCTTTTTAGTCAATTATTACAATAAAGCTTCATCGCCTTTGTGAAAGTGCTTGACATAATACCTTTTTTTGTTTAGAATTGAAGTGTTGTAAATATGCTAATTAGAATATCGCTCAAAAAATACGGATATTCTATGATAGATTTGTACAATGAAAACTGAATAAGGAGGTGCTCCTGTACATGCTTGAAGCCATTATAGCAGTATTGGTCACTCTTGTCATTGCCATTCCCGTAACCGCCTATGTTGCGATCAACTATCGCAAAAAAGTGGTGGAGTCCAAGATCGGAAGCGCGGAGGATAAGGCGAGAGAGATTATCGATGAAGCATTGAAAACTGCCGAGACGAAAAAGCGTGAAGCTCAGCTTGAGACCAAGGAAGAGTCCATTCGGGTAAAGAATGAACTCGATAAGGAGATCAAAGAGCGCAGAGCGGAAGCGCAGCGTTATGAACGCCGTATACAGCAGAAGGAAGAGAACATCGAAAAAAAGGCCGATGCTATTGAGAAGAAGGAAGCGAGCCTTGCTGCGAGAGAAGATCGTTTATCAAAGCAGCGCGAAGAAGTTTCCAAACTGAACGAGCAAAGATTACAGGAACTGGAAAGAATCTCAGGATTAACCTCTGAACAGGCAAAAGAATATTTACTGAAAATTGTTGAAGATGAAGTGAAACACGAGTCCGCGGTTATGATCAAGGAAATGGAAACGCGGGCAAAGGAAGAAGCAGACAAAAAGGCGAAGGAATATGTTGTCACCGCTATCCAGAAATGTGCGGCTGACCATGTTTCGGAAACGACGATATCTGTTGTGCAGCTTCCGAATGACGAAATGAAGGGAAGGATCATCGGCAGAGAGGGAAGAAATATCAGAACACTCGAGACGATGACAGGCGTGGATCTGATTATTGATGATACGCCGGAGGCAGTTATCCTTTCCGCATTCGATCCTATCAGAAGGGAAGTGGCACGTATCGCCCTTGAAAAGCTGATCGTCGATGGCCGTATCCATCCGGCAAGGATCGAAGAGATGGTTGAAAAGGCGCAGCGAGAAGTCGAAGTAATGATCAAAGAGGAAGGTGAGGCAGCAACTCTCGAAGTTGGCGTACATGGTATTCACCCCGAGCTTATCAGATTGCTTGGTAAGATGAAATTCAGAACAAGTTATGGTCAGAATGCACTGAAACATTCTATCGAGGTTGCACAGCTCTCCGGGCTGCTTGCCGCTGAGATGGGGCTCGATGTGAGGATGGCGAAGAGAGCCGGACTCCTACATGATATCGGCAAGGCCGTAGATCATGAGATGGAAGGTTCTCATATACAGCTTGGTTCCGAGCTTTGCAGAAAGTACAAAGAATCTGCAACTGTCATTAACGCAGTGGAATCTCATCATGGCGATGTGGAAGCGCAGACTCTTATCGCATGTATTGTGCAGGCGGCTGACACCATTTCTGCAGCGAGACCGGGTGCAAGACGGGAGACTCTTGAGACATACACGAGCAGACTGAGACAATTAGAAGAAATCACAAACAATTTCAAAGGTGTAGATAAATCTTTTGCTATTCAAGCGGGTAGAGAGATTCGGGTAATGGTAGTTCCAGAGCAGATATCTGATTCGGATATGGTTCTGCTGGCGAGGGAGGTTTCTAAGAAGATAGAAGCTGAATTAGAATATCCCGGGCAGATTAAAGTCAATGTGATCAGAGAAAGCCGCGTAGTTGATTATGCAAAATAAGTACATGAAAGTAAGCCCTGCAGTACAATGCTGCGGGGCTTTTTTGTGCTATTTATCTTAAAAATAAAAGGTTATGGGATAATTTTTTTATGGTTTTTCTATTGCCCTGTTTTGCTTTGATGTAGTAAAATGTCAGGTGTGGATTATTGTATACAATGATACTTTGTCAGAAATAAAGGAAAATACCTGGGACAGGTATGATAAAGGAATGGAGAGGAGTCATTATGAAGACATTTCAGGAAATGAGCAGACAGGAACTTGAGGAGTTAAGGAGCGCTCTGGAAGTTCAGTTTGAGGAAGTGAAAGGCGAGGGGCTGAAACTGGATATGTCCAGAGGAAAACCGGCGCCGGAACAGCTTGATACCGCAATGCCGCTGATGGATGTGTTAAATTCGGAGTCTCTTTTGCAGACAGAGGGCGGCGTGGACTGCAGAAACTATGGCATTATGGACGGTATTCCTGAAATGAAAAGGCTGATGGCGGAGATGCTGGATACAAAACCGGAGAACGTGATCGTTGACGGAAATGCCAGTTTGTCCCTTATGTTTGATACGGTTTCCCATTCCATGACGCACGGCGTCTGCGGAAGCACTCCCTGGTGCAAGTTGGATAAGGTGAAATTCTTATGTCCTGCGCCCGGCTATGACAGGCATTTTAAGGTGACGGAATATTTCGGGATCGAGATGATCACGATTCCGATGACCAAGGACGGTCCCGATATGGATCTGGTGGAAAAATATGTGCGTGAAGATGCCCTTGTCAAGGGAATCTGGTGCGTGCCGAAATATTCCAATCCCCAGGGGTATACTTATTCCGATGAGACGGTGAGACGCTTTGCGGCGCTTGAACCGGCGGCGGAGGATTTCAGAATTTACTGGGACAATGCTTACTGCATTCATGATCTGTACGATGATAAGCGGGATGAGCTTTTGGAGATTCTCTCTGCCTGTGAGGAAGCGGGACATCCCGATCTTGCGTTTGAGTTTGCGTCCACGTCCAAGATCAGCTTTGCGGGTGCGGGTGTTTCGGCGGTGGCAAGTTCGGCCAGGAATCTGGAATGGATGAAAAGCGCCATGACGATCCAGACCATCGGACCGGATAAAATAAATCAGCTTCGCCACGTTAGATATTATAAAGATAAAGCGGGATTAAAGGCGCAGATGTCCAAAAACTCCGCGCTGATCCGCCCGAAATTTGAACTGGTGATCGAAACCCTTGAGAGGGAGTTGGGCGGCCTCGGCATCGGAAGCTGGACCAATCCCTTAGGCGGCTACTTTATCTCCTTTGACGCGCTGGAGGGCTGCGCGAAGGCAATCGTGGCAAAGTGCAAGGAGGGCGGTATGGTGCTGACAGGGGCGGGAGCAACGTATCCCTACGGCAAAGATCCCAAAGACAGCAATATCAGGATTGCGCCTTCCTATCCCTCACTGGCTGAGATGAAGGAAGCTACAAGGCTGTTTGTGCTTTGCGTGAAACTGGTCAGCATCGGGAAACTGCTGGAAGAGATGGCGTAAACATAATGATTATAACCCTGTTGTAAGGCCGAATGGATGGAAATGCTAAGAAGAGGTAACAGTTCAGCCCAGGACTTTGCATTTACTGCAAAGTCCGTGAAAACATGTAAATTGAGCCAAAAGAATCTGCCCCTCGCCGAAGGCGACTTGAAAT
>JAAWOG010000036.1 GCA_022799355.1 Lachnospiraceae bacterium | reverse complement strand
ATAAAAATCCTCCTTTTCGATAAGAATTGTCATATCTTGATTCTTACCAAAAAAGAGGTATTTTTTTCCATAGACACAAACTTTTTTACACTACCCTTTGAAAAGAAAGAAGATGTTATTGCAGGTTCTCAGGGCTCCTGGCTACCTGCTCCATGCTTGCCGGAACTTTTCAAAAATTGCTTACGCCGCTTTCGGTCTGACTGCGCGTATATCTTTTTTAGCTGGGGGTAATCTTTGAACGGTATGTATTCTGCAGAATTGCGGATCAGGTGCACAATGCAGTACCGAAAAATTAAGACTTTGAAGATGGATTTTGGACTTTCTTCCGGTCTGGAAACGCTGCCCATACTGATGAACAATGAACAGCACATTCCCAAAACCACACTCTTCTGATCTTATCAAATATCTGTATTCGATAATGTTTCCCTTTCATTTCGGCGATCCAAATCTTTTCCGTCTTGTGGGTTTCCCTTTTTGTTTAAATTCTGAAGACAGGAACCGAAAATTTACGGCTCCTTTTTTTCTACCAATCATTGGAAAATCATAAAAGAGATTATATAATTAGACAAAAAATATTCATCAGATGAGAGGGGATGTACTTGTGATTATAACGAAAGAGCTGATTATCAGTAGTTTTGTATCAAAAGTTATAAATGATTGCAGTGATATATTGAAAAGTAAAATCAGGGATGCGGATGAAAATAGAAAATTTAAGGAACAAACCATGGAGACAAGAATTTATCAGGTGATAATAAATGTTTTAAATGGTTTTTCGTACAATAATTATAAAAAAGAAGAAAAGGTATATGATGCGGCGGAACTTATTTTAAAACGATTTAAGAGCGGTATGGACGATTATAAGGAAGCTGTGCGGGCAGGATTAAAAGTAGTTGTGCCCCAGGTTACAGGCAGTATATGTGAAGAATTTTTAGGGGAACTATGCCTTGAAATATGCAGGGAAGAAAACAGAGATTTGGCCGTAGGGTGTATTATTTATCAAGGGGACCAATTGCTTGATCAACAAAAGCAGACAGATCAATGTATGCGGAAAGGCTTTGAGAGGAGCCGTCAACATGAAATGGAGATAAATAGAAAACTGGATGAATTACTGACAGAGATAATCGGTATGAAAGAACAGGAAACGGAGGCGGAAAAGGAGTTTGTAATAAATAGAGCCGATGAGTATGCACAGAAATGGGAGGAAAATGTATTTTTAAATAACTTTAACGAAGAGGATGAATATAAGGGTACGGAAATAAAACTAGGGGAGATATATAAAGAGAATTGTCTGCCCCATTACATATGGAAACAAAATTCACGGTCATCGGATAGTTTGAAAAATTTATTAAAGAAGTATTTGACAGAGTATGACAGCAGGAAAATGCTTTTGATCTTGGGCCAGCCGGGAATCGGAAAAAGTACACTGATCACGTGGATTTTGGCTAATTTAATGAAAAAGAAGGATGACGTTTTGGTGTACCAATTTGCAGCGGATTTAGATGGTATTGATTGGCGGAGCAAGGATATATTAAATGATATATTCAAAATAACAGGGATGGGGTATGATGAATTAGAAAACAAAACTCTGATTCTCGACGGGTTCGACGAAAGCTATGTGGGGAGTGAGAGGGAAAGAATTTTAAATAAGCTGTACCAGGAATTAAAAAGAAAGAATAAATTAAAAATATTTTCATTGATTATTACCTGCAGGGAAAATTATATATATAACTTACAAAATATAGAATGTGATTATATTACATTACAGGCGTGGGATGAGACGCAAATAGAAAGCTTCTGTAAAACCTATTGGAAAAAGTGCGGAAAGGAAATATCGGAAGATAAAATTAAAAATATACTGCAAAGTAAAGAAATATTCGGAATACCTCTTATTTTATACATGATACTGGCATTAGATATTACGATAGAAAAAAGCAGTTCCATTGTAGACGTATATGATCAGATTTTTTCGCTGGAAAAGGGAGGTATATACGATAGATGTTATGATACGGAGCACAGAATCAACGAACCTGAAATCAAAAAATATATACATCAGGCCTCCCAGAAGATTGCTTTTTGGATCTTTGAGCATAATCACCAGAAAGCCTTTATTTATCAAAAAAATTTTAAAGAGATATGTGAAGCCGTGATGGGAGAAGCGGCGGACAAAAATAAGGATATACAAAGTGATACGTTAATCGGAGGCTATTTCAAGATAAGGCATTGCGAAGGGAAGATGGCAGATGAAGTTAATTTTGTACATCGGTCCATATATGAGTATTTTGTTGCGCTATATTTTTTTGAATCAATAAATGAATTGTCATCCAAGGAAAGGCTTGCAGGAAAATTAGGGGAATTATTAGCGGATGGAGTTTTATCCGATCAAATACTGAAATTTGTGAAAATCAAATTTGATTGTATGAGACAGGATAATTTATCTGGTATTACAAAAGAGGTTTTTCAGATAATGTTGCAGGATGGGATGATTTTTCATACGGAAATGTGTTACAGGTGTGCTATTGAGCGGGAAATGAATATATTTTCCAACATGCTGAAGATAGTGCAATTGTGGAATCCTGTTTTGGGGAAGTTAAATGAGAGGATTTCTGTTTATTTACGACATAATGAGCAGAAATTAAACCTGGCTGGGATAGTATTAGGGAATGTAGACTTATCAAGGGTATATTTAGGTGAAGCGGATTTAAATGGAGCACATTTGAACGGAGCGGATTTAGAAGGGGCGGATTTAAATGGAGCGAAGTTAAACGGAGCGCATTTATTCGGAACAAAGTTAAGCGGCGCGAATTTAAGCAACGCAAATTTAAGGGAGGCATATTTGAACGGCGCAAATTTGGCTCAGGCGGATTTAAGTAAAGCAGATTTAAGCGGAGCAAATTTAAGGGGTACATATTTTAAAGGAGCGGATTTAAATAGAGCGGATTTAAGAGGTGTAAAGTTGTTTGAGACAAATTTGGATGGGGCGGGCTTAGAAGGCACTGTCTTTGATGAAAGCCAGGTTGATTTGCTGAGCAAAAAATATGATTTATCCGGCAGTAATGTATATCTGGCTGAAACGGATGAAATAATAAGTTATCAGGAATATTGTTTGGCTCCCGGACGGGATAAGCGGATCTTAGATAAATAATACGGCGCTGTTTATGCAGCGGGCGTTATTTTCTCTTGACAATTATCCGTAATCGGACTATGATATAGAAAGTCTGATTACGGACGTTTTGTTTCCGGCAGGTAATCAGACGGCAGATCTGCCGTGAAATTGTCGGCTGAGCAGAAGGAGCAAAAGGAAAACAGATGGAACCCGGGACGCTGGATGCAAGATTAAAGCAATATAACGATATTACAAAGGAAAATGATCAGCTCTATCGTGGTATTGCGAAAAAGTTCGGGCTGTCGGAGTGCGCGGTATGGATTTTATATTATCTGCGGGCAGAGTACGGGGAGCCGATGCAGAGCGGAATCTGCAGCAGTTTTCATCAGCCGAAGCAGTCAATCAACTCGGCGCTGAAAAAACTGGAGGCGGAAGGGTATATTGCGCTCACTACAGGCGGCAACCGGCGCAAAAAAGAGATCGTGCTGACGGCGGAGGGAAGAAAACTCTGCGGGGAGACGGTGGATTATATTATTGAGGCGGAAAAGGGAGCTCTGGGTGTTTTGACGGAGAAAGAACAGGAGGATTTTATGAGCTTATTTGAAAAATATACAGGGCAGTTTAAATTAAATATGCGGGAGATTCCAGAAAGAGGAGGTACTATCACATGAGAATACAGTTATCGGAACATTTTACCTATAAAAAGTTATTGCGCTTTTCTCTTCCGACCATTGCGATGATGATATTCACTTCCATTTACGGCATCGTAGATGGTTTTTTTGTATCCAATTATGTGGGCAAGACTGCTTTTGCGGCGGTCAATCTGATCATGCCCTATCTGATGATACAGGGATGTTTCGGGTTTATGATCGGTACGGGCGGCGGTGCCCTGGTAGCGAAAACGCTGGGCGAGAAAAGGCGGGAGACGGCAAACCGGTATTTTACGATGCTGATCTGTTTCACCGTGATGCTTGGTGTGCTGATATCGACAATCAGCATTTTGTTTATGCGCCCCATCGTCTTATTTTTGGGCGCGGAAGGTGCGATGATACAGGAGTGTATGACTTACGGTACCATTATGAGTGCTTTTAACGTGGCGTTTATGCTGCAGTTTTTCTTCCAGAGTTTTTTCGTGGTGGCGGAGAAACCGAATCTGGGCTTTGGGATCACGGTAGCGGCAGGCATGACGAATATTGTGCTGGATGCACTGTTTATCGCAGTGTTCTGCTGGGGAGCGGCGGGCGCCGCCATTGCCTCGGGGCTCGGACAGTGCGTGGGAGGCGTGCTGCCGCTGTTGTATTTTGCCCAAAGACAGGAGACGGAAAAGGAAGGCGGAAGGAGCTGCCATACGGCCGGGAAACTCAGAAACACAAGCCTGCTGCAGCTTACAAAAACCAAAATGGAGGCGGGCGTTTTATTAAAAACCTGCGGCAACGGCTCCTCCGAGCTGATGTCGAATATTTCGGCATCGGTCGTGGGGATGCTCTACAATTTCCAGTTGATGAAATACGCCGGGGAAAACGGCATTGCGGCATACGGCGTGGTGATGTATACCCAGATGATCTTTTTTGCCATCTATATCGGCTATGCGGTGGGGACATCGCCCATTGTCAGTTATCACTACGGGGCGGGAAACCACGGGGAGATGAAGAGCCTTCTGAGAAAGAGCCTGCTTATGATGGCGGGAACGGGGATCGTTATGATGCTGTCCGCTCAGGCGAGCGCCTCTGTGCTCTCGGGCATTTTTGTAGGATATGATGCGGAACTGCTGGCGATCACGGAGCATGCCTTTGTGATATTTGCCTGCTCCTATCTGCTCTCCGGCGTGAACATCTATGCTTCGTCATTCTTTACGGCGCTGAACAACGGCGGTATCTCGGCGGCAATCTCCTTTATGAGGACGCTGATCTTCCAGACGGGCGCGGTATTGATACTGCCCCTTCTGTTTGGGATTGACGGCATCTGGTGGGCGGTTACGGTGTCGGAGGTGATGGCGTGCCTGATCTCGGTTGTATTTTTAGTGGTAAAGAGAAAGAAGTATCATTATTAGAAGATGTGGATGTTATGGATGCAGGAGGCTTTGAAAGGGAACTCCTGCATCTTTTGGTTGATATATGTCAGCCGATTCGATATATTGATTATAACAGGCAAAAACAGACAGGCGGATATGCTGGGCTGTACCCGGCATAATATCGAGAAGCTGATTGAGAAGGGAAAGCTTCATCCGGTAAAGCGGCTTCCCCAAAGTACATTGTTGTTAAAATCTGAAGTGGAACAGAGAAAGGCAGGAGCATAAGAGATGGGAAAACAATCTGTAAAGGCGGTATTTTTTGATATTGACGGTACGCTGGCGGCGGCGAAAAGCCATATCATACCGGAGAGCACAAGGGAGGCGGTTCGCAGGCTGAGGGAGAAAGGAATTTTTTGTATTTTGTCCACGGGACGGCATCCGTTGGAGGTGGAGGAGGAGAATATTCTGCCGGGGCTTGACTTTGACGGCGGGATCTGGCTGACCGGACAGCTTTGCGAACTGCGCGGAACATGTATTTTGCAAAACTGTTTTACAAAGGAGCAGCTTATAATTCTGAGAGAATTTCTGGAGAAAAGGAGAAGAAGCTGTATCTTTTTTGAGAAGGACGCCATGTACTGCAATCTGGTGGATGAGAGGATTGAAAAGGAACAGACAGGGATCGGTACGGCGGTGCCGCCGGTGCGGGATATCGGTGATCTGGAAAAACGGGAAATTTTACAGATGGTGCCTTTTATCGATAAGGCGGAGGAAGAGGCGCTCCTTGCCCTTTTGCCGGAGTGCAGGCTGACCAGATGGGGCGAGGGCGTTGTGGACTTTCTGCCGGCGGGCGGCGGTAAGGAGCAGGGTATCCTTGCCGTCTGCAGAGAACTGGGGATTACACCGGAGCAGGTGATCGCCTTCGGAGATGCGGAGAATGATATTGCCATGCTGCGGCTTGCAGGGCTCGGCGTGGCAATGGGAAATGGCGAGCCTGAGGCGAAGGCGGCGGCGGACTATGTGACGGAGAGGATCGAGGAGGACGGGATCTGGAAGGCGCTGGTGAAATTTGAGGTGATCTGACGGGTGCCGGAGAGGGAAGCTGCGGAGTTTTAAAGAGCTTTTGAGAAGTATGATGAAGCCGGAAATTTGACAGGCAAGAATCTGTATTTCGGAGATGGGACGGAACTGGCAAGGTATGAGTGGGAGTATGATGAGCATGGGAATCGGATCACGGAACACTATGTTAACCGGAAGTGGGAAGAGGAAGAACAAAGGCGCAAATGGGAATATGAGATGACGGAAATATGATCGGTGAGGCTTATTATGAACAGGGGATACCTTCTTGTCGGTACGAATATGAATATGATACGGAAGGGAGGCGGATCGGCAAGGTTGTTTACGACTTTGATTTATGGGGCGGGAAGGAAGAAATGGAATACAGGTATGAGTACCACTACGACGATATGGGAAAGAAGGCCAAAGAGACAGTATATCGGGCTGACGGCGGTGTTCATATGTATACGGAATATATTGGGATCATGCATGATATATAATTTTTCAGGGGGTTATGCTGTTATGAATGGTAACGAGAAAAATAATCAAAGGGAGATGCGGTATGGGAAATGAAAATAACGGGGAAGATAAGAGCCTTCCCTTGTTCGAGATACCTTTCAGCAGGAGGGTGGAGGAAGGATGGAGGCATTTTTTAGAAGAGGAGGCGGAGCTCAGGCGGCTGATTGACGGAAAGAGAGAGGGCGATGAGATCGGGGAACAGCTTGAGATTCTTTTGTGTCCCATTTTTACGGAAGTATATGCGGAGGTCGGCTTTCATGAGGGAAAATATGATCTGATCCTGAATCTGGAAGGGGACTGGTCAAGGCTGTTTCCGCTGGTATATTTTAAGAAGCAGGCACCGAAGGAGGTGCTGGAACACTGGAATATTCTCGTAGGCAGACAGGCACGGGATGAAGAGAGCGGAGATTTTCAACTCAGGATTGAGGAGGATATGGTCAGCGCGGGGGATTTTCAGGTCTGGACTGACTGGCAGGAGAAGGAGGCAAAAGTCTCCGTCTACTGCGAAAAACTGCTTCCGCTTTTACCGGAGCGGGAGGGCAATGCCTACTGGATTGTTTATACGATGCTGGACTATGCGGTGGGGGAGCTGACGGAGATGAAGTATGTTTCCGGACTGGAACTTCTGCGTGAGCCGAAAAAGGAGAGCGCCCTTGGGCTTTCGGAACTTCTTTCTCATTTTATGGAACGGCTTTCGCTGAGCAGAGAGGAGTTGTTTGATGCGGAGCGGTACTGTAATTTATATACCGGTTATCAGATGAAGCCGGATGAGGAAGCGGAGGACGGCCTGAGGCGGGATGTGTATGTGGGTTCCGGCAGCTTTCTTCCGTTGTTAAACGAATTCTGGCGGGGAGAGAGCCGTATAATGGATACCTTCCACAGGGACGGCATTGCGGCGGGTTATTTCTGTTATCCTCTGTATGGATTTCAGGGGGAGGACAGGAGCGGGCAGATCCTGGATTACCGCGATGAGATGGCGGATCGGATAGAAAAAACGGCGGGAGAAAAAAGCTTTGCGTTTATCGGCGGCGCTTCCGGGATTTATTATGGCTATCTGGATTTTATTGCCTGGGACCTGAAAGCGGTTTTGGATGCGGCGGTGTCCGTGTTCGGGGAGTCCGGGATAGACTGGGTGATGTTCCACAGTTTCAGGCAGGATGCGGAGGGGATTACGCTGTTTGAGAAAGAGCAGTTGTAAAGATTGTTTATGGAGGCGTACCAAATGGGGATTTATCTGAATCCGGAAAATGATAGCTTCTGGAAAGCTGTTCGTTCCGGAGCGCATTTATGTAAAGACTGATCGATGAGTGGGACTGCGTAATGCGGGAAAGGCAGGAATCGGAGACGATGCAGAAACAATACCTTGATTTTCTGCGCGATTTGTTGAAAGATCAGCCATATGTGGCGCTGGCATATATGACGGGTATACTCCCTGTCAAGAAATATGGTGTTCATTCCGCACTGAATATGTTTACGGAATACTCCATGACAGATCAGGATGTGTTTGAAGAGTATACTGGTTTTACGGAACCGGAAGTAAAAGAATTATGCGCCGGATACGGGATGGACTACGATGAGATGAGGGATTGGTACGACGGATATGTACTTACCGGGTTTCAGCATATCTATAATCCAAAGTCTGTTGTGGAGGCGGTGCGCCGCCATAAATTTTCAAATTACTGGACATCCACAGAGACCTACGATGCCTTGAAGACATATATGGATATGGATTTTGACGGATTACGGTCGGATATTGTGCAGATGCTCGGCGGAGGGCGCATAAAAGTAAATACACGCAGCTTTCAGAATGACATGTACAATTTCAGGACAAAAGACGATGTGCTTACACTGCTCATCCATTTGGGGTATCTTGCTTATGATTCTTTACGGAAGGAAGCATTTATACCAAACAGAGAGATTGTAGAAGAGTTTGAGAACGCCATGAGCGTGGGTGGCTGGTCGGAGGTCATGGGTATTTTGAAGGAATCGGATAAACTTTTAAAAGATACACTTGCCTGCGATGCCGGGAGCGTTGCGAGATAGAGAGAATAGAGATTCGTTAAATTTTTCATATCCTTCCTGGAAAATCGGTCAGCCCTGCTTTTACGGGAAACTTACAAAAAGGATGAGAAATTTAGAAATGGCAGGTGGGGTGTGTCAGAATGGAGTTATTGTTCGGAAATATGCAGGATTGTGAACGGAGTGTGTTAATATGGAAAATT
This sequence comes from Lachnospiraceae bacterium, assembly GCA_022799355.1. Classification (GTDB taxonomy): domain Bacteria; phylum Bacillota; class Clostridia; order Lachnospirales; family Lachnospiraceae; genus 1XD8-76. The sequence goes on along the minus strand of JAAWOG010000036.1, from coordinate 27,166 downwards.
CGTACCGTTTTTTTGAGAACAGGGAATGTGAATATTTCCCCTGTCATAAAACCAGTGGGGATTTTAACTGCCTGTTTTGTTTTTGTCCCCTGTATGCAAAGGAGGACTGCCCGGGGAATCCCGTATATCGGGAGGGAGATGGAAAGAGGATCAAAGACTGTTCTGACTGTATGTTCCCGCACCGGGCGGAGAATTATGGAGAGGTGATAAGGCGGCTTATGTAATGAGGATATGGAGTTAGTGTATCTTATGTGTTTTTAGAACCAGTGATAAGAATGTTGGAGGAGTTCTGTTATGTTTGAACTCAAATTGGAGGGGCTGTCAGGATAGATGATACGCATGTTCATAAGGCGATCAGGGAAGCGCTTGCTAATTGTATTGTAAATACGGATTTTTATCAGCCGAGAGGTATTGTTATAAAGAAAGAACCGGACTGTATCGTGATGGAAAATCCAGGCAGTATACGTACCGGAAAAAAACAAATGCTGAAAGGGGGAATTTCTGATCCAAGAAATAAGGCGCTTATGAAAATGTTTAATTTGATTGGCATTGGTGAACGCGCAGGAAGTGGTGTACCGGATATTTATGCCGTTTGGGAGAGCCAGGGGTGGGTTGAGCCTCAGGTGACGGAAGAATATCTGCCGGACAGAACAATATTGAAATTATCATTTATTGGTTCGGTGCCTGAGAAGGGTATGAAAAAAAGTGACAGAAAAAAAGTGACAGAAAAAAGTGACAGAAAAAAAGTGACAGAAAAGACTTTGTCGCAAAAAGAAATTATTTTAAATATGATGGAACCGGATAAAAAATATAAAGTAGAGGAAGTGGCAGTACGGCTTCATGTTGGGAGGACAAGGGCAAGAAGTTTGTTAAAACTTTTGGTGGAGGATGGCAAAGTTGCCGAAACAGGGACAACAAAGTTAAAAAGATATCAGATTACGGAGGAGTGAGAGGGCTGCGGACAGCAGAGCCCTGGTCCTCAAAAAATTTTCCGGGAGAGATAGAGTCCTGCGCTTTTGGGTTCGGCATAAGAGAGATATCCTGAAAGTCATCGGTGTCGGTGGTTATCTGTTTTGCGGCGGCTTTTTCATAGACGGCGCCTACGGCATCAATCAGGACATCCGCCAGGGAACCAGGCTTTGGCCGCAGCAGAACAGCCCTTTCGGCTATTAATACAGGGCGTGGCTGTCACAGATATGGAACTCTTCAAAATAGTGCTCCGCATCTTCCCGGCTCTCGGCAAGCAGGGTTTTGATCCGGGAGAGTTCCTTTTGTGTGGCGCGGAAGGCGGGAACGGAGACGCTCAGGGAGGCAATTACTTTCCCGCGGCAGCAAAGCGGTACCGCTACACAGCAGATTCCTTCGGTCAGTTCGGAATGCTCGTATGCAAATCCGCTGTTTCTTGTCTCCGTCAGTTCTTCAAAGAGGCTTCCCAAGTCAGTTAAGGTGTTTTCGGTATAACGTTTTAAAGGCTCCGGGTACAGTGCCTCGATCTGCTCTTTGGTGTGTCCGGATAAAAGAGCTTTGCCGATGCCGGTGCAGTAGGCGGGCAGGCGCTGGCCGATATGGGAGCGCAGCATGATCGGATTCGGGGATTCCTTTTTTGCGATATAGAGGATACTGCCGCCTGTCAGGATGCCGAGATGGCAGGTCTCCTGACATTCTCTGACGATTCCTTCCATAAGGCCGCTGATATAATCGTATACGGGCCTGGTACTTTCGTAGGCACTGCCGGTTAAAAACGCCTGCTGGCCGATGAGATAGCACTGGGATGCGCCGTCAAGGCGAAGATACCCCCGGTCCTCCATGGTGTGCAGAATGGGAAACAGGCTGCTCCTGGGCGCTTCCAGATATCTTGCAATTTCCGCCATGGTGCAGCCGGTGCGTTTTTGTGATAACAGTTCTAAAATATCAAGGACTCTGGAAGTGGAACGGTGTTCGGTATTGGGCATAAAGATTCTCCTGTAACTTCTGCAAGGCGCCTGTTCCGGCAGGCGCCTTTCGTTGTCTAAAGGATAGCACGAACCGTCAGGAAGTTCAAGGAGTTTCTCGTATAATAGCATGTCCCTCCCGACAGACTATGTTATCGATTGTGCAGGGCAAGGATCATCAGCCCGCATATAACAATAACTGACAGAGCTGTCATCATAACCCCGATATGGATGCGCGCCTTCTCAGGATTTTGGGCGGGTTCGATCAGGTTGGAATGCCTGAGAGCCGTGACTGTGGGCTTATACAGGAGCATGGTGAGTGCCGCGTTTAAACCGCCTTTGATCAGGTTAAAGGGCAGAAACGCGGGCAGCAGCAGCCTGGCCACGTCCTCCCGGGAATAGCCCATATAGAGCGGCGCGATCAGATAATTCCAGAGCATCATGACAAGTACCTGGCAGAGCATGCCGCAGAAAAGCCCCAGCATGGCGCCGGAGAGGGTTCGCTTTTTCCGGTAGATGAATGCGGCGGTGCAGGCGAAGCAGCAGCTTGAGATAATGTTCATGATGCAGCCTATAAAACCGGTGCCGCTGATGGTAAACATCTGCGCGATAGAGACGGCTATTGTGATTGCCAGCGAAGTGAGAGGACCGAAGATCATGCCGCCGATAGTGATGATCACATCTTTGGAGTCATACCGCAAAAAGAGAACGATGGGGATGCGCCCGATAGCTGCCGCGGTATAGGCAAGGGCACAGAGCATGGCTGTTGTGGTGAGTTTTTTTGTTTTGCTGTGATTCATATTTACCTTCTTTCTGCGCGGCTTTTGTGATAGAATTTTACTCAGGAGATCATGGGCGTGTATTATGCCGCGCGGATACAAGCCAAAAAGAAACACCTGAAAGCGCCATGCTGTCTTTCAGGTGTTGGTGCCGCAGGCATTAAGGAAAACTGCCGTATATCGGGACATAGCGGAGTGTTCCGGCCCCGGATATAGCGGAAAATGCTGCGGAGGTGTATCGAAAATGTCAACAGAGCGTTTGGACAAAAAAAGAGTGCATAAACAAACAGTCAGAGTTTTTCTGACAATTTCAATACACCTTCTTTAATCCGGACTATACCGTCGGTTTTGGAATTTCACCAAACCCCGCGCTTTCGCGCCCGCGGACTGTCACCGCCGATCGGGAATTCTGGCTTATGAAACGGATATTTCATAAGAGTCACCCTGCCCTGAAGACATGATAGCTATTTGGTTGTCGGGAAGAGTATAACATGGTGAAGAAGGGATGTCAATATACGGAGATTTTAAGGCATGTTGCGGGTAACAGTTCAGCATATAAAAATGTGTGATGGGAAAATAGAATCCGCCCTTTCACCGTAGGTGAACTTAAAATAGGGCGGATTCAGTAACAGTGTAGCCGAAAGGCTGAACTGTTACTGTTCCGGCGTAACAGTTCAGCTTATCGGCTGAGCAGCCGGCGCTGACACCGGCCGGAAGGGGGGCTCGGATTGCTCACAAAATAATACGGGTTTTTATGTGCCTGGTGCATATCATATAAAAACAGAAACAAAAACATAGGATAGAACGAAAGGAAAATGAAAACATGACAAAACAGAATCAGACAAAAAAACAGTTGATTATTTTTCTCCTCATAGCGTATGGCCTGACTTACGTGATGGGAATCGTGACCTGGTACGGCAGTACAATACCCGTAGAGATGAGCGTATTTCCGGGTGCGCAGATGTTTTATCCGGCAGCCGGCGTTATGCTTGCCTATCTGGTGACACAGTGGAAAGAGAGGCTGCTGCCCAGATGGTTTTACCTGTGCTTTCTGGCTGCCTCTGCCGTGATGGTTATCTGCTGTGTACTTGCCGTCACGACGCCGGGGGAACCGTTATCGATAAACGGACAGACGCTTTCCATATGGTCGCTGATTTCGCAGTTTGTGATGATCATCGCAAGCATCCTGTGCTGGATCACTCTGCTTATTTCCGGTAAGGAGAGGCGGGAGGAATACGGGCTGACATGGAAAAACTGGAAAGCTTCTCTTTTCTGTATACTTGTTTTTCTGGTGATCTACTTTGGCAGGGCGGCTGTCAGCTATGTGATCGAAGGGGAAGCGGATATGGTGCCGGAGATTCTGGCGAATCCGATGGCTTTAGGGTATCTGATTGCCATGCCGATCAATTTTGTGATCTCCTTTGCACCCTTTTTCGGGGAAGAGTACGGGTGGAGATATTATCTGCAGCCGATCCTTCAGAAAAGGTTCGGCATGAGGCGCGGCGTCCTGCTTCTCGGTGTGGTATGGGGATTGTGGCATATATTCCTGGACTTTTTCTACTACACCACACCGGATAGGGGACTGATCATGACCGTTTCACAGATCATTGGCTGCGTCGGTTTGGGCATCTTTTTTGCCTGGGCTTACCTGAAGACGGAAAATATCTGGGTTCCTACGATCCTGCACTTTCTGAACAATAATCTGATCCTGCTGGTGGCGAATGAGTATTCCACGGAGGTGCTGGAGAATCAGGCGGTGACATGGGAAATGATACCGGCGGCATTTTTGCTTAACGGCGTTTTGTACGGCGTATTTATTTTAGCCAAAGAGTTTCGGAAAAAAGAGGGTTAAGGAGAAAGAAAATTGAAGAAAAAGATATATGCAGTAAGGAAAGGGCGCAGGCCGGGAATTTACGATACATGGAAGGAAGCGGAAAGCCAGGTCCGGGGATTTGGCGGCGCACAGTACCGTGGCTTTACCTATATGACGGAACGGGAACAGGAAGACGAGACCGTAGAATGGAGCCTTGCCAGGGCGCGGAAACTGGCGGGGGAATACTTGGGGAATATTCCGGGAGAGGAGAACCCGCGGGATGCCGAGAAAAAGGAGCTGCGGGAAGAACTGGAATCCTGGCGGGAATTTTTCGCGCGGGTGGGACTGGAAACGGATGTTTATGGCAATTCCCCCTGGATCGGCGTTCTGACAGGATGTGTTTCAGATCCCCGTTCCTTTATCAATAGCGGACTGGTAAAATGGCCCCTTCATTATAGCTGCGCCTCAGTCTACACGGCGCTGCTTTATCTGGTCCTGGATGAAGAGAAGATACTTCCCGTCAACAGGGACGATGACGACGAGATGGTAGACTGGGAGGATGAAGAAAATGTGTTGACTCTTTCCGTTCGGGATATCTGGCATAAGTCGAAAGACTATGCCAGACTGAAAGAACGGTTTGAAGAATATGGCATGGATAAGGCGCATCTGACGGAACTCATCTACCGTGCCAAAGCAAAAGCAAAAAAGGATCAGGATGATTATCATCTTTTATTGCAGGCGCCCGGGGAATCCTATCTGGCGCTGAAACGTTTTATCAGGCAGGGAGACCATACGGTCACAGGGCTGTACCGGGAATTGACGGGAAACCCGATTTACCGTCACGAACTTTTGGAAGTATCCGGAGCCTTCCGGAATCCGGACCTGGAAACGGAAACCAGGACGGAAGAAGGCCCGGCATCGGTGCAGTATATAAAAACAGAGGCGGACGCTATCGCTCAGGAATTATATGAAAAAGTCGTGGGGCAGGATGAGGTGATTGACCAATTCCGGAACGCCTGGTTCCATAAGGAACTGAAGGCTGGTACGAATCATAAAAAAAGAGAACCCAGACATGCGTACCTGTTTGCGGGACCGCCGGGGGTTGGGAAAACGTTTGTTGCGGAGATTGTGGCAGACGCATTGAAGATTCCCTATAAGCGTTTTGATATGTCTGCTTATTCGGGGAACAATGATGTGGCGGGACTTGTCGGATTTGAAAATACCTGGAAAAATTCACAGCCGGGGGTGCTGACATCCTTTGTCCGTAAGAACCCCAGGTGCGTGCTGTTGTTTGATGAGATTGAAAAGGCTCATGCGGAGGTGGTTCTGCTTTTTCTCCAGATTCTGGACGAGGGAAGCTGCATCGACAAGTTCTATAATGAAAACGTGGATTTTCGGAACACGATTGTTATCCTGACCACCAATGCCGGAAAGCAGCTGTACCAGGGTGCCGAAAACGAGAATCTGACGTTGCTGCCGGATGCCGTCGTTATGGACGCCCTGAGAAAGGATACGAAACCGGATAAGGGGACTCCCTTTTTTCCGCCGGAAATTGTCTCGAGGATGTTTTCGCATACGGTTCTTATGTTCAACCATCTGCGGGCGGACGCCATTCTGGAAATCATAAAGAAAGATCTGGAGAGACAGACCGCGCTGCTGCAGGATAAATACGGGTACGATATGAGCACCGGACAGGATGTTCTTGCCAGGACCGCTCTGTACTCTATGGGAGGGAAGACGGACGCCAGGAATGCTTCCGTGCTTGCAGGAAAGCTCATTGACAGGGCGCTGCTTTCCCTCCTGACACTGGCGGATGAGAAGACGGGGCTGAACCAGCAGGAAAGTATCCGAAAAATTGTATGGGAACAGGACTTTTCGGGCGCGACGGATGAAATCTTTCAGCTCTATTCAGGAGAGAGGGACTGTACCATTGCGGTCTTTGGGGAGGCGGAGGAGATATCTGTCGGGGAATTTACGAAAAATAATGTCCGGCTCCGAAAGACGGTGGTTCCGGAAGAGTTTATGAAGATTCTCCAGGAGGAGAATGTAATCCTGGCCGTCGTCGATTATGAATACGGTATGAAAGAACAGGAGGGGAATCTGAGCATTGTGGACTGCCGGACGGAAGGCGGCAGGGTGTTCTCCCGCATAAGAGAGGAATATAAGGACAACATACAGGTATATATTTTATATGGAGGAGGATATACCTACTCAGGCAGTGAGAGGGGAGAACTTTGCCGCCGCGGTGCGAAAGGTTTTATACGGCGGGAGACGCTCCGGGCGGGGCTTCCGTCCGTGTATGTGGATGTCTGCTGCCAGCGGGCGGTGGAAAAACTCTCTCTTCGCCACCAGAAGATTGCATATGATCTGAAACAGGAGTTAGACGTGCCCCAAAGGACCGGGTACATCATCTTTTGCAATTTCAGGCTGGAAACGGCCGTGGAAGCGGAGGATAAAGACCTCCTATTGTCGGCGGACATGAAGCCGGACACGCACTGGGGGGATATTTATGTGGCAGATACGGTAAAAAGTGAACTGGAGTTTTTTATCAATTACCTGAAGAATCCCCGGAGTTTCCGGCATAATAAGCTCAGAGTGCCGAGAGGCGTGCTGCTGGCAGGTGGGCCGGGGACAGGCAAGACATCGCTTGCAAGGGTGGTGGCTACGGAATCCGGCGTGAGTTTTCTGGAGGTTCAGGCGGATCTTTTGAAGCGCAGGGGACCTGACGAAGTGCGCCGCGTTTTCCGGACCGCAAGGAAGTACGCCCCGGCGGTGCTGTTTATTGACGAAGCGGACACGATCGGCGGCAGCCGGCAGGCGGGGGTTGACAATTCCGTATTGAATGCACTGCTGACGGAGATGGACGGGTTTCGGAAAACCGATGACAGCCCTGTATTTGTCATGGCGGCAACCAACCTGGGACAGACCATCGATGGTGCTCTGGTAAGGCGTTTTGACAGGGTATTTACGATTCCGCTTCCGGACAGGGAAGGGATCAGATGGATGTTGGAAAGGCTGCTCCAAAAACACAGCGACAGATTCCGGATTCCGTCCGGCGAAATGGAAGGGATCGTTGCCCGTTTTGAAGGGATATCCTTTGCGAAGCTTGAGAATATCATGGAGACGGCGCTGCGGGAAGCTGTTCGCAGCGGCATTCCGGCAGACCATATCCGGCTGTACGAGGCCTTCGACGAGGTGATAATGGGGGAGGTCAGGGGCGGCGTGCCGTTGGAAACAGTGAGGCGCACCGCATACCATGAAGCCGGACATGCCCTGGTCAGTCTGGCTCATAATAACTTGCCGAATTATATGAGCGTTGTGGCCAGGGGCAGCTACGGTGGTTATGTGGCGAATGGTCCTGCCGGAGACGGCACAAAAGAATCCATGCTGAAGATGATTTGCATGTGTCTTGGAGGAAGAGCCGCAGAGACCGTGTGCGGATATGGCCTGTCCTCCGGTGCAAGCGCTGACCTGGAGAGGGCAACGCAGCTTGCTGCGGGGATGGTATGTAGCCTGGGAATGTATGAAGAAGAGTTCGGGCTTGCCGTCATTCCGGAAAAAGAATTTCACAACAATGAAAAAGCGAGGGATCTGGTCGGCCGGATACTGTCGGAGCAGTCACGGAAAGCTGCGGAGATTATCAGCAGCAACAGGGATGCTCTGGAGCGCCTGGTAGACGCAGTGATGGACAGCAGGACGAAATCTCTTACGAAGAGGGAGATTGTGGCTGCCTTTAAAGGCGGGGGGAAGAGGTGAAGAGTATTCCCTTTTTCAAGGAGGCTTATTTTCCGTTAAAATACTTGACAAACACCGGATTTTCTGGTACTTTAAACTTACAGATGTTCCAATATAAGAACGTGTTCGTATATGCGAACAGATATCCAGCTGAGAAAGGAGAAATGGGGTATGAAACCAACCAGAGAAGAGATCATTCGGAATGTGTATGACAATAAGCTGATTGCTATTGTCCGCGGGATGGAGCCGGAGTATTGTGTGAAGCTGGCGGAAGCGCTCTGCGAAGGCGGCATCAATATGGTTGAGATCACATTCAATCAGAAGAGTACGGATCATTTCAGGGCGACCACCGATGCGATCCGCGCGATCAGTAAGGAACTGCCGGATAAGGTGATGGTGGGCGCAGGTACGGTGCTGACGAAGGAACAGGTGGATCTGGCAAAAGAGGCGGGGGCTCTTTATATCATCACACCTTCCACAAATACGGATGTGATCCGCTACGCGAAGGAGCAGGGGCTTGTGACGATGCCCGGCGCCATGACGCCTTCCGAGATCGAGACGGCATATGAAGCGGGGGCTGATTTTGTGAAGATCTTCCCGGTGGGCAATCTGGGTGCGGCTTATATCAAGGCGGTGAAGGCGCCGATGAGCCATATTCCGGTGCTGGCAGTGGGCGGCGTAAACGAGAAGAACATAGCGGAATTTATCCGTGCGGGCGCCATCGGTGCCGGCGTAGGCGGGAATCTGGTAAACGCCGAGTGGATCAGGAACGGGGAGTTTGATAAGATTACGGCACTGGCACGTGAATTTGTGACAAACGCGAAGGAAGCATAGAAACCGGAAAACGGCAGGTGAACCTGCGGCACTGAAATAGGAGGATATGGTAATGTCTAAAGTAGTATGTTTCGGAGAAATCATGATGCGTCTGAATCCGGAGGGATATCAGAGATTTGTACAGGCGGGAAGGTTTGAGGCTTCCTATGCGGGCGGCGAGGCAAATGTTTCCGTGTCCCTTGTGAACTATGGAAATGAAGCGTCCTTTGTGACAAAGCTTCCCGATAACGATATCGCCCAGAGCGCAGTCAATTCCCTGCGTCAGTTCGGCGTGGACACGAGTGATATCGTGAAGGGCGGTCCCCGTCTGGGTATCTATTTTGTGGAGAAGGGTGCTTCCCAGCGTCCCTCCAAGGTAATCTATGACCGTGCGGGTTCCTCCATTGCGCTGGCAAAGAGAGAAGACTTTGACTGGGAGAAAATCTTTGAGGGAGCGGACTGGTTCCACTTTACCGGCATCACACCGGCTCTCGGCGGTGAAAATCCCGAGATCTGCCTGGATGCCTGCAAGGCGGCAAAGGCAAAGGGGATTAAGATCAGCTGTGACCTGAATTTCCGCAAGAAACTCTGGACCAGCGAGCAGGCGGGGAAAGTTATGGGCGAACTGATGCCCTATGTGGACGTGTGCATTGCCAACGAGGAGGATGCGGCGGACGTATTCGGCATCCATGCGGAAGGGACCGATATCAACACCGGCAAGATCAGCCATGAAGGCTATATCGGCGTGGCAAAACAGCTTTCCGAGCGCTTTGGCTGTGAATATGTGGCAATCACTCTGCGCGGCAGCATCTCCGCTACGGACAACAAATGGGCAGGTATGCTCTACAAGGACGGACAGGCATGTTTCTCACCGGAATATCTGGTACATATTGTGGACCGTGTGGGCGGCGGCGACTCCTTCGGCGGCGGCCTGATCCATGCCCTCAGAAAGGGCATGAACCAGCAGGATGCGATCAACTTTGCAGTGGCGGCTTCCTGCTTAAAGCATACCATTGAGCACGATTTCAACCTGATGTCGGAGGCGGAAGTACTTTCTCTGGCAGGCGGCAACGCGTCGGGAAGGGTGCAGAGATAACAACGGAAAAATTAATATCTTTTTAGTCAATCATTAAGGGAATGTTAATTCCGGCTTAAAGTATGAAAGGCTGCTGTCTGATACAATGATAATCAGGCAGCAGCTTATTTTTTTGCCCATGTTACTGATCGGGATATTGCATAACAAATAGAAAGTGCTGCATAACCGGCAGAAGGGAAATGTGAGGGATGGAACAATGTCCGAGAAAATACTTGTGGTGGATGACGAGAGGGAGATTGCGGACCTGATAGAAGTTTATCTGCAAAATGAGAATTATAAAATATATAAATGCAACACGGGGCAGGAGGCGCTTGCCTGTGTGGAGCAGGAAGAGATGGATCTTGCGATCCTGGATATTATGCTGCCGGATATCGGCGGTTTTGCGCTATGTCAGCGCATTCGGGAGAAGCACACGTATCCGATTATCATGCTGACGGCAAAGGATGAGGAGATCGATAAGATCACCGGGCTCTCGCTGGGGGCGGATGACTATATCACAAAACCCTTCAGGCCGCTGGAGATGGTGGCGCGGGTGAAGGCTCAGCTCCGCAGGTATAAAAAGTATAATCAGAACCAGTCACAAAAAGGGGATGAGGAGAGCGTGCTGGTACATGCGGGACTTGTTATGAACGTCAAAACACATACCTGTCTGCTCCATGAAAAGGAGCTTGTGCTGACGCCCACGGAGTTTGAGATCCTGCGTGTCCTGATGGAAAAAAGGGGCGAGGTGGTCAGCACGGAGACATTGTTCCACAAACTCTGGAAAGATGAGTATTACAGCAAGGCGGGCAACAGCATTACGGTGCACATCAGGCATTTGAGGGAGAAGATGAATGACACGGCGGAAGATCCGAAATATATCAGAACGGTTTGGGGTGTTGGCTACAAAATGGAGACATAGGAGGAAGGACAAAAAGACTTTTCACAGTGATTATTCCCATCTGAGGCTGAAAATTTTTTTGCGGCTGATGAAGATAGTGATTCTCGCGGTCTTCTGCATATTTAATATTTATAAGATCGTCTGGTTTCACAAAGGAGCGGACCTGACTGTGGCGCTGATACGGCGGGTGGGGAGGATCGATTATGATTCGGCGCTCTCAATCTATCAGCATATATTCCGCAACAATGCGTTTCTGATCTGGATGGGTTCGGTGAGTGTTATCTTTTTGCTGCTTTTGCGGATTCTGCTGAACGGTTTCACAAAATATTTTGATCTGGTCAACCGGGGGGTAAACGCTCTTCTGGAAAATGAGGAGGAGATCCGCCTGCCCTCGGAGTTGTATGCCACGGAGCAGAAACTGAACCAGGTGAAGCGAACGTTAGAGCAAAGGACACTGGAGGCAAAACTTGCGGAGCAGCGGAAAAATGAACTGGTCATGTATCTGGCGCATGATATCCGCACGCCTCTGACTTCCGTGATCGGGTATCTGAATCTGCTGGTGGAAGTGCCGGATCTGCCCGTTGAGCAGAAAGAGAAGTATGTGCGCATTTCGCTGGAAAAGGCGTACCGCCTGGAAAAGATGATCAATGAATTTTTTGAAATTACCAGATATAATCTGCAGCAGATCACTCTGCGGAAGAAGTCGATAGACCTGTATTACATGCTGGTGCAGCTCATTGATGAGATTTCCCCGCTTTTGTCTGAGAGAAATAACCGGATCAGGCTTGAGGCGGATGAAAATCTGAGAGTGTTCGGCGATTCCGATAAACTGGCGCGGGTATTTCAGAATGTTTTGAGAAATGCTGCGGCTTACAGCTTTCCCGATACGGAGATCGTGGTATCTGCGGCGGAAAACGGGGGGGCGGTAGAAATGGTGTTTCACAATGAAGGAGATACGATACCGAAAGAGAAACTGCGGGATATTTTTGAAAAATTTTACAGGCTGGATGAGGGCAGAAATTCCTATACCGGAGGCTCCGGGCTGGGACTTGCCATTGCAAAGGAGATTATACGGCTCCACGGCGGCTCCATAGAGGCAAAGAGCGCGGATAACAGGGTTTCGTTTGTGATACGGATTCCGGCGGGATAAGAGACGGATATTTCAATAAAACAAAAAAGAAAAGAAAGCGGGAGGACAAAGTTATGAAAGAACAAAAACGGATAGCGATACTTTTCGGCGGCTGTTCGCCGGAATACGGAGTGTCCCTTCAATCCGCCCGGGCGGTGATTGATCATATGGACAAAAAGAAGTATGAGCCGGTGCCGATCGGCATTACCCACACGGGGGACTGGTTTTATTACACGGGAGATACGGAAAAGATTGCGGACGACAGTTGGTGCGGGGAGAAGGCGTGTATTCCGGTGACCGTATCGTTAAACCGCGGCGAGCGCAGTTTGCTGCTGCGCAGGGAAAACGCGGCATTTGGAAGAAATGCCGGACGTATGGGAGGAGCGGCATGCGGAGAAAATGCCGGATGTACGGGAGGGGTGGAGCGGCTGGAAATCGATGCGGTATTTCCGATTCTGCACGGCAGAAACGGGGAAGACGGCACGGTGCAGGGACTTTTTGAACTGGCAGGTATTCCGGTGGCAGGCTGCGGTGTGCTCTCCTCAGCCCTTTGTATGGACAAGGACAGGGCGCACAGGATGGTGAGAGAGGCCGGCGTCCGGGTGCCGGATTCCTGTGTCTGCAGCAGGGGCACTGACTTACATACCATATGCCGGCAGGCGGAAAAGATCGGCTATCCTTTGTTTGTAAAGCCGGTGAAGGCAGGATCTTCCTACGGCATTACGAAAGTATCCGATGAGAGCGGGCTGCAAAGGGCGGTGAACCTTGCCTTTGCCTACGATGAAAGGATCATCGTGGAGGAGTGTATTTCAGGTTTTGAAGTGGGCTGCGCAATCCTGGGGACAGAAAAGCTTATGGTGGGCGAGGTGGATGAAATCGAACTGGCGGAAGGCTTTTTTGACTTTACGGAGAAGTATACGCTGAAAACCTCGGCGATCCATGTGCCGGCAAGGATTCCGGAGGAGACCGCGGATAGAATCAAAGAGACGGCGAAGATCATATACCGGGCGCTTGACTGCAGGCACTTTGCCCGGGTGGACATGTTTCTGACAGATGAGGGGGAGATTGTCTTTAATGAAGTCAACACGATTCCCGGTTTTACGGCGCACAGCCGTTTTCCGAATATGATGAAGGCGGCGGGGCTCTCCTTTGAGGAGATTATTTCGGCTGTTTTGGAGGAGGCGCTATGATTGGCGGGAAGGAAAAAGAGGATATCAGGAGGAAGTAAAACAGCGGGAAGGAAAAACGGGAGCAATGAGCAGATTTGTATATTGTAACAATAATAATATATATTCGGAACAACTGGTTTTGGTGAATGCATCGCACCCATACATAGAGGAGGAGACGAAGGAGGGGCTTTATCCGGTACATCCGCAGGCGCCGGAGATTCTTTTGAAAGAACAGGCGGTTATACATCTCTCCGCACTGATGGAAGAGATAAAAGGCTGGGAGTGGATCGTACCTGTCAGCGGATGGCGGTCTCTGAGAGAACAGCAGGACATTTTTGACAGTTCTCTGAAAGAAAACGGGGAGGAATTTACCCGAAAATTTGTAGCACTGCCGGGATGCAGTGAGCATCAGACGGGATTGGCCATTGACCTTGGACTGAAAAAGGAAGAGGTGGATTTTATCTGTCCTGATTTTCCCTATGAGGGAATCTGCCAGAGGTTTCGGGAGAGGGCGGCGGCCTACGGGTTTATTGAGCGCTATCAGAAGGCGAAGGAGGAGATCACAGGGATTTCTCAGGAACCGTGGCATTTCAGATATGTAGGAACGCTTCATGCGGAGAGGATGAAGAAGTACGGCGTCTGTCTGGAAGAGTATATTGAGATGCTGGGGCGCCTTTCGCATGGCCGGCGGTATGATGGGGGACGGAGGTGAAGAAAGGATTGAAAAGCAGAAAGCAGAGCGGAAAAGGGGAAGTTATGGCGATGGAAAAACAATATGGAGGGATGGATTATTTCAGGATGGCGGCGGCTTTTTTGGTGGCGGCGATCCATACATCGCCTCTTGCTTCCTTTGGCGGAGAGGCGGATTTTATCCTGACAAGAGTGTTTGCGAGGGTGGCGGTACCGTTCTTTTTTATGGTGACGGGATATTTTCTGCTGCCGCAGTATCTGTTTCGGCATTCTATGGATCTGCGTCCGCTGAAACAGTTGTTCAGGAAACTTTTTATCCTGTACGGCGCGGCAATGCTGCTTTATCTGCCCGTCAATATATATGCGGGGCAGCTCGGGGAGGCGGGGGCAGGAGAATTGCTGCGGATGATACTGATAGAGGGGACGTTTTATCATCTGTGGTATCTGCCAGCGGCGATGCTCGGCGTGGCAGTTGTCCTGCTTTTGGGGCAAAAGCTTCCGTTTTTTGTTATGACACTGGTGTCGTTTTTGTTGTATCTGGCAGGGCTTTTCGGGGACAGTTATTACGGCGCGGCGGAGCAGATTCCGGCTTTGAAATCGGCGTATGAACTGCTGTTTTCCGTCTCCTCCCATACAAGAAACGGCTTGTTTTACGCGCCCCTGTTTTTGGTGATGGGAGCGGGGATATCTCGTATGGAGCATAAAGACAGGCGGGAGAGGGGGCGTATGCCGGGGAGGGAGGAGACTCGGGCTACAAAAAAGAAACACAGAGGTATGATCGCTGCGGATATGGCATGTTTCGGGATTTGCCTTGGACTGATGACGACGGAGGGATTACTGCTTCACGGTCTGAAAATGCAGAGGCATGACAGCATGTATGTGATGCTGCCGGCCGTGATGTTTTTTCTGTTCCGGCTTTTGGTATCTCTGAGGATCGCGCCGGTGAAATGGTTTCGGAGGGTTTCGATGTGGATTTATCTGCTACATCCGCTCTGCATTATTCTGGTGAGGGGCGGGGCAAAGGCAGTTCATTTGGAAAGCCTGCTTGTGGAAAATTCTCTGCTGCATTATCTGGCTGTCTGCGCGGTGTCCCTGGGCTGCGGCTGCGCGGCGACAGTGATGGAAGGGAGAATTGCGGCGGCAAAAGGCAAAAAGGAAGGCTTCCATTTGGCAAAAGGGCGCGCCTGGATCGAACTGGACCGGGAACATCTTATGGAGAATGTGCGGATACTGGAGAGCCTGCTTGCCACCGGACAGCGTCTTATGCCTGCGGTGAAGGCGGATGCTTACGGCCATGGGGCGATACTTGTCGCAGGAGAATTGCAGAAAGTGGGTATTGACGCATTCTGTGTGGCGTGTGCGGCGGAAGGGGTAACACTTCGGAAGGGCGGTATTACAGGGGAGATACTGGTGCTCGGTTATACGCATCCGGAGGACTTTTTTTTATTGCGGAAATATAATCTGATCCAGACCGTGGTAGATTATGCTTACGGAAAAAAATTAAACGGTTACGGCAAAAAGATCAGGGTACATATCAAGATCGATACCGGGATGCACAGGCTGGGGGAGAGGGCGGAAAAGAAAAAGGAGATCGGCAGGATTTTCCGGCTGAAAAATCTGCGGGTGGAAGGGATTTATACGCATCTGTGCGCTGATGAGACGAGAGAGCCGGCAGAACTTGCTTTTACAAAGCGGCAGGCGGCGCTTTTTTATGAGATTGCGGAATATCGGAAAACGCAGGCGGGAGGCGGAGAGAAGCGTCTGCGGAAAGATAAGGGTTCTCCCGGCATAAAAACCCATCTGCTGGCAAGTTATGGGCTGATCAATTACCCGGAGCTGGGCGGAGATTATGTGAGGTGCGGTATTGCGCTCTATGGGCTGTTTGGTGACGGGGAGGGAGCAAGGAGATATGCGGCGAAAGCGGCTCTTATGCCGGTTATGTCGGTGAAAGCGAGGATAGCTGCCGTAAAAGAACTGTATCAGGGGGAGAGCGCCGGGTATGGACTGGAGTATAAGGCAGAGGAAGATCGGAAAATAGCGGTGCTTGCCATTGGTTATGCGGACGGATTGCCAAGGAGTCTTTCCGGCGGCAGGGGGCGGGTGCTGATACATGGAAGAAGTGCGCCTGTGGTGGGGCGGATCTGTATGGATCAGACGATCGTGGATATTACGGGAATCGGGAGCGTGAAGGCGGGGGATGTGGCCGTTATCATAGGGAGGGATGGCAGCGAGGAGATTACGGCTTATGAGATCGCGGAAAAAGCAGGGACGATTACGAATGAGATCGTGAGCAGAATGGGAGAGAGGCTTTTCAGGATCTGGCGCTGGGGAAGCGCTGCGGCGGAGCCATCTGAGGGGGTGCCGTAGCGGGGGAAAATTTGGAGTGTGCGGCGGTATTGCAGAAATGACCGGGACATCGTATGATGGATTTGGAAATGCCGGAGAAAGGTAAGAGGGAGAAAATCATGATACTGAGCGTCAGCAGAAGAACAGATATACCGAACTATTATGCGGACTGGTTTTATCATAGAATAAAAGAGGGATTTCTTTATGTGAGAAATCCGATGAATGCCCATCAGATCAGCCGGATCGCGTTGTCGCCGGAGGTTGTGGACTGCATTGTTTTCTGGACCAAAAATCCGGCAAATATGTTGGGAAGGCTCGATGAACTGAGAGAATATTCCTATTATTTCCAGTTTACGCTGACAGGATACGGAAAGGACGTGGAGCCGGGGCTGCCGGATAAACGAAGGGATTTGATTCCTGTTTTCCGAAAAGTATCTGAAAAGATCGGAAATCGTAGAGTGATCTGGCGCTATGATCCGATTCTGATAAATGAAAATTATACTTTGGAATATCATTTAAAAACCTTTGAGGAGATCGCGGAGAGTTTGGCGGGCTATACGAAAAAGGCGGTGATCAGCTTTCTGGACTGTTATGCCAAAACACAGCGCAATATGGCGAAGCTGCATATAAAAAATCTCCCGGATAAGGAGATGCTTTATCTTGCGGAGCATATGGCGGCGATTGCCGGAAGATATGGTATGACGGTGGAGTCCTGTGCGGAGCGGACAGATCTTCGGAGCGCAGGTGTGGAACGGGGAAGCTGTATCGATCGGAGGCTGATCGAGGAGATAATCGGATGCAGGCTGGTTGGAGGAAAGGATAAAAATCAGCGTAAGGATTGCGGCTGTTTTGAAAGTATGGAAACAGGACTTTATAACACCTGCCCAAACGGGTGCAAATACTGCTACGCAAATTTCAGCGATGAGATGGTAAAGGCAAATGTAAGGGCTTACGATCCGGCGTCGCCGCTGCTCTGCGGAACCGTCGGGCCGGATGATAAGATTACGGAGCGTAAGGTGAAGTCACTGAAGGATATGCAGATGAGTCTTTTTTGAGGAGGAACAGGAGAAAAGGTTGAATAAATTTTCTCCTTGCAATTTCCGCATTTCATGTTATAATCGGTATATCTGAAATATCTGTAGCTTATCTGAGAAGTTTGTATCTGATGTTTTATTTCATGTTGTATTCTTAAAAACGGATCAGCCGGAAAGGAATCTATGGTTTCATCATGTTATTTTAATAAAGGAGATTTTGCGCCTTCCCAACAGGATGCGCTTGCGCTGGAGATTGTGTCAATGGGCAGGCGGGAAGCGGCGCTTTTGGTGGTGTGTGACGGTATTGGCGGACTGCAGGAGGGAGAGTATGCCAGCAGTTATGTTTCGATGCGCGTCAGGGACTGGTTTTATGGCTCGTATTTGAAGCATATAAAAAGATGTCATGGGTGGAGGCGGATAGAGAGGGACTGCACGGGCATGTTGTATGACTGCAACAGATATCTTATGGGTTACGGGAAAGAGCGCGGGATCAGGCTGGGGACGACTGTGACGATGGTGCTTTTGTCCGGCAGGCATCCGTTTTGGTGCTGTCCCTTTTTGGATTCTGTGAAATATCTGCTCTTTCATGCCGGGGACAGCAGGGGGTATCTGGTGGGAGGAAGGGGCGGAAGAAGATGCAGAAGACTGACGACGGATGACAGTCTGGGGAATCATGTGCTTCGCAGGTGCATCGGAAGTTTTTCCTGGCAGGGAGTGGAGAAGAGGCGGGGATTTCTGCGGCATGGGGAGAAGCTTCTGCTGTGCAGTGACGGATTCTGGCGGCATTTGGAAAAAGAGGAGATGGCGGTAAGTTTTGGGAGAAAAAGAGGAGCTTGGAGTTCCGGAAGTATGTCTGAGGAACAACTGGAAAGAAGGCTTGTAAAGCTGGGGGATATGGGAAGGAAACGGGGAGAGAAGGATAATCAGGCGGCAGTGATCGCGGGGGGATAAGAGGTGTCGGAAGGGGCATGGAGTTTATAAATAAATGGTGGTGAAATCAGGAGGTCAGATGACGGAAAAAATGTATGGGGAGAGAAAGCGGGAGGCAGTCTGTCAGGCATGTATCTGGTTTGACAGGTATGAGATAAAGGAGATTCTGGGAGAGGGCGGTATGGGCAGAGTGTATCTGGCTGGGGATATGAGGCTGGGACGGCTTGTGGCGATCAAGGTGTTAGAACAGGTGACGGAGCAGTTTCAGGAGGAGGTTGCGCTTCTTCGGAGGCAGAATTTTATGATGCTGCCGGCGGTTTACGATGCCTGGGTGGAGGAGGACGGCACAGGCGTCATTGTCATGGAGTATGTGGAAGGGCAGAATTTAAAGGAATATCTGGCGCTTCATGGGCAGATACCGGAGAAGCAGGTCTATCAATGGGGTGTGCAGCTCGGGGAGTTTCTTAATAAGCTCCACAGCGGAAATCCTAAAGTGCTGTACCGGGATTTGAAGCCGGAAAATATTATGGTATTGCCGGATAAAACGCTGCGGCTGGTGGATGTGGGGGCGGCGGTGCGGCTCGGGGAGGAGATATGCCGAAATAAGAGAGTGGGTACCTTTGGCTATGCGGCTCCCGAGCAGTGGGAGGGGAGAGTGGTGGATGAACGGGCGGATATTTACGGATTGGGCGCTGTCCTGTATGCCGTAATGGAGGGGAAGGATAGTCTGAAAAGCCGTCCGGCGGCGGAGAATGTGATGGAGATGAGCAGGATGCCGGAAGGAATGCGGCGGGCGGTGAGGCGCTGCCTGAAACCGGAGAGGGAGAAGCGCTATGCGACGGCGGGGGCTTTTCTGGCGGACTGGAAGAGGTATAAAAGAGCAGGGCGGGGAAGGGTTTTCGCATATCGTGCGCAGGAGGTGATGAAATTCTGTTTTCTATATGCGGCGGTATATATAATATGGTACAAACAGGTCTTTTTTCCGTTGGCGGTGCGGTTTCTGATCGGGTATCTGTGGCTGAAACTGGCAGAGTGGGTTTGCCGGCGGAGAAGTGAGAGATGGGAGCAGAAGAAATCTATCTGGTGCAGAGGCGTGTAATGTGGTAAAGTATAAGGAACGGAAAAGGGAAGGAAGTTTAACATGATGACATACAGAGAACAGACCAGAAAAGTCAATATCGGGGGGCGCATGATCGGCGGGGGATGCCCTGTTGCGATTCAGTCCATGACGAACACGCCGACGGAGGATATCGCAGCGACAGCGGCGCAGATCAGACGGCTTGAGGCGGCGGGCTGTGAGATCATCCGCTGTACGGTGCCGACCTATGAGGCGGCGGCGGCGCTTAAGGAAATCAAAAAACAGATCACGATTCCCCTTGTGGCGGATATTCATTTTGACTATAAGATGGCAATTGCGGCGATGGAGAACGGAGCCGATAAAATCCGCATTAATCCGGGGAATATAGGCGGCAGGGAGAAAGTGAAGGCTGTCGTGGATGCGGCGAAGGAGCGGCAGATTCCGATCCGGGTAGGTGTAAACAGCGGTTCCCTGGAGAAGGAACTGGTGGAAAAATACCACGGCGTAACGGCTCAGGGAATTGTGGAGAGCGCCCTGGATAAGGTACATATGATAGAAGATATGGATTATGACAATCTTGTAATCAGTATCAAGTCCTCGGATGTCTTAATGTGCGTGAAGGCGCATGAACTGCTGGCGGATAAAACACCGTACCCGCTCCATGTGGGCATTACGGAGTCCGGTACGGTGACGAGCGGCAATATCAAGTCGGCAATCGGGCTGGGGCTGATCCTGCATCAGGGCATCGGGGATACGATCCGGGTTTCCCTGACCGGCGATCCGGTGGAGGAGATTCGTTCTGCGAAACTGATCCTCAGGACACTCGGGCTCAGAAAGGGCGGTATAGAGGTGGTTTCCTGTCCTACCTGCGGGCGGACAAAGATAGATCTGATCAGGCTTGCCGGTGAGGTGGAAAAGATGACGGCGGATTTTCCGCTGGATATCAAAGTTGCCGTGATGGGCTGCGTGGTCAACGGCCCCGGAGAGGCGAAGGAAGCGGATATTGGGATTGCCGGCGGAATCGGGGAAGGGCTTTTGATCAAAAAGGGAGAGATCATCAGAAAAGTACCGGAAGAGGAACTGCTGGAAGCTTTGCGGCAGGAACTGCTGAACTGGGAGTATCAGACCAGATAGGAGATCAAAGCGGATGAAACTATTTGAAGACGTATTTCCAACCCTGCGGCTGAAGGGGGAGATGAAAGCACTGTTTGAGAAAGTGCAGGTGGAGCGTATTTCTGCGCCGAAGGACAGGAGCATTCTGCGCATTTATCTGGGCAGTGAACATCTGATCGAAAAGGATAAGATATGGGCGCTGGAGCGGGAGATAAAAAACCAGCTATTTCCCCGGGCGGTAACGGTTGTAAAAATCTATGAGAGATTTCATCTCTCTTCTTTGTATACCCCGGAAAAGCTGATGGAGGCATATCACAAGAGCATCATGCAGGAACTGCGGGAACTGTCCCCGATGGAATACAGCCTTTTTAAAAATGCGCAGATTTCCTACCCGGATGGGCAGACGGTAAAGGTGGTATTGGAGGAATCCGTTCTGGCAAGAGAGAAGGAGGGAGAACTGGTACGGATTCTGGAAAAGATATTTCAGGAGCGCTGCGGAATGAAAGCACAGATTGAAGCCGACTACCGGGAGAAGAAGGAAAGAAAACACAAAGCGGAACAGGAACAGAAGATCGAAAATCAAGTGGCGGAGATCGTCGCCATGACAAGAAAAGGCGCGGATGAGGATGGCTTTGCCGGGGAGGAGATTCCGGGTGCACCGATGCCCGCGGGAAGTGCCGGTGACGGCATAGTTAGCGCGGCGGGAAAAGGCGGCGCGGCGGAGAATGGCGGGGGTAAAGGACGAATCCAGGGTACGCCCTCCTTTGGCGGGGCAGGCAGAAGCCGCGGGCAGGGAGGCGCCGGCAGAAGGCAGGACAGAGATGCCGCACGTCCGCTTAAGCGCTCCGAAAATCCGGATGTTGTTTTCGGCAGGGATTTTGAAGGAGATCATATTCCGATTGAAAATATCACAGATGAGATCGGCGAAGTGATCATCCGTGGGAAAGTGTTATCCTATGATGAGCGGGAGATTGCGAAGATAGAAAAAACCATTCTGATTTTTACGGTTACGGATCTGACCGATACCATCGGCGCAAAAATATTTGTAAAAACGGAACAGGTCGGAGAGATCAAAGAGGCTTTGCAGAAAGGAAACTTTTTAAAGATCAAGGGTGTTGCGATGATGGATAAGTTTGACCACGAACTGGGACTTTCATCCATCGCCGGCATCAAAAAGATTCCGGATTTTACAACAAGGAGGATGGACAACAGCGTAAGAAAACGGGTGGAACTGCACTGTCATACGAAGATGAGCGATATGGATGGGGTTTCTGAGGTGAAGGACATCGTGAAACGGGCGTACCAGTGGGGGATGCCCGCGATTGCGATCACCGATCACGGTGTACTGCAGTCCTTTCCCGATGCAAATCACGTCTGGGAGGATCTCTGGAAGGCGGAGAAGGCGAAACGAAAAGAGGCGGGGGAGGAAGAGCCGGATAAGTTTGATTTCTTCAAGGTGATCTATGGCGTGGAGGGATATCTGGTAGATGACTTAAATCCTCTTGTCAGCGGTGACAAAGGGCAGCTTTTAAGCGATGAGATTGTGGTTTTTGATATTGAGACGACGGGATTTTCACCGGTGAATGATCGGATCATAGAGATCGGGGCGGTGAAGGTGAAGGACGGAAAAGTGAAGGAGCGCTTTTCAAGTTTTGTGAATCCGGAGCGTCCCATACCCTTCAGGATAGAGCAGCTTACAAGTATCAATGACAGCATGGTGGTGGATGCGGAAACCATTGAGAAGGTGCTGCCGGAATTTCTGGATTTTTGCGGGGGTGCCGTGCTGGCTGCCCACAATGCCGGGTTTGATATGAGCTTTATCAAAGAAAACGCAAGAAGGCTCGGGATAGCAAGGGAGTTTACCTATCTGGATACGATGGGCATCGCGAGGCTCCTTCTGCCGGGGCAGGCGAAGCATACCCTGGATGCGGTGGCAAAAACACTGCATCTTTCCCTGGAAAACCATCACAGGGCGGTGGACGATGCGGAATGCACCGCGGAAATGTATCTGGCGTTTTTGCGGATGCTTTCGGAGCGCGGTATAGTAAGCCTTGGACAGCTTACGGAGGCGGGGCGTTCAAATCCTGAGATCATCAAAAAGATGGCGACCTACCATGTGATCCTTCTGGCAAAAAACAATGTGGGCAGGACGAATCTGTATACCCTTGTCAGCAAAGCCCATCTGGATTATTTCAGCAGAAGGCCCAGAATACCAAAGAGCGAACTGCAGAAGTACCGGGAGGGGCTGATCATCGGCAGCGCCTGTGAGGCGGGGGAACTTTATAAAGCGCTGCTGGACGGAAGAGAGGAGACGGAGCTTGCCCGTATTGCGAATTTTTACGATTATCTGGAAATACAGCCTCTTTCCAACAATGAGTTTATGATAGAGTCCGAACGGATTGAAAATGTGCATTCTTTTGAGGACATCAAAGATCTGAATAGAAAAGTGGTGGAGCTGGGGGAGACATTCCACAAGCCGGTGGTGGCAACCTGCGATGTGCATTTTCTTGATCCGGAGGATGAGATTTACCGCAGGATCATCATGGCGGCGAGAAAGTATGAGAATGCGGACAACCAGGCGCCGCTCTATCTGCGTACCACGGAGGAAATGCTGGAGGAGTTCCAGTACCTGGGCAGCGATAAGGCGGAGGAGATTGTGATCACCAACACCAACCTGATCGCGGATATGGTGGATACCATGTCTCCGGTGCGGCCGGATAAGTGTCCGCCGATCATTCCGGATTCGGATAAGACGCTGACGAGGATCTGTTATGATAAAGCCCATGAACTCTACGGCGATACGCTGCCTGAGATCGTGGAAGCGAGAATGAAAAAAGAACTGGGTTCCATTATCAACAACGGCTTTGCGGTGATGTATATTATTGCCCAGAAGCTGGTGTGGAAGTCGGTGGAGGACGGATATCTGGTGGGCTCCCGGGGTTCCGTAGGTTCTTCCTTTGTGGCGTTCCTTGCGGGAATTACGGAAGTAAATTCGCTGAGTCCTCACTACAGGTGCCCCCATTGTTTCTATTACGATTTTGATTCCGAGGAAGTGAAAGCCTTTGTAGGAGGCGCCGGTTGTGATATGCCGGATAAAAAGTGCCCGAAATGCGGGGAGATGCTGGTGAAGGATGGGTTTGACATTCCCTTTGAGACATTCCTTGGGTTTATGGGGGACAAGGAGCCGGATATCGATCTGAATTTCTCCGGGGAGTACCAGAGTAAGGCACATAAATACACGGAGGTGATCTTTGGCCACGGGCAGACTTACCGGGCGGGGACGATTGCGACGATGGCGGATAAGACCGCTTTCGGCTATGTGAAAAATTATTATGATGAACACGAGATACATAAACGGAACTGTGAGATCGACAGGATTGTTCAGGGATGTACCGGTATCAGGAGAAGCACGGGACAGCACCCGGGCGGTATTGTGGTGCTGCCGGTGGGGGAGGATATCAATTCATTTACACCGGTGCAGCATCCGGCGAACGATATGACAACGGATATTGTAACGACTCATTTTGATTATCATTCCATCGACCACAACCTGTTGAAGCTGGATATTCTGGGGCATGATGATCCTACCATGATCCGTATGCTGCAGGATCTGACGGGGCTTGATCCCACTACGATCCCGCTGGACGACAAGGCGGTGATGAGCCTGTTTACATCTACCGAAGCGTTGGGCGTTACACCTGGGGATATCGGCGGCTGCCCGGTGGGTTCCCTTGGTATTCCGGAGTTCGGGACGGAGTTTGTTATTCAGATGCTGCTTGATACAAAGCCCCAGCATTTTTCGGATCTGATCAGGATCTCCGGCCTGGGGCATGGGACGGACGTATGGCTGGGCAATGCCCAGACGCTGATCGAGGAGGGGAAGGCGACAATCTCCACGGCGATCTGCTGTCGTGATGATATTATGATCTACCTGATCCATATGGGATTAGATCCGGCGCTTTCTTTTAAGATCATGGAGAGCGTGCGGAAAGGGAAAGGGCTTCGTCCGGAGTGGGAGGAGGCGATGGAGGCGAACCAGGTGCCGGACTGGTATATCTGGTCCTGCAAAAAGATCAAGTACATGTTTCCGAAAGCCCATGCGGCGGCGTATGTGATGATGGCGTGGCGCATTGCTTACTGCAAGGTGTATCATCCTCTTGCTTATTATGCGGCGTTTTTCAGCATCAGGGCTTCGGCGTTTTCCTATGAGATCATGTGTCAGGGGAGGGAACATTTAGAGCATATATTGAATGATTATAAAAAAAGAGGGAAGGATCAGCTCTCTAAAAAAGAACAGGATTCCATGCGTGATATGAAGATCGTGCAGGAGATGTATGCCAGAGGGTTTGAATTTCTGCCCATTGATCTGTATCGGTCCGACGCAAGGCTGTTTCAGATTGTGGACGGGAAGCTGCTGCCTTCTTTCAGCAGTATCGACGGACTCGGAGAAAAAGCGGCATATGCGATCTGCGAGGCGGCAAAGCAGGGACAGTTCCTGTCAAAAGATGATTTTAAGGAACGGGCGAAGGTCGGAAAGACAATGGCGGATCAGCTTGGGGATCTGGGGATTCTGGGGGATCTGCCGGAGAGCAACCAGATCAGTTTGTTTGATTTTGTAAAGGTGGGGTAGGAGTAAAATCCTGCCCTGATCCAAAAGGTTCCCAAAAAGAAAATAGTTAAAAGAAAAAATAGTCAAAAGAAAAAAGAAAAAATTTTAAAAAAGTACTTGCATTTTTTAGAAAAATGTAATAAGATAATCAAGTGCGATACACAAGCACAACAAAATGGCTGATTGGTCAAGCGGTCAAGACGCCGCCCTCTCACGGCGGAAACAGGGGTTCGATTCCCCTATCAGCTGCGACTGTTTATGACAGCCCAACCCTAAAGGATGCTGGAAACCTTGAATTTACGAGGTTTGTGGCATTTTTTATTTTTGCGGAAAGAGGTTTTTATGAAGTGAAAAAAGTGAGGGAACCTCTGAGGGAACAACTTGAATTTTAATGAGGAGAAAGGAGAAATTCTGTACATCGTGATAATTTTATATGTTAGGACATTTAAATAAGTCCTCTAGCAATTAGAAATATGATTGTCAGAGGGCTTATTTATGTGGTTTAACAATGAATCACAAAAACTCCACAATCAATCTTAAAACGTCTGTATGAGCCTCACAGAGCATCACAGGGGTATTCTGAGCCCATAATCCCACACAACTTAAAACATCAATTTCATAGTGCCAATAAATCATAAAGGAGGACAGAGAGTATTGTATGGTAAAGTGACAAGATATTTTCATGACAGAGGATTTGGATTTATCAGAGGAGATGATGGCAATACCTATTTCATCCATCATTCCAATTTAGAGGGAGAGTATATTGATTCAGGCTATTTTGTATCTTATAAACCGTTCCGGAATGACAGGAGTGATTACAATGCAAAAAATGTTATGGTGATTGAAGCGCCAGATAGGAGGCGAAAGCATGGCAAAACACATAAGTAACATGAACGAGCTAGCAAAGGCATTACAACCGGTAATGTTAAAAATGGTCGATCAGTTAGCAGACAGAGTATATGAAACTCTGAACTATTTTCTACAAGACTATTATTCAGGCTATGAACCATCGAGCTATCAAAGGTCAAAAGACTTTCTCTTTTCGGCAGTGAAAGTAGATGCACACCCTTATAAAGGCGGTGTCCGGGCAAGTGTGTATATTGATTATGATTCTTTGAACAACTATGGGGTATCGGGGTATCAGGTGGCTAGGTGGAGCAACGAAGGAACACATGGTGGCATGGAAGTAGATCATAAACCCCATGTGTGGGATGATACGATGCGTGAAACGGTTGGTAATGGAGAACTTTTAAGACTGGCAGTAGATTATTTAAAAAGACAGGGAATATCCGTAAGGGGATAGGAAGGGAGAAATATAATGGCAGTATTTAAGAAAGAATTTATAGACAGGATGTCAGAAATCGGTGGGATTACCAAGAAAGATGCAAGAAGGGGATTAGAGTTATTTATTAAGACACTTATGGTTTATATGGCTGAGAATGAGACTGTGAGATTTACGGGATTTGGGAAGTTTGAGAGGAAGACGGTTAAGGAGAGAAAAGGTATTAATCCTTTTAATGGCGAAGACTGTATGGTACCGGAACATAGGAAAATGAAGTTTTATGCAAGTGAGGTGTTGGCTGATAAGATAGAAGGACTGCGGGAGGATTGAGCACATATGGAATTGAGTAATAGAACGCAAAATTGCGCTGAATGTGAATTTATGAGAATGTATGATTACAATAACAGGATATATTATTGTGACCATGTAGACAGAATTGACGATATGGGGAAGTTAGGTGTAGATCATCCACCGAAAACAAGCCCTGTATGGTGTCCGTTAAAAGAAAAAATAATATAGGAGATATTGAATGCAATTCAAGGATTTAGAATGGAAAGATGTTGTATCAGATAATACAGTCGTATGCAGCCATTGTGAAATCAATTTATGTGGCGTGATCAAGATGGAATTCCGTATCAATCATGAGCCAGAAGAAAACAAACATATTTTATACTGTTTTGGTAAGGGCAGTATCAGGAGATTACAGCCTGAAAAGTATGGTTCCGTAGAATCAGCGAAA
>JAAWOG010000006.1 GCA_022799355.1 Lachnospiraceae bacterium | reverse complement strand
TAAAAGTAATGATATTCGACAGCGAATTTCTACATATCTGATTCCTATCAGCAAAGATTATTTCTCTAAAGACACAAGATTATTTACAGCCTCAAAAAAATTGCTCATGCATTTAAGTGTCCGCTACACTGTTTCACAGGCTCTTGAAAGACAGAGCCGGCGGGAGCGTGGCGACGGAGTATTTTATGTCCCTCCCGGCGTCCTGCAATATTAACTGAATAACATTGCAATAGCAGTAATCGCGTCAGGTTTCCGGTCCGCTTCACCTCCCAGGATAATAGCACCGGACACCCATCTGCTTAAATCTCGCCAGCCATTCATCCGCCGGCTTTTCATCCGTCACCACAATATCCATCTCGGACAGTCCGGCAATCTGTGCGAATGCCACCTTCCCGAATTTTGTTTTGTCCACGGCGACGATTCTGTGCTTTGCGGACTTCATCATAACCCGTTTTGGCTGCGCAAACTCTTCATTGCTGTCCGTCAGACCTCTCTCCAAATCAAACCCTTTTCCGGAGACAATGGCAATCTCCACATTGTAAGTGTCAAGCGCCTCAATCGCCTTAGGTCCCACCAGAGCCAGATACCCTTCTTTCAGCCTGCCGCCCGAAGAAATTATATCCCAGTCACTGACATCCGCAAGTTCAATCACAATCTCAATAGAATTGGTTACAAGAGTAATTCGTTGTTTCTGTTTGATCGCTTTTGCAATAAAAACGCTGGTCGTTGAAGCGTCCATCGCAATATGATCGCCGTCCTGAATCATCTCTGCGATCAACTCCGCGATCTTCTGTTTCCCCGCCACATTTTTTTTCTTTCGGATATTAAAAGGCATATCGATACTGGTATTTTCATTGATCACCGCACCGCCGTAACTTTTCACCGCCAGTCCGTCCTTGTCCAGCTTATCCAGGTCTCTGCGGATCGTCTCCTCAGATACCCCATACAACTGACTAAGTTCACTGACCACCACCCGCTTCTCTTCCTGCAGCTTCTCCAATATCAAATTACGTCTCTCCAAAGCAAGCATATGGTCTCTCCTTTTAATATTTTATCTCCAATAACCTTATTCCGTGCGGCGCCGCACAGCCTCCAATCAAAGCACCGACCTGCAAACCTGCTCATCTGGCTGTGCAATCACAGAAGAATCCAGATACATTCCCTTCGGCCCCACTTCCGCGACAGCCCTCTCAATAGCAGCCTCCACCGCCGCCACCTCGCCGGTCAGAAACATATAGGACTTTCCGCACATCCCCTTTGCAATGCGCAGTTCGATCAGATCCACGATAGCCGTCTTTGCCGCCGCATCCGCAGCCTGGATGATTGCCGCCGCATCAAAGGTTTCCAGAATGCCCAGTGCCCGCACCTTTTCCAGATGAGTCGTACCGTAAATAGCGGGAAAAATGGATTCGTGAGGATTACCCAGCACAAAACTGTCGATCAGATTCTCTCCATTCTGAGCCTGGGCATTTTTCACCGCCGCATCCACAGCACTCAGATCTCCCGCTATGATTGCTATATATTTTCCCGGGCAGACCGTCTCCGCTTCGATCAGTTCCACGTCAGATGTTTTTACCATATTATCCGTAGCAACCACACCGGATGAAACCGTCTTATATTCAATCATTCCAATCGCTCTGCTCATCTATCTATCCTCCACGTTTCTAAAGCCATACTGTAATCAAACTTTTCCGGCAGGCACTCTATCCTTTTCAGCCTCTCTCCCTCCGGATCGTCACCGCACCGTTATCCACAGATATCACCCGTCCGGTTATCGGCGCATGTATCGCCACACTCAAACCCTTTCCCGGATTTCCCACAATATCACCGGCATTTACCATATCTCCCACAGTCACTGCCGGTACTGCCGGTGCTCCGATATGCTGGCTCATCTTCACCGTAACATGTGCCATATCCGCCCTTTCATCCCGCAGCGGCGCGGGCACATTGTATCCGGAAAGCCCCAGCCTCGCCTCCAGCCGCATCTCCGGCACCTTCCGGTACTCCCTGGACTTCTTCACGGGCGCAGGCTTCACATCTGCCGGCGGCCTTACTCCCGCCTTCCTTAATCCGTCCTTACATTCCGCGATCAGGCTTCTCGGCGCCAGCCCCTGAGGGCAGGCATACATTTCACACACGCCGCAGGAACTGCAGAAGGATGTATTTAAAAATGCTTCAATATGCTGAAAATCCTGATTTGCCGCCGACCGCATAAACAGATGCGGCTCAATCGGATGTCCAAGCGCATGTCTGGGACACAGGCTCGTACAGGTCTCACACTGACAACAGGAGGAGGCAGCCCTTTTTAATTCCAGAGACGCCTTGCTCTTTTTCCGCTGCACGATCTGATGGTCCTTCGGCAGTACGATAACCGCGTTGGTCGTCTTCGTCACCGGCATATCCGCATCTCCGATAAATCCCATCATCGGCCCGCCAATAAAATATACCGGTTCCTTTGTGGTCACTTCTCCCGCCAGAGCCACCACATCCTCTATCCTGCATCCGATGGGCACCCTTACCGAGACAGGATGTTCCACCTCTCCCACGACAGATACCACCTTATCCGTCACCGGCGCGCCGAACTCCACCGCACGATATATATTATACATCGTTTCCACATTAAATACGGCTACACCCGCTTCTATCGGCAGACCGCCCGGCCTGATAACCTTGCCGGTCGCCTCATAAACCAATACCACTTCGTCCCCCATCGGATAAGCACTGTCCAGAAGCTTGATGGAAAGCTTCGGAAACTCCCCGATATGCTGTTTCAAAGCCCGTATTGTCTCTTTATATTCACCTTTGATCCCAATGATTCCGCTGCCCGCATGAACAGTATCCGCCACCATGCTGAATGTCTTCATAATTTCATAGGCATGCTCCTTCAAAAGCTGTCTGTGCAGCTTCAGCAAAGGTTCACACTCAGCACAGTTTAAAAGAATTGTCTCCGCACGTTCATCCAGTTTTGCATAGGTGGGGAATCCTGCCCCGCCTGCCCCTACGATACCGCTTTTTTGCAGCAGATCCTTTAATTCCTGTAATTCCATGTCCGTCTCCCGAATCTAAAACAACCGCCCCTGTCTATATCAGTCCGCTGGCATCATCAATAATGCCGACGATCGCCGCATCCACAGGCGCTGTGTCCAGACCACATCCGATCCTTGCCGCGCTTCCCTGAGCCACAAGAACATATTCACCGATTCCGGCACCGATATTATCGATCGCCACAAACTGATTCATATGCCCCTTCATCCGCTCCACCGGCTCTACGATCATAAACTTATTCCCGATTAAATTCTCGCTCTTTCTTGTGGAAACAATACTTCCCACTACTTTCGCCGCTATCATACTTTTACCATTCCAGTCTTTTTGGGTTTTCTTCCGGTTTTCGGATACCTCCCCGGCACGCAGAAGGAAACTCCGCGCCGGGGACATCCTCTTATTATTACATAAACCTTCTCAACTGTTTCTGATGATCCTTACGGTATCACCCTGCGCAATCCTGCTTGCGTTCGCCTCATCCGTATCAATATGCATTTCCAGTGTAAACGCCTCATTTACACGGATCTTTACATGATTGAAAACCGTTCCTCTTTCGTTATCCGCTACCACCGATACGATATCTCCGTCCTTACAGCCGGATGCCGATGCATCCGCCGGGGACATATGTATATGGCGCTGCGCCACAATACAGCCCTCGTTCAGGTACAAAACCCCTTTCGGTCCCACCAAAGCGATCGGCGCACTGCCTGCCACATTGCCGGATTCCCTGATCGGCGCCTTGATGCCCAGTGTTCTTGCATCCGTTGCCGAGATCTCCACCTGGCTCCTGCTGCGGCAGGGACCAAGTATCCTGACATTTTCAATGGCGCGCAGTTTCAGGCCGACGATGGTCACCAGTTCATTTGATGCAAACTGGCCGCCCATCAGGTCCTTTTTCTTCGTTAAATGGTAGCCCTCTCCGAATAATGTCTCCACATGTTCCTGTGTTAAATGAACATGTCGGTTGGATACCCCTACAGGAACAAGAAAACCTTTTTCACTCTTCTCCGCTTCCTGCTTGTTTAAGGCTTCAATCACCAATTTTGTAATCAGTTCCACATTGTTTGTATCCAATTTGACACCTCTATTCCAGTACCGCATACACCCTCCCAGTACACTGATACCGAAGACTAATTTACAGCCGCCTGGCGTCTGTAAATTGTCTTGTGCACTGTGCGGGTGTATGCTGTTTTACAGTTCTTTTGTCAAACGCTCAGCACGCACCACATGATTTTTCACTTCACATTACGTCCGGCTGAGCTGTTGCACTATTTCACTTTCGGCAAGATCATTTCCACATCATTATGAGGACGGGGAATAACGTGCGTAGCGATCAGTTCGCCTAATTTTGCTGCGCTGTTTGCGCCTGCTTCTACGGAAGATTTTACAGCGCCCACGTCGCCGCGTACCATAACCGTTACAAGCCCGCTGCCGATCTTCTCCGTGCCGATCAGCGTAACGTTAGCTGCCTTACACATAGCATCCGCTGCTTCGATAGATGCTACCAGACCTCTTGTTTCAACCATTCCTAATGCTTCCTGTGCCATAATGAATTTCCTCCTTCATTTTGTTTAGGCAGGGTTTTCACCCGTTTTTCATCAATTACTGACAACTTACATTTTCGGCGTATCACATGTTTTCCAGTGCTTCCGCATCCTTGAATCTGCTTGCCGATTTTCTCACCAGCCGAACAATCTCCGGATGCGGGTTTGCGATCACGCCCTGTACCGCCGGCTTCTTTATACCGTTTTTTGCGGCTGTCTCAACTGCCTGTGTCACTGCCGACACATCCCCCTGTACGACCAGTGTTACCAGTCGTCCGCCCAGTTTGCGCTCCCAGGTAGCCAGTTCCACATCTGCCGTTTTGCACATGATGTCCAGTGCGGTCATAGCCGGTACGACACCCTGTATTTCAATAAAGCCGTATGCGTTTCCCATTGGTTACTCCTTAAATAGTAGGTAAAATCTTTTCCACATCGTTGTGAGGACGGGGAATAACATGCTGTGCAACCAGCTCACCGAGCCTGCTTGCTGCGGATGCGCCGGATTCCACCGCTGCCTTTACGGCTCCCACATCACCGCGAACCATAACCGTTACGAGACCGCTGCCGATCTTCTCCGTACCAACCAGAGATACCTCTGCCGCTTTGGTCATTGCATCTGCTGCCTCGATTGCAGCGGTAAGTCCTCTTGTTTCAATCATTCCTAAAGCTTCCTGTGCCATATGAATTTTTCCTCCTGATTATATTTGTTATTTTACTATGTTATTTTCGGGAAACTTCGCAAAATCCTTTGGATTTCCCTTTGTGTCTTCGGGATACTTCGCAAAATCCTTCGGATTTCCCGAAGTATCTGAAAATTATTTGCTTCATGGGGCAAATAATTTTCATCGTTTATCAAACGCGTTTAGTTTCAGCATTTTGCAGCAGTCCGATGTGGGGCGGGGGATGATGTAACTCTGTACGATCCCCGCTCCGTCTGCGGCTACCTGTTTCGCCGCTTCCATGGCTGCTTCCACGTCTGCCACCGTTCCGCGGAATTTAATGGTTACCAGCAGTGGAACCGGAAGTGCGTCCGCATTTGCCGGTTTGTTCTTGTCGAAGTTTTCCAGGGTTACATCGCCTGCCTTACAGCCTGCATCTGCTGCCAGAAAAGCGGTTGTAAGTCCGAAGACCTCCAGAATACCCGCGGCTCTTTCGTCTTTCACTTCCTCTAACATTTTTTCTTCCATCGCTTATACTCCTAACCGGATTACTTGTTTATCACTGCTATCTTCAGGCCTGTCATAGCCAGATTTTTCTCCAGCGCTTCGTTGATCTGCTCAAGCGGATATCTGTCAGTGATCAGCTCTGAAAGCGGAAGTCCGATCGCTTTCGCACTCTTTAAGAAATCAAAGGTGGTCACATAATCTCTCAGGGTGTATACCCAGGAACCTACCAGTGTGATCTCTTTCGAGCAAAGATCAAAATGCGGATTGATGGTCGCATCGCCGCCGTTGATAAAGAATCCCAGTTCACAGAGGCCGCCGCCGTTTCTGATGAACTTATAGATGTTGGCATGTGCCACCGGTGAGCCGGTACACTGGAACGCGAAGTCCGCAGGATATCCGCCGAATGCCTCTTCCACGCCCTTTGCCAGGTTTTCAACGCCCTTATAGTTCATAAAGTTTACGCTGCCTGCGGCGCCAAGGCGTTTCGCGAACGCCAGCCTCTGTTCATTGCCGTCCACCGCGATCACGTTCACCATACCCATGGTCTTTAAGATTGCGATACAGATCAGGCCGATCGGTCCGCATCCCTGTACAACCACCCGGCTGTTAAACCGGAGAATTCCTGTTGTTTTTGCTCTCTCCACAGCATGAATCAGTACTGCGCAGGGCTCAATCAGAATACGGGAATCCAGATCAAGATCGCTTACGTTAAAGAATGTGGAGCCGAGTGCGCCTCTGATCAGAATATACTCCGCAAACCAGCCGTTAAAGTTGGATGCGTCCTCTGCCAGCAGACCGTATACATCCGCACCGCCTACATTCTGTTTGTTTAAGTCATACATTGTGATATCCGGGTTATCCTTGAAGATCATGCAGGTTACGATCTTATCGCCGACTTTTACGTCTTTGCCTGCGCTGTCCTTCTTCACGTTCTTACCCATCTTTACGATCTCACCGGTTCCCTCATGTCCCAGTGCCACAGGGATCAAACCGAAGGGATCGTTTTTATATTCGTGAGCATCCGTACCGCATACGCCGCAGCCTTCCACTCTCACCAGCATATCGTCATCGCCCACTTCGGGAATCGGATATTCTCTGATATCAAAGTGCTTCAGTGCCGTAAGTACCGCAACCTTCCCCGTTTTGGGAACACTGCCCGCCGCGGGAGCCGCTGCCGGCGCAGCGCTTTTCACACTGCCGTCAGTCATGCTGGCAAGTACCTGTCTGACGATCTGCTCAACGTCATTTGAATTTACTGCCATCTCTATCTATACCTCCATTCCGGTTCCGCCTCAGTCTTCCTGATACCCTATCAGGCAGAGCGGAAACTTTTTTTACCTGATGCACAAATTGTCGGTCATCACGCAGCGCCTCTTTTTCGTAAAGCTCCTTGCGCTGGTCAGCCCTTCCCCTGTTCTGCTGGCGATCGTAAACGTACAGATGCTCTCGCCGCCGAAGCCCAGAGCCGCATAGGAAGGCCCGTTCTTCACAAGGATTGCCGTATCAAGCGCCTTTGCATATTTCGTGATACGATCTACATTTTTTGAATGAATATGTGCCGAATGACGGTTGCCGTGCTCAAGCCATACCGCCTTTTCCACGCCGTCCTCAAAATCCTTTGCCGGAACAATACCGAGAATCGGCATCATCAGTTCCTCAGTGATCAGCGGATGTTCCTTTTCTCCCACGAAGGTGATGCAGCGGATATTATCCGGTACTTCCACCCCGATCATGGAAAGCAGAACCTTCGCGGAACGTCCCACGCACTTTCTGTTCAGTGTTCCCTTCGGTGTGATCACCGTTGCCGCCAGCTTATCCTGCTCTTCTTTTGATGCCAGGTAACAGCCCTGCTCATTCACCATGTAGTGAAGAAGCTCATCGATAATACTCTCCACCGCCACGATCTCTTTCTCCGCGATACAGGGCAGGTTATTATCAAAAGTACAGCCGTTTACCACGTCCGCCGCCGCTTTCCTGATATCCGCCGTCTCATCGATCAGTGCCGGCGGATTGCCTGCACCCGCACCGATACCGCGTCTGCCGGAAGATAATACCGCCGTCACAACGCCCGGACCGCCGGTTGCAGCAATGAGCTGGATTGCCGGATGGTGCATCATGATGTCACTGGTTGCCAGTGTCGGTTTTTCTACCGAACACGCCACGTTATCGGGACCGCCCGCCTCTAAAGAAGCTTCGTTCACCAGATTGATGGCATACATGGTTGTCTTCATTGCCTGGGGATGGGGGTTGAATACCACCGTATTACCGCCTGCGATCATTCCCATGGCGTTGCAGAGCACCGTCTCGGACGGATTCGTGCTGGGTGTGATGGCACCGATCACGCCGAAAGGCCCCATCTCCACAAGGGTAAGCCCTCTATCGCCCGAATATGCTTCCGTTGTAATATCTTCCGTGCCGGGCACCTTATCTGCCACCAGATGGTGTTTTAAGATCTTGTGGGGCACGTTGCCCATCCCTGTCTCATCCACACCCATCCTCGCAAGGATCTCAGCACTTTCATGTGTCTTTCTACGGATATTGGAGATAATTTTCTCTCTCTGATCCATGGACAGATTCCTGACAATTTTCTGCGCTTTCTGGGCTGCCGCGATGGCTTCATTCATATCCTTGAATATGCCGTGCTTGCCGGAAGGGCTGTCAGCAATCTGCATTTTTGCCAAAACTTCTGATACAATATCCTGTACCATACTTTCACTTATAGGCACGTTACTACCTCCTTTAAGATGTCCTTTCCATACGCCGCGAGGGCAGTGTCCTGCTCGGCGCTGCCGCCGCTCACACCAAGGGCTCCAATCATTTTCCCCCCGAGGTAAAGCGGTTCGCCGCCTCCGAAGATCACGATCTTTCCTTCATTGGTAAACTGAATCCCGTACAGGGACTCGCCCGGCTGCGCCAGCTTCCCAAGTGCCTCCGTGGACATTTTAAACGCCACGCAGGTATAGGTTTTGTTCAGCGCCACATCGTAGCTTCCGATATAGGCGCCGTCCATGCACTGCACCGCCACCGGGCGTCCCGCTTTGTCGGAGACCGCCGCCACCACAGGTATCCCCATCTCCTTCGCCCTCTCCTGCACCCGTGCTATCAGGGCATTGGCTGTTTTCAGGTTCATATCCTGCAGGCTATTCCCGCCGCTTAAATAGGACTCTATTGTCTGCTTAATCAATTCTTCCTGGTTCATATCCACAACCGTTCTCTTCACGCTTTTATAACCCAAGCTGCTGCATTACCTTCTTTGTGATCTCAGCCACTACCTCAGGGCTTGCGGACTTTGCCATGGAGGATACGGAACCTGTGCCGTTGTCACTGCCGCCATGACAGCCGCAGTTATGGCAGTTCTTGGTATCTTTGTTCATGCAGAGATTTGCGGGATGTTTTCCCGGAAGTCCCATCTTTCTTCTGATCTCATACAGTTTTTCGATGGTATTCTTATCAAACTCCTTCGGTCCGCCAAGCATTTTGGACTTGTACAGAAGTTCTGCGTAAAACTCAACGGATTCCATCTTGTGGTAAGCCGCAAGAAGATCCGTGCTCCATGTCAGCGCGCCGTGGCTCTCCAGCAGAACCGCATCATAATAAGGAAGATATTTTTCTACATTATCGGGAATTTCCATTGTGGAAGGTGTGCCGTACTCAGCGATGGGAACGCAGCCAAGTGCAATAACAGCTTCCGGCATAATCGGCTGTGTCAGCGGAATACCTGCGATGGCAAAGGAGGTTGCAAAAGTAGGATGCGCATGTACTACCGCCCCTACGTCCGGTCTCTTCGCATAAACCCTCATATGCATCTTGATCTCAGATGACGGCTTAAAGCCCTTGTTTGCCTGAATTACATTACCGTTCTCGTCCACTTTGCAGATATACTCCGGTGTCATGAAACCTTTGGAAACACCGGTGGGTGTGCACAGAAACTCATGATCGTTCAGTTTTACGGAGATATTACCGTCGTTCGCCGCAACCATGTTCCTGTTGTAAATTCTTTTTCCGATGTCACAGATTTGTTTTTTAATTTCGAATTCGTTCTGCATAAAAATCTTTCCTCCTTGATTTTAGTCGATTCTGTTGCTTCATACCCTTAGTATACGGGCTGTTCGCAACAAAGTCAACATGTTTTTGTGTTGTTTTTGTTGGTTTTTGTATTCCCATGCGGTATTCCACCCCCTGGAGAATGATCCCCTGATCATTCTCCTGTGTGAAATTTAGATTTTCTTCGCGGGTGTCTTTTAGCCGCTTAGAAAATCTTTTCACACTTGCCATGGTAACACATCCCCCTCTTCCGCCAGATATTCCAGAATCTCCGGAATGCCCTCCCCCGTTTTGGAGTCCACATAAAAAATCCTTTTGCAGCCTGTCAGCCGCAGCCACCTCTCCGCTCTCTCCACATTCGCCTTTTTGTCATTGATCTTTGTGATAATGCCCACCGTATCCCGGTTCGTCATGCAGGTTATGCAGGGCGGATACAGGGAATAGGGTTCGGTCGCCGCCAGCAGCAGCCCGACCACCTGCGCCTCGTATGTATAGAGCGCCAGCGCCCGCCCAAGATGGGCTGTCTGAGCATATTCCCCGGGCGTATCGATGATCACATCGAAGTAATTCACATACTGGGTTTTATGATATTGTATCTTTTCCCCTTTCAGCGCCTGCGTCAGCGTAGTTTTCCCCGCTTCGCTTCTTCCCACCAGAATAATCTTCTTCATGTTCTTGTAATCCCGCAGATCGTATAGTGCAGCGTCTCATCCGCATAATCCAGAATAGCCTGTGCCGACGCCTCCACCTCGGAAACCGTACCCGTGATGATTAAAGAGCCGCTGAAACGATCCACAAACCCCAGCTCGATGCCGGATGCTTTCATGGCAATGTCCGCCAGAATGATCGCTGTCTCCGCCGGCGATACCGTCAGCACACCAATAGCGGATTTCGCATAATCCACCGACGGATCAAGTCCCAGCTTTTCATATAAAACACGGTCCGGGTTTGCTATGATATGCGCCAGCGTAATCTGTCTGCCGGGCACCAGCTCCTGCACGATGCGCTGCTTTGCCTCCGGGCTTAAGTTATCCGTGTAACCCATAAATGTATTCCCGCCTTTCCATACTTTAGCCGCCGATCTGACAGTACAGGGAAGAACTCTGCCGCACTACCTGCTTCAGCATCTCCATGTGCGCATTGTCCGGCGGCAGAATGCCCTCCATTTCGTATTCCCTGCCAAGCCCCTCATACTTATCCTGCCCCAGCCTGTGATAGGGGAGCAGATGTATCTTTTTGACACCCGGCAGTTTATCCGCAAACTCCGCGATCGCCCGGATCTCTTCCGGCCGGTCATTGAAGGTCGGTATCACCGGTACACGGATATCCAGTCTGGTCCTCCCGGACTCCGCTACTTTTCTGGCATTTTCCAGCATCAGCTCGTTGCTTTTTCCGGTAAAGCGTTTATGTTTCCCGGGATCGATATGCTTGATGTCCATCAGATAATTATCGAGATAGGGCAGAAGCATTTCAATCTTTTCATAGGGCAGCCCAGCCATGCTTTCCATCGCCGTGTTCATACCTCTCGCCTTCGCCGCATGAAGCAGGTCTCTGGCAAACTCCGCCTGACAGAGGCTCTCTCCGCCGGAAAGGGTAAGCCCGCCGCCGGAACGGCGGTAGTAAGGCTCGTCTTTTACGACGGTCTCCATCACCTCTCCCACCGTGACGTCCCTGCCGATCACTTTCGGCTTTCCCTGCACCGTCATCGTCTGGATCTGATATTCCTGAGATTCCGGGTTGCAGCACCATTTGCACCGGAGCACACAGCCCTTCAAAAATACAATGGTACGGATACCCTTCCCGTCATGGATGGAATAGCGCTGTATATCAAAAATTCTCCCTTTCGTATGAAGATACCC
Source organism: Lachnospiraceae bacterium (assembly GCA_022799355.1). Taxonomy (GTDB): domain Bacteria; phylum Bacillota; class Clostridia; order Lachnospirales; family Lachnospiraceae; genus 1XD8-76. The sequence continues at coordinate 83,978 of JAAWOG010000006.1, read as the reverse complement.
TTTGTCGGATCTGTTTGGAACAGGCGTTTGATTTTCGTATAAGCCCGGAAAATCCATGTCCCCGGCATTTCGAGCCATTTCCATAACTATGTCCTCCGTTTTCTCAACTCTTCCTTCCCGCCTGCTCAAAAGCCCTGTTCCGTCCTGGCGATAATATCATCCTGCAGGGATCTTGACAGCGTGGTAAAGAGCGCACTGTATCCTGCCACCCGGACTACCAGATGCTTGTAATTCTCCGGATGCTGCTGTGCATCCAGAAGCGTCTCTCTGGACACCACGTTAAACTGCATATGCATTCCCTTCTGATCAAAATAGGAACGGATCAGGGAGACAAAGTTATTCAGCCCTTCCTCGCCGCTTAATGCGGACGGGTGGAATTTCTGGTTGAACAGCGTGCCGTTGCTGGCAATGCCATGGTCTAATTTTGCCACCGAGTTTGCCGCCGCCGTAGGCCCGTGCACATCCTTTCCCGATGAGGGTGAAACACCGTCCGCCACCGGTTTATGAGCCAGTCTTCCATCCGGTGTGGCGCCGGTCTGCCCGCCTAACGGTACGTTTGCCGATACCGGATATACGCCCGCCTGGAATATACCGCCTCTGGGATTTTCATATTTCTCCACAGGTTTTGTATAAGTATACGCCGCATCTCTTGCCAGTGCGTCCACTTCCTCGATATCGTTTCCGAACTTGGGCAGCGCGTCAATCATATCGTACAGATTGTCGCACATTGCCTGGTCCTTGTCGGAGAGCTTGGTATCCATAATCGTTTTTGCTATTACGGCAATATCCTCATCCGAAACATCTCTCCCCGCCTGTTTCAGTTCCTGCACGATCTGCGCCGTCATCTCCGCCACGGTAATCTCGTCAAAACCCTTGCCGTAGTTTAACGCCAGTGCCCGCCTGAAATCTCCCAGCGTCGCTTTATGTTCATCAAACACCAGGGTTTTGATGGCGTACAGAGAATCCGCCACATTGGCGATACCAAAGCCCTGAGGTCCCGTGAAGTTATAGACGGCTCCGCCTTCCTGCAAAGACATCCCTCTCGCCATACAGTCGTCCACCATACAGGACTCAAAAGGCAGCGGGCATCTTTCCATATGCGCCTGGTCGATGGCATTATCCGCGTTGACCAACAGGGATATCTGATAGTCCATCTGCTTTTTATAAGCGTCATAGAACTCATCAAAGGTTGTAAAACTCTCCACATCGCCGGTCTGAATGCTTGCCGGCTCCCCTTTGTCATAACCGTTCGTAAATACGAACTCCAGAGGACGGCACATGTTGAAGAACGCCGCATCATGCCAGCCTTCGGTCTTTCCGGCTTTCTGTGGTTCCACGCAGCCGATGATATTGTAGGTTCTGGCATCTTCCAGCGTCAGCCCTCTGCTCATCAGCGCCGGAATAATCACTTCATCATTATAGTAAGCCGGCAGTCCGATACCGGTCCTTGTCAGCTCGGCCGCATGAATCAGCAGATCCTGCGGGGAACCGTTCCATACCCGGATAGATAAGGACGGCTGAGGCAAAAAGACATGCATGGAGCAGGTGATGCACATAAAGGACAGATCGTTTGTCACATCAATTCCGTTCTCATCCTGTCCGCCCACGATCAGGTTCTGGAACAGGCTGTAGCCCGCAAATCCTTCCGCACTTGCCGCATCACGGCATTTATTCAAGTCATTTAACTTCACCCAGATGCAGTCCATCAACTCCTGCGCAAACTCTCTGGTGATGGCTCCCTTGTCCAGATCCTTCTTAAAATAAGGATACATATACTGGTCAAACCGTCCCGGAGAGATGGAATGCCCGCTGGACTCGAGCTGCAGAAGCTGCTGCACAAACCAGAAACTCTGACATGCCTCATAGAAGTTCTCAGCCCCTTTGGCCGGTACTCTTGCGCAGTTTGCGGAAATCTTCAGCAGTTCCGCCTTCCTCCCGGGATCACCGCACCTTCCCGCCATCTCCGCCGCCAGCTTCGCATAGCGCTCCGCATAACGGATCACCGCCTTACAGCTTATAATCACCGCCTGCAGAAAACGAGAACGTTTCGCATAGTCGCCATCTCCCACTTTGCAGTTCGCAAGGTGTTCTTCCGCGATCCTGATAATTCCCTCGAAACCAATCTCCAGCACCTGCTCATATTTTACGGTGATATGCCCTACCCCGTTATAAAAATAGTTCCCCGGCGTAAAGACGTTATGAGCCATCGCCGTCAGGGTTTCCGGCGCCATATAAGCCGTCGCGAGTTCACTGGTCGTTTTTCCCTTCCAATACCGATTTGCCTCATGCAGCTTCTTCTTCGTTTCATCCGAAATATAGAAGGGATCTGCCGCCCTCGTCTCCACGGTCTCAAATTCAGCCTCCAGCCATTCCCAGGAAAACTCCGGGTAAGTCTGACAGCCTCTGGGCGCGATCGTCGTGGAGCCAACGATCAGCTCTTCATCCCGGATAATAATCGGTATATTATCCAGAATATGTTCAAACGCTTTCGCACGCCTGATGACCATCGGCTCATGTTCCGTCTGCTGATAGGACTCCGTAATCAGCACGGCTCTCGAAGCTTCAATTTCCGGCATTTTAGCATAGAGATGTTCCACTAATCGGGTGATTCTCTCGCTCTTCGGAATTGTCTCCGAATAATATTTCATTTTCTGCTTCCTCCTTTTCCCCAATAACTTGTTCTCATTATACGCTCCACACCCATCAAAGTCAATGAAATAGTCATATTTTTTTGAACGTTTTTTTGGTTTTTCAAATAATTTTTGTGGTTTCTTGTTATTTTTATTGACAAACCACATATTCGGGCGTACTATGATATTATTGAGGGGACTATTATGATTCAGCTTGATGTACATACCCATTCTATTTCCAGCGGACACGGTACCGCCTGTACCATAGCGGATATGGCAAAGGCGGCAAAAAAACAGGGACTTTCCCTGCTTGGTATCTCAGATCATGGTCCCGCTACACTTTGTGCGGGAACGCCTTCTTATTTTAAGAATCTGCAGATGGCGCCGAAGATGCGCTGCGGCATACGAATGCTTTACGGCGTAGAACTGAATATCCTGGACTATTCCGGCAGAGTCGATTTAGAGCACGGCATTTTAAGCGGTATGGACTATGCCGTTATCAGTATGCACACCAAAAATATTGTCCCCGGCAATATGCTCGAAAATACCAACGCCTATATCGGTGCCATGGAAAAGCCGAAGGTACGCATTGTGGGGCATTGTGACGATGTGAAATTCCCTGTGGATTATAAGGCATTGGCGGAAGCCGCCGCCGCCCATCATGTGATGATGGAAATCAACAACACTTCCATCATGCCCGGTGGCTACCGCGGCAATACGATCGAAAACAATATCCGGATGCTCTATCAGTGTATGCGTTATGAAGTGCCCGTGCTGCTCTCGAGCGACAGCCACGGCCCAAAGAATGTGGGAAATGTGAAAGGTTCCGAAATTCTGCTGAACGCCTGCCGGGAAGTTTTTGATTTTCCTGACTGGCTGGTGATGAGTTACGATGCGGAGAGATTTCTCGAATATATTAGAGCGGACAAATCCGGCAGATCATAGAATTATAAAAACGAGCAAATGCCCATCTCACAATAAAGCATCTGCCCGTTTTATTTTTTTCTATCTATCGCACAATATAGTCTATGATATTTTTAAACAGCCTGTCATAGCCTTCCCAGTCACAGAATTCCTTCGGTGCCCAGTGTGGGGAACAGTCGCTGGAAAATACGCCCGTTCTTCCCTCGCCATAGTTTCCGAAAGCAATAAACGGATCTCCGCAAAGAGTCGCCACCAGCTCTGCGCCTTCTTTTAAAATGCTCTTATTATAGCCAAGCACAGGCGGCCACTCTCCCTGTATTCCGTTTAAAACGGGATGTCCGGCATCCACGCTTTCAGCCGAGACGCCTTCGCAGTGCTCCATTCTGTCATCGCAGGTAAGCAGCTGCACCGGCAAAACGTCCTGCACGGGAGTCGCCCACCATTTTCCCTGACCGCCGATACCCGTAAACGTCATATAGCCTCCGATCATCAGCAAGCCGCCGCCCTGAAGTACATAATCTTTCAGAAGCTGACAGCGGTTCGGAAATCTTTTGCCCGTCGAAAACGTCTCCGTGGGTATCAGAAGCGTATCAGCGCCGATATCAGACAGCACAACACACGCATATTCCTTCAGTTCTTCCATTGTATAGGGAAAATGATCCGCTGCTATATGGCTCGGCATATAGACAAGTTCATACCCCGCCTTTTCGATTGCCTTGTCAATCCATCCCAGGCCGGTTTCATATTTCGACGCGGAAAAAGCGTTAAAGCCTTTCACCTCCGTAACCGTTGCCATCCAGGATTCACCCGCAAATAATACTTTTTTTGCCATAATTTTTAACCTCTCATCACACATTCGGATTGTCCATTAACTCCAGCGGATAGTCTCCCAAATGCTCTACCTTAAAGCCGTTTGCCTTATAAGCTTCATAGTCAAACGCATCCAGTTCGTCGATCGCCAGTTTATGGAACTCATAAAAGTTAGGCCACCATTCATAAGTATCACCCAGATCATGCGTCAGATAAGCATCCGCAATGTCCTTGCCCATCTGCGGCGCCACATAAAACGCCCCCATGGCAAGTACATTCACACCGTTTCCGGTGATAGCACGCAGCGCCGCCGGAACGCTTTCCACCACCCCCGCATGCACGCCGGGACATTTGCTCGCCGCAATATGAATCCCCATACCCGTGCCGCAGAAAATCAGTGCTCTCTCAAACTCACCTTCGGTGATCATGCTGCCAACCCGTAAGCCGATACGATGGAACATCAGATCCGTATCATTTTCATCGCTGTCTGCCCGAACACCTACATCCGTCACGGTCCAGCCCTTTTTCTTTAAATGCGCCACCACCGCTTCCTTTAGAGGATAGCCTGCAAAATCTGCTCCTACCAATATTTGTTTATCTTTTATTGTCTTCATCCTTTTCCTCATTTCTGCCATATAAATATCTTTTTTTGTTTATGATGCCGCTTTCCTTTTGAACAGTTTAATATGGTTATCCGTAAAATAGTTCATTACCATAACAAGCAGAAGTACCGCACCCCAGACTAACGAAATATAGTAACTGCTGATCTGCGGGAAACGATTGATGCCTGTCTCCAACGCACGTACCAGGAAGATAGCCAGAAGAACGCCGCTGATCTTTCCTTTTCCGCCATTAGGGCTCACACCGCCGAGCACCACGATCATAATACACTGCAGTGTATAATTAGAACCATAATCCGCTCTGGCGGAATTATAATTTGCCAGCATGATCATGCCGCCCAGGGCGGAACAGATGCCCGAAATCAGATAAGTCTTTATTAAGATCCAATCCACCAGCAGGCCGCTGTATCTTGCCACGTTCTGGCTGCTGCCCATCAGAATGATCTTTTTACCGTATGTAGTCTTTTTCATCAAAAACCACACCGCAGCAGCTCCCACTGCAAAGATCAGAAACTGCACGGGAATCCCCGCCACCCGGTTATTGACAATAAACGCGTAAGTCTTCGGGAAATCACTGATAGCGCTGCCGTTTGTCAGAACAATTCCTACTCCGGTAAGCAATTCACTTGTTCCAAGGGTTGCCAGGATGGGCGGTATTTTACATTTTGCCACCAGAATACCATTTATTGTGCCTGCCGCGGCTCCCATCAAAATCGCGAGTAAAAATACGACCGGAATCATAGCCGCCGCAAGTTCCCCGCTCTCGTTTGCAAGGCTTCTCATAAAAAGTGCCATGGTGATAGAAGTAACATTTGCAACGCCCACGGTAGATAAGTCAATTCCGCCTGTGATCATACAGACCATAACACCCAGAGACATCAGGCCAAACTCAGGGAACTGGGCAAACATGGTCTGGAAGTTTACTATCGTATAAAATTTGGAACCTTTTGTGATCCCTATGAAAACAAACCATACCAGCATAATCACAATAAGCCGCCAGATATGAACATCCTGTTTCATAGACTTTTTTATCTTTTCCGCCATTATGCCGCCTCCTTCGTTTTTTTATGGTGTCCCTTGCCCATTCCGGAATGAGACGACTGATATGCACTGATGATCGTTCCGATCACAATGAGCAATCCCACAAATACATTTTTCCAGACTACCGGCACGCCGATCAAAATCATGGAGTTTTCTACCAGTACGATCAGTAATGTTCCCAAAATACAGCCTGTCATGGTTCCCTTACCGCCTACGATAGCCGTTCCGCCGAGCACCACGCCGGCGATAATGTTCATCTCCATCCCCAGCATATTGGTGGGATGGCATTGCTGCATCATACACACTCTGATAATGCCGGCAATACTTGCTACAATTCCGGCAAATACATACAGCAAAAATTTGGTCCATTTCACACGGAAGCCCGCATTATATGCTGCCGATTCGTTTCCGCCGATGGCATAGATCCCTCTGCCAAACATGGTATATTTCAATATAAAGAAGGCAAGTATGATAACCGCAACAAACATCAAAAATGCAACCGGCAGCCTCGAAGAAAGTCCGCTCTGGGAATTGGTAGCCGTATAGAGCGCCACCGTGCCAAAGTCCTTCATACCCGTCGGAATTACCGCAAGCTGCTTGGATTCCAGCGTTCCCTGCATAAATCCTTTAAATACGCTGGCAGTTCCCAGTGTGACGATCATTGCCGGGAGATTCAGATATCCCACAAAGAATCCGTTGATTGCACCGAGTACCGCGCCGATCAGAATCGCCACGATAAGCGGCAGAAATACGCTGCCCTCATACCCCATATCCAGGAACATCTTTGTCGTGGCATAGGCTGTCAGAGATGCAAGCGCCGGGAAAGACACATCGATACCGCCGGAAAGAATTACAAGAAATTCTCCGATGGCAAAAAGCCCGGGCACGATCATCGCCGACATAATATCCACAATATTATTGGAAGTGTAAAACTGTCCCGACCGTATCTGAATCAAAAATGACAGAGCTAAGATGATCAAAAATATGTAGGTTTCATTCTGCTTTAACAGCTTATTTGTTTTTAATTGCATCCTTCCACCCTCCTACATCATTTTGTCCAGAATCTGTTTTTCAGTTGCCTCGGCAGCCGAAAATTCTCCGGACAGTTTTCCGTCTTTCAAAGTCATAATCCTGGAACAGTTTTCGAGAATCTCCGGCAAATCATCCGAAATAATGATAACGGCCATCCCCTTTTCTGCCAGGGACTGCAAAATAGCATGAATATCATGCTTTGAACCGATATCCACACCCACCGTCGGGCCGTTCAGGATCAGCAGTTCCGGTTCACATGCCAGCCACTTTGCAAGTACGATACGCTGCTGGTTTCCGCCTGACAGCGTAGAGGCAGCATTGTTCGCGTCCGGTGTCGCAATGGAAAGTTCCTTTACCCACCGGTCGATCTCTTCTTCCGTCCTCTTTCTGTCCACCAGCTTCCCTTTTGTCAGATTGTCAATTTCGGAAATAATAATGTTGTCTCCGATACTCTGGGATAAAAACAGCCCTTCGCTCAGGCGGTCTTCCGGTACAAAACCGATTCTCTTCGCAATCGCATCCTGCGGGCTTTTCAGTTCCGTCTCCTCCCCGTGGATCAGAATCTTTCCGCTGTCAGCCGGTTTTACGCCAAACAACGACAGTGCAAGTTCCGTTCTTCCGGAATCCAGAAGCCCCGTGATCCCCAGAATCTCTCCTGCCTTTATGGAAAAATCGATATCGCTGTAATGTCCTTCCAGAGATAACTTCCGCACTTCGAGTATGGGTTTTTCGCCGATATTTTTCGGCTCAAATATCTTCTGCTCAAACTCCCTGCCCGTCATATAGTAGGTGAATTTTTTGTCATCCAGATCGGAAGTATTGCCGGAAGCTATCAGTTTTCCGCTTCTGAATACGGTAAAGCGCTCGGATATTTCAAAAACTTCATCCAATTTGTGACTTACAAAAAGAATCGAAATATTCTGCGCTTTCAACTGCAGGATCACTTTAAAGAGAGCTTTCACCTCTTTTTTGGTCAGCGCCGTCGTGGGCTCATCCATGATAATCAGCTTTGCGTTGAACATCAGGGCCCTGCAGATTGCCACCATCTGTTTTTCCGCCACGGAAAGGTCTCCGAGACGAGCGTCCAGATCCACCTGAAAACCGATTCTCTCCACCGCTTCCTCGGCAATCTTTCTCATATCCTTCCAGTTTACCAGTTTCTTTTTTGCTACAAGCTGGCTGTTGATAGCCAGATTCTCCATCACACTCAGGTTCGGGAAAATAGAAAAATCCTGATAAATTACCTGGATTCCATTCTCTATCGCAGAGAGCGGTGTGATTTTCTGCAACTCTTTCCCTTCAAATTCTATGGTGCCGGAATCTCTTTGATATACGCCTGAAATAATCTTGATCAGTGTGGATTTTCCACAGCCGTTTTCACCTGCGAGGCAATGAATCTCACCCGGTTTGATCTCCAGCGTCACGCCGTCCAGCGCTTTTACGCCGGCAAAATATTTTCGTATATCAACAGCCCGGAATAAATATTCCGCCATAAATTTCCTCCTTCTCCTTGCCTTTTATCGACGCTGTGCCGGTGGATCATTCCGCCCGGCACAGACTTTTCCTCTATTATTTGACTGCAAGGTTTTAGAAACCAAATGAATCTACGTTTTCACCGTCAATAACGATCCAGCCTTCGCCCTCGAGAACCGTGCTGCTGCCCTCACGGAACGTCATCGCTTCATAACCCTCTACACCAAGATCTACCGGTGCGCCGATCTCTTCGCCGTTTAATACCTTAACTGCCAGGCTGATCATCGCTTTTCCTGCAATAGCCGGATCCCAAAGTGTCAGAGATTTTACGGTGCCGCTCTTTAACAGTGCCGCATTGTCGCCGGGCATACCTGTTCCGGATGTAAATGCCTTATCTACCAGGCCAAGCTCATCAATGGCACGTGCAACACCCGGGGAGTCAAAGGAAGAGGTTCCCATAATACCCTTCAGATCAGGATATTTCTTAAACAGCTCTTTCGCCACGTTGTAAGCCGTATCGCCGTTGTCATGGGATTCTACTCTCGGTTCCGCCTCCAGAAGCGTCATGTTCGGATAATGCTCTTTCTGCCATTCCACACCTGCGTCCGCCCATTCATTATGGGAAGCATTCGTTACGTCCGCCACCATGGTTGTGTAAACACCTTCTTCTCCCATTGCTTCCGCCAGGTTATCCATGATAAATGCGCCGTAACCTGCATTGGAGAACGCCTCAATATCGTAGTTTACATTTTCCAGGCTTGCACCTTCATGCGCAATTACCACAATTCCTGCGTCCATAGCCTGTTTCAGAACCGGCTCAAGAGACTCCGGATCAACCGGTACAACACAGATAGCGTCCACCTGCTGCGCAATCAGATCCTGCACAAGCTGTGCCTGTTTCGTTGCGTCGATTTCGTCCGTACCCTTCTGGTATACATTCAGGCCTGTCTCTTCCGCATATTCTTTTACGCCGGTATCCATACGTACAAACCAGGGGTTTGATGAATCTTTGGGAACTACCACGATCTCATAATCACCTGCCGCTGCCGGTGCACTTTCCTCCGCAGCGCCATCCTCTGCCGGTGCCGTCTCCTCTGCTGCCGGCGCGCTGCTTTCCTCCGCGCTGTTACCGCATGCAACAACCCCCCCAAGGATCATTGCCGTCGCCATAAATAAGGCTGCAAACTTTTTCATATTCTTCATAACTACCTCCATTCATGATTGTTTTTACTTTTTATTTTATCCTTATATTATTAAAGCGTTTTAATTCCACAACCCTCCTTTCTTCCGTTTATTTTTCACACTGCGGAATATCAAAACGTTTTAATGATCAAATACCTCAGCAGGAACCCCTTACGACCAGTTCCTGTTCCAACATAATATTTTTCACCCGTTTTCCCGTGCGGTAAGCTGTCACCTGCTTCCATAATTCCTGTGCAAGCCGCATCTGATCCTGCTTGATGGTGGTAAGCGGCGGCTGCAGGTACGCGGAAATCTCCAGATTATCACAGGCTATGATGCCAAAGTCTTCCGGAATCCGATAGCCCGCCTCACCGATGGCTTTTATCACACCGATTGCCAGCATATCCGAGGAAACCATAAATACGTTCGGAAGTTCTTCTCTTTTATGATCCTTCAACAGTTTCTTCATATAGAAATAACCGTTCTTCGCGTGACCATGGCGAAACTTTTCCGAAATATGCACATATTCTTCCCGGTAGGGATAACCGTACTTTTCCAGTCCCGCCTTATAGCCCACAAACCGGTCCCACAGATTGTTCAGTACCAGCGGCTCCGAAATAAACCCGATACGCTCATACCCTCTTTCCTTTAAAAAACCTACGATCTTTTCCGCCGTCTCCACATTATTGTAAGCCACATAGGAAACTCCCTTTTCGCTGCTTCTGCGGTCCGCCAGAATCACATGAACGCCCTGCCCTACCAGTTCCCGTATGTACTCCTCATCATCATGGCCATTCGCGATAATAATAGTTTTGACATTATTCTGCAGCAGGTTATACAGTACTTTCTTCTCCTGCTCCAGCGAATATTCATAGCCGCATATCATCATGGTATAATGCTCTTTATCCGCTTCGCCCATGATCGCGTTAGCCATCTCCGAATAAAACATATTCGTCAGCTTCGGCACCAAAAGCCCAAGCTGGCGGTTCTCTTTGCGCCGCATATTCTGTGCCGCAACATTCGGAATATAGTTTAATTTCTCAATTGCCTCTTTCACCCGCGCCGTAGTCGCTGCGGATATGGTCGCCGTTCCATTGATAACATGAGATACCGTTCCTATTGTCACGCCTGCCATCCGCGCGACATCTTCCATCGTGCTTCTCTTTTTTATCCTTTTCGTATTTTTCATGAAGCTGTCCCTGTCATCTACTAAAACGTTTTAATTGTTATCATTATAGTATTGGAATATTTTCACGTCAACATATTTTTAATTCTTTCTACTTTTTGCCCAATTGTTTTTGTTGAAATTGCACAATAATTGTGTCCTTCCAATTTACATCTGCACAAAAAAACAGATTTATTACGTACCAAAGCAGGTCTGTTTGTACAAAAATCAAATATATCCAAAAATCCCTTTCGGGCAGACATGATAATTGAAGCTGTCTCTCCCGAAAGGGACCATCTTTTCCATTCTCTTTATCGATCCTACATCACTCTTCTCACCGCCAGGATCGGACGGTACTGTGCATTGCTCACCTTGATTCCCGTCCTCTGGGTACTGGCATGGACGATCATACCGCCGCCTATATACATGCCCACATGCCCTTCATAGCAGATAATATCGCCGGGCTGCGCCTCTGAATAGGATACACCCGTTCCCACACTCCGAAGCTGGGAAGAAGTTCTGGGCACCCGATAGCCATAATCCGCATACAGTCGAAAAATAAATCCTGAACAGTCCGCGCCGTTTGTCAGGCTCGTACCGCCTGACACATAAGGGTTTCCGATAAACTGGCAGGCGTAATTCGCTATGGATTTGCCGGAACTGCTGCCGCCTGACTGGGCAACGATTCCCTGCGCCGCCGCTATGGTGTTTGCCGCATTGGGATTCGGCTTATTGTTCTTCGTCCCCCCGCCGCTGTTGTTCTGGGCTTCCAGCCTTTTGCGCTCCTCCTCCTGTATCTGCTGGATCTTTTTCGTATCTGCCGCGATCTGCTGTTTATACTGTGCCGCCCGGTTCTTCGCCTCGGCGATCTCCGCGTCATAGTTGGCGCTTATTGCCTTCTTCTGTGCCAGGATGCCGTTTAAGTAACTCTGCTGTTCGGCAAGGGAGGCTTTATCTGCTTCCAATGCTTCCTTTTCCTTCACCAGCTCCTCCCGGTCCGCCTCCAGCTTCGCCTTCATATCGGCAACCTTCTGTTTGATCGCCTGATACTCCGCCAGCATCCTGTCATCATATGCCGAGACTTCCTCTATGAATTCCGCCCTGTTCAGCAGTTCACTGAAACTGCCGCTTGAGAGCAGCAGTTCTATATAAGTGCTTTCACCCTGTTCATAGGTAAAGCGGATGCGCTCCTTCATCGCCTCATACTGGCGCCTCTCCTCCGCTTCCGCAGCCCTGAACTCCTCCTCGGCCACAGCGATCTCGGCCTCTTTTTCCGTGATCTTTCCTTCCTGTTCCAGGATCTGGTCCTCCAGCACACTGATCTCCGTATACAGATTGACCAGCTCCGCATCCAGATCGCTGATCTCCTCTTCGATCAGGTCCTGCTCGTCCTGCAGTCCGGATATCACTTCGTTCTCACTGTTAAGATAACTCTGACTCTCCTGAATCTGCTTCTGCAGTTCCTCAATCGTAACCGCCTGAACACTCCCGCTGCTTTCCAGAAACAACAGCGCACACAGCAGCAGACATACCGCACTTTTGATTCTTTTTTTCATGCACGTTCCTATCTCATACCGTTACGCGGTACGGCTTTTAAGCAAAGAATACCGCCTTCCTGCCTTCAATGCTTCTTCTATCTCTTACAGCTCACAGTTTCTGACCGTCCTCGGGAACGGAAGCACGTCCCTGATATTTGACATACCTGTCAGGTACATCACGCAGCGCTCAAACCCAAGCCCGAAGCCCGCATGACGGACAGAGCCATAGCGCCGAAGGTCCAGATAAAAATCATAATCCTCCTTGTTCAGCCCCATCTCTTCCATCCGTCTCTCTAATGTCTTTAAATCATCTTCCCTCTGGGAGCCGCCGATGATCTCACCGATGCCCGGCACAAGACAGTCCATCGCCGCCACGGTCTTTCCATCCTCATTCAATTTCATATAAAATGCCTTGATATCCTTCGGATAATCCGTCACAAATACAGGACGTTTAAACTCCGTCTCCGTCAGATAACGCTCGTGCTCCGTCTGCAGATCACACCCCCAGGAGACTTTGTAGTCAAACTCATCGTTATGCTTCTCCAAAATAGCAATCGCTTCCGTGTAGGTCACATGGGCAAAATCGGATTCCGCCACGTGCTTAAGGCGCTCAATCAGCCCCTTGTCCACAAAACTGTTGAAGAAATTCATCTCCTCCGGCGCATGCTCCAATACATAGCGGATGATAAATTTGATCATGGACTCCGCCAGAATCATATCATCCTTCAGATCCGCAAAGGCGATCTCCGGCTCAATCATCCAGAACTCCGCCGCATGGCGTGTAGTATTGGAATTTTCCGCCCGGAAGGTGGGACCAAAGGTATAAATATTTTTGAACGCCATCGCGTAAGTCTCACCATTCAACTGTCCGGAAACCGTAAGATTTGCCGGCTTCCCGAAAAAGTCGCCGTCAAAGTCCACACTGCCGTCATCCTTTTTCGGCAGATCCTTCATATCCAGCGTTGTCACCTGAAACATCTCGCCCGCTCCTTCACAGTCAGAGCCCGTGATGATCGGCGTATGCACATACACAAATCCCCTCTCCATAAAGAATGTGTGGATCGCATAGGCAATCAGAGAACGCACCCTGAACACCGCCTGAAAAGTATTGGTCCTTGCCCGCAGATGAGGGATCGTTCTTAAATACTCAAAACTGTGACGTTTTTTCTGAAGCGGATATTCCGGCGCGGAAACGCCCTCAACAATTACTTCCTCCGCCTGTATTTCAAAAGGCTGTTTCGCCTCAGGCGTAGCCACCAACGTTCCGCTCACAAGGATCGCCGCCCCCACGTTGAGCCTGCCGATCTCCTCAAAATCAGCCAGTTTATCGCCATAGACAATCTGCAGCGGTTCAAAAAAAGTACCATCGTTCACCACGATAAAGCCAAAGGTTTTAGAATCCCTGATACTTCTGATCCAGCCTCCCACCGTGATCTTCTTTCCGATATAAGTCTCTCTGTTCCTGTACAACTCCCGAATTTCAATCAAATCCATCTCTCTTCTCCTTTTTCCCTTCCTGAAATACTAAGCTTTAACCTTCATACGCTTCACGGATTGTCACTCATAAATATCAACCAAAAATTCATACACTTTATCATATAAAAGATTCACTCTGATATTTTCCCTGATCTGTTCCTCATCCTGCTCCTGCGTTGCCAATGCCTCTCCGGAAATCGCCGCATCCAGCTCTTCATCCAGAATAAACAATCCCTCCCTGTTCGCTATTGCCTGCAGTGCGATTCCTTCTTTTGCACATCGCTGCGCCATCTCATCCAGCGTACTTTCCATATTTTCCGCCGTGACACCATAAACCGCCGCCATATATTCTTCCAGCCCTGCATTTTCTGCTGCCGCCGCATTCTCAAAATCCATGCGCAGGCTGTTTTTATAATCATCCGTTAAAGACTGTGGTATTTCCTCAAAAGTACATCCCGCCAGCAAATTTACCGCAATATCATTCCTCAGCTCTCTCTCAAACTGATATTCATTGTATTCCACCAGCATCCTTTTTGCATCTTCCCGATAAGTCTCCGCATTCTGGTATCCCTCATCCACCAGGGAAACATTCTCATCCGTAAGATCCGTCAAAATATAATTGATCTTGACCGCAAAAGCACAGTCTTTTCCTGCCACATCGGCATTGCGGTAATTATCGGGAAACTTTAAGGTGAGCTGTTTTGTCTCCCCTACGGACGCACCAACCAGCCCTTCCTCAAAGCCCTCAATAAAACCGCCTGAGCCAATCTCCAAAAGCTGTCCCTGCGCCGTACCTCCCTGAAACGCCGTGCCGTCTATCGTACCCGCATAGTCAATATTGACCACATCTCCGTTTTCCACAGTCCCCGTCAGCTCGTGCAAATCGCTCACAGCATCGATCCTGCTGTTGATAAAGCTCTTTACATAATCATCCGTTATTTCTACTTTTGCAGGCACCGTTACCTGGAGATTTTTATAATCCGGAAGCGTCACATAATCGTCTGTTTCCACCTCCTTTAAATCCGCAATCCTGATATCCTTTTTCCCGCAGCCTGCAGCCACGCACACCACACAAAACAGCGCTGCCGCTGCCATCCATTTCTTTTTCATAATAACTTTTACTTTTCCTTTCCTGTATAATGCCCCTCAATATTTTTTTATTCTACCACAACTTATCCGTTCTTACAAAGTATTTCCCAAATTTCCGTATCTAATTTTCCGCATCTAAATTATCATAAATCTCTATCTTGTCACAGCCCGGAATAAATGCTAAAATATTTTTACTGTGTACAGGCAAGTACACCCAAGGAGGAAATTTCATGAGCACAGGAACCATTGTACTGATCGTCATACTCGTTATTTTGCTGGCAGCGATCGTTGTCCTTTATTTTCTCGGAAAAAAAGCCCAGAAAAAACAGGCGGAACAGCAGGCTCAGATTGAAGCCTATAAGCAGAACGTAAGCATGCTGATTATTGATAAAAAGCGGATGAAGCTGACCGAATCCGGTCTGCCTCAGGCTGTTATCGACCAGACGCCGAAGCTGATGCGCCGATCCAAGCTTCCTATTGTAAAGGCAAAAGTCGGTCCCCAGATCGTCTCTTTAGTAGCGGATGAAAAGATCTTTGACGATATTCCGGTAAAGAGAGAAGTGAAAGCTGTTGTCAGCGGTATCTATATCACTTCCGTAAAAGGAATGCATGGTAAAAATAACACACCGCAAAACACAACAAAGAAAAGTAAATTCAAACAGCTGCTCGAAAAGGCACAGGCAAAAGCCGGTGTCGGTCAGGTAAAATAATCTGAACTGATCTCTATTTCCAGTCTGCAGTCCGCCTGTTTTTCATCCTGTATGAAAAGGGCATACATAAGCTGCAGACTGGTTTTTTTTCCGTCTTTTCTTATCCTTACCCCCTTTGTCTCCACACCGATTTCCAGGGAGCCGTAAGGTGTTCCATACTCCGACTTTTTCTTTTTTCCCTGCTCAAAAACAATGTTCCAGGAAACCATGCCCGATTTTTTCAGACTAACCCGCACAGGCTCCGTTTCTATTTTTAATAAATTCTTCACGGCAGCCCTGTCAGGAAGCGTGTTTACCCCCATCTTTTCCTGCCCCTCTTCCATATTTTCCTCATAAAGCACATAAAGGACGCTGTCCCTTTCGGTAAGCTGCCCTTTACTTTTTATTTTCATGGTTTGTTCCTCTCCCGCCGCATCTATCTGGTAAGAGGCAACGCAGACCATACATTCTCTGATTTTTTCCGATGCCATATCCCGTTAATATTCCTCAATATGAATCACTTTTGTAGATAAAATGCCGTATTTCAAAATGGAATTTGCAAAAACCTGAAAGCGCTCCGCCGCATCGCTGACAAAAAAGCGGTGCATATTGGTACCAAGTCCCGGAGGCTGCTCCTTTAAAATATCGTGTTCCTGCAAAAGTTCCTTTAACTCCCTGGCCGTTTCATAGGCGGGATTGACAAGGCGCACACCATCTCCCATGATCCGCTGAATCGTTTTCCGTATCATCGGATAATGGGTACAGCCCAGAATCAGCGTGTCAATATCCATATCTATCAGATCCGTCAGATAACGCCTGGCAATTTCCTCCGTCACCGGATCTTCCCAGAGTCCCTCCTCCACCAGATGTACAAACAGGGGACACTCCTTTCCGATCACTTCCACCTTCGGATCTAACTGTCTGATATATGTAGTATAAGTCTCACTGCCGATCGTTCCCCGGGTTCCGATTACACCGATCTTTCCGTTTTTTGTGGATTCTACCGCCATCCTGGCTCCCGGTTTTACCACACCGATCACAGGCACGTCTATTTCCTGTTCAATCTCATCCAACGCATAAGCACTTGCCGTATTACATGCCACCACAATCGCTTTTACATGCTGTGTCTTCATAAAACGAACGATCTGAAGCGCATATTTTGTGACAGTCTCCTTCGTCTTATTTCCATAGGGTACCCGTGCCGTATCTCCGAAATAAATCACCTTCTCATTCGGAATCTGATACATGATCTCCTTCGCTACCGTCAATCCTCCTACACCGGAATCAAACACACCAATTGGTGCTTCCCTCCTATTGTCCATCGTTACGATATATCCTTTCCTTATCCGTCAGGTTCCTCTGCGGATACTTTATACGCTTTATCTTTCCGCCCATTCCAAAATGCTTATCTTTATTTCAAGCCGATCCGGCTCCGCACTGCTGATCTCATAATACAGGTTTTTTTCTTCGCTTTCATCCTCTGTTACATCCCTTCCCTCCTCATCCACTATCCTGACACAATCGTCAGTAAAAAGATATCGCGGAAAAACAATTCCCCAGAATCCCAAAGCCAGAAGAATAGAACCGAATATAAGGGGTTTTAACCCGAAACCGCCTTTTTCCTTTACATACTCGATAAGATTTTTATATTTTTCTAACATATATGCCATACTCCTTTTGATCCTTTCAAGAAGTATGGCCCATTTTTTCACTCTTTAAACATTTTTCCAGCCCTGCAGCCCGTTCATAATAGCTGTCTCCTGGTTATCAATATGCTCCTTGGCAAACTTTGCCGCCAGCTTTTTATCCCGGCAAATGATACTCTCATAAATCTTCTGATGCTCTTTCAGAAGCATTTCATATCTGCTTTCATCTTTCAGGTATTTTACCCGGTAACGGTACATCTGCTCGGAAAGGCTGCTGATCATCTGCTGCAGTACACAGTTTCCGGTAGCTTCTACAATAATGTTATGCAGTTCCACATCTTTCTGTGCAATTTCACGTAAATCCCCGCTTTTCACCGCTTCCTCAAAGGCAATGCAGGCATTTTCAAGTGCTCTTTTCCCCTCCTCATCGATCCGGTCACAGGCAAGCTCCGCGCTGAGCATATCCAGTACCCGACGTACTTCCAATACATCTTTCAGACTTCTCTCCGTAATCTCAGCCACCACGGCACCCCGTCTTGGCACCA
Organism: Lachnospiraceae bacterium; assembly: GCA_022799355.1. Lineage (GTDB taxonomy): Bacteria > Bacillota > Clostridia > Lachnospirales > Lachnospiraceae > 1XD8-76. The sequence continues at coordinate 66,118 of JAAWOG010000006.1, read as the reverse complement.
TGATCACAAGCCCTTCCAGTTCCAGTTTACGAATCGCTTCCCTGATCGGTGTACGGCTGACTCCAAGCTTGTCCGCCAAATGAATCTCCGTCAATCTTTCCCCCGCTTTCAGTTCCTCCAGCAGGATCGCCCGGCGTAATTTTTTAAAAACCACATCTCTGAGTGGTAAAAACTCATCTACTACTGCATCAAATTCATGATATGCCATTCCATATCCCTCTCTTTGCCTGCCCGGTTTCTACGGATTATTTTTACCATGAAAAAAGCCGGAAATATATACTTCCCTCGCCAGACCTTTTTCCCGAATCTTATTCATCGCCTTCCGGGCTGTTTCCGTTTCCTTAAATATACCAAAGACCGTAGGACCGCTGCCGCTCATCACAGCCTGAAGCGCCCCCTCCTCTTTCATGACATGCTCTATTTTTCCGATCACCGGATATTGTTTTCCGGTCACACTTTCCAGAACATTTTCCAGCTTTTCACACAGGCTTTCCAGCGCCCCGTTCTCTATATCCCGCATCATACCGTCAATATCGGGATGTCTTTCCAGGGTTTCCAGCTTTAAATTCCGGTATACATATTTTGTGGAAACATTGATATCAGGCTTTACAAGCAAAAGTACACATTCAGGAGGTTCCTTCAGCCCTGTCAGGACTTCACCTATCCCTTCGGAAAGAGCGCATCCGCCCATCAGGCAATAGGGTACATCCGCGCCAAGCTTAACACCCGTTTTCTGCAGCTCTTCCAGCGTCAGCCCCAGACAGAACAACTCGTCCATTCCCTTTAAAACCGCAGCACAATCCGCTGATCCTCCTGCCATTCCTGCCGCTACCGGTATATGCTTCTCCAGAAAGATCTCCACTCCTTCCGAAATCCCATAAGTCTCTTTCATCAGCTTTGCCGCCTTATAGGCAAGATTTCTCTCATCACAGGGAATCGTTTTTTGATCCGCCCGGATCACAATATTATCTTCCGCACTCTTTTTGATCGTTACAATATCCGCAAGTTCCACCGACTGCATGATCATCCGCACTTCATGATATCCATTTTCCAGTCGTCTTACTACGTCCAATCCCAGGTTAATTTTCCCATGTGCCTTCAGAACCAGTTTCTGTTCCATATCTCTGCGCTTTCCGTATATGTCCTTTTGACTTTTTCACATTATCTCTTATGATAAAGATTGTACTTTATTATATACAATCTGCTCACTATAGTCAACTTATCACCACATATTCTCAAAATATATATCGCAACAGTTCAGCTTTCCGCTTCCCTGTTACGATATGTCTTTCACTGCCCGGAAGCTGCGCATTACCAAAAGTATGCTCTCCGGTATTGCGGCTTCACCGGGCGGCTTTCTTCGTTCTCCTAGCGGATGATCAGCATTTTGTCCCCCGCATGTACTTCATCTTTCGTAAGGTGGTTCATCTCCTTTAAGCTTTCCAGGGAAACCATATACCGCTTTCCGATATCCCAGAGACTGTCACCGGATTTCACCACATACCCCACCATGCCCGGCGTCCTTTTATACTTCTCCGCATCCGGTTCACACAGCTCGATCTCTTTTATCATCTCCTCCTTTGCACGGCGGAAAGCGGACATCTCAAAACTCAGAATCCCCTTCACTTCCCACGCCTCTCCCGTTCCCGTCACGGTCAGGTTTTCCAGCGCGATCTTCAGATTACCAAAATCAGCCGCGCTCACCCCGGATGTCTCCAGCAGATACTTAAAGGGAAGCCCTGCATGGATTCTGTAAAACCTTCTGTCGCTCTCATCCTGCAGCAGAAAATCAGCTTCCACCGCCCCAAGAATCTCCACCCCTTCTTCCGTCTGCGTCTGTCCTTCTTTCTGAACGGCTGCCTGATAATGAAGCAGTTTTGCGCCTGCAGGCACTCCCTCCGCAGGCACCTCCTCCGCCAGCCTGTATTTTCCGGCACACCGCACCATCATCGTCCTGTATTCGGTCTCCTGCCGCTCCTGTTTCACTTCTTTCTGCAATCCATAACAGTCCGCCAGGATCTCTATCTTCTCCTCTTTGTACAGCTTCATATACAGATCCAGCACCATCTCTAAGGAGATCACCCTTCTCTCCCCGTCAAAATCCTCCTGAACCTCAATCTCCTGCTGACTGATCTGATACCGGATATCCGTGATCAGATCCTCCATGCAGCCCTGACAGTCCACGGAACCGGATACCGGAATTGTCGTGGTAAAGACCTGTACGCCCCCCTCTTCGCCCTGGGACGTGTAGAGGAAAAATGCCTTAATCTCCCCCTTGACAAAAATCTTTTCCTCCACCGCCTTAAACTCCAGAGGCGACAGTTCAATGTCCTCCCAGACCAGCGTACCGATATTCGGGCAGCTCTGGGGCAGTTCCATCTCCTCCCTCACCCGGAAAATGTCTTTTTTCAGCACGGTAATCCCTGCCATATCCAGCGTCTTCTTCCGGCATTCGATCCCCGTATCCTGAGGCATCTGCGGAATATCCACCGACACCTGCTCCTCATAAAGTTCCTCCACAAAGAGTTCAAAACAGGCCACCGCCTGTACGCTGAGCTTGCGGGAGTTAATCATACCGATGGTCATATCATCCAGCTCCCACCTCGCCTGCACAAGTTCCTCCGTCCCGATACCATCCATATGTACCTGCTCTTCAAAAGGAATGCTTCCCTCCACAGAACAGATCTCCTGATCCTCATCCGACTGATAGAGCACTTTATAATACAGTTTGCCGCGCATTGTCACATGGTCCGCGGCAGGCTTTAATTCCTCCAGGCGGATATAACCTTTTTGCCCCAGAATACGGGCAATATCCGGTTTATTGTCCTGTAAATTCCGATCGTCCTCCAGCGCAATCTGTGTCCCCGCTTTATATTTCATACGGTCCATATAGATTTTTCTTTTCTCCAGCTCCATTTTTCCCACGAAAACCTCCCATCCCTTCGCCATATCTGTCTTCTCCGACAGAATATGTCCTCTCTGAGAGACGCAGGGCTCCCCTGCGCTCTTTCTTTATACATTACTATGAAGCCGGCCCCGTATTTATACCTGTCAGATACCCAATGTCATTTCGTTAAACCATTTATCCAGCCGGAAGGAGCATTTTATGTTCCTCCCGGCGTCCGGCAATGTTATCGAAATGACATCATGCAAATATTTGTCAATAAAAACAGGAACGTTATGAAACCGCACCGATCAGTTCCGTTATATCATCTATATGATGCCGTTCCATATATTCCTCTATACCTCTTACAATTTCCTCCGTAGCATAAGGATTGATAAAGTTTGCAGCCCCAACCGCCACGGCGGATGCTCCCGCAAGGATAAATTCCAGCGCATCCGCCGCCGTCATGATCCCGCCCATTCCGATCACCGGAATTTTAACGGCATGGGCCGCCTGATAGACCATACGCACAGCCACCGGCCTGATCGCCGGACCGGATAACCCGCCGGTCTGATTGGCGAGCACAAAGCGCCGTCTCTCCACATCTATTTTCATGCCGGTCAGCGTATTGATCAGAGAGATACAGTCCGCGCCGCCGGCCTCCGCCGCCTTTGCCATTTCCCCGATATCCGTTACATTGGGACTGAGCTTCATAATCACCGGCTGCTTCGCCTTTTTCTTCACCGCCTGTGTGATGTCATAGAGTGCCTCCTTTTTCTGCCCGAATGCAATCGCCCCCTCTTTCACATTCGGACAGGATACATTGATCTCCAGCATATCGATCTTTTCATCGCCGCAGCGCTCCACCACTTCCAGATAGTCCTCCACCGTCTTTCCGCAGACATTCACGATAATCCTCGTGTCGTACTGCTGCAGAAACGGAATGTCCCTTTCTAAAAACACATCGATTCCGGGATTCTGCAACCCGATCGCATTCAGCATACCGCCGTAGGTCTCCGCCACTCTGGGCGTGGGATTCCCCTGCCAGGGCACATTTGCCACACCCTTTGTAACAACCGCCCCCAGTTTATTTAAATCCACAAATTCACTGTATTCCATACCCGATCCGAATGTCCCGGATGCTGTCATAACCGGATTTTTAAACGTAACACCTGCTATTTTTACCTCTGATTTCATGATATTTGGTCCGTTCCTTTCTTTTCCTCTTTATGCACCGTGTCTGCCGATCCGCAGGCACCTCAATTTATGCGGCCTTTATCCGATCATCAGATATCCACATCATCCGCCCGAAAAACAGGGCCATCCGTACATATCCTGGCATTATGCACATGGGAATGGGCATCTTCCTTCACCGTCTTACAGACACACCCCAGACAGGCTCCAACCCCGCACGCCATTCTCTCCTCCAGAGATATCCACGCCGGAATCTGCTCTCTATCGGCATATTGTCTGACTGCCTTAAGCATCGGCAGGGGACCGCAGGAAAATATCAGATCCGCCTTTAATTCATTTTCCCTCACGGCATCCAGCACCGTTCCCTTTGTTCCCTCACTGCCGTCCTCCGTGGCAGGAAAGACTTCCCCGTATTTTGCCAGATCATCTTTTAAGAAAAGCTGATTGTCCCGATATCCCAGCACGATTTGTATCTTACAGTTAACATCTTTCAACTCCTTAGCCAGCTCAAGAAGAGGCGGAATACCGATCCCGCCTCCCATCAGCAGGACGGTTTTACCCTCCGCCTCCTCCAGCGGATAGCCGTTTCCCAGCACTCCCAATATCTCTGCGGTGTCCCCCTTTTGATAAGAAGAAAATTCCTTTGTCCCCTCTCCGGCCACACGATATACGATGCGCAGCGCTCCTCTTTCCCTGTCCCTCTCGCAGATGCTGATAGGCCTTGGCAGAAGCGTCGCCTTATTCTTCGGATACACCGCAATAAAACGTCCCGCCGCCTTTTCCCTTGCCATATCCGTTTCCAGCCACATCTCAAAAATACCATCTGCCAGTTTTTCAGCAGATAACACCCGTACTTTTTCTTTTTTCTTTGATACCATTTGACATTTCTCTCCTTATCCTGTTTGCATGCAGGTTATTTTTGCCTGATCCCGACGCCGTCCTCTCTCCTGCCTCCTGGGACCGCGCCTGGCCTTGTTCAATCATCCGATACCGCCATACTCATATTTTTAATATAGGCAACCTTCCCTTTACAGATCGTATATGCAATTTCCGATTTGCAGGTCCTTCCTGCAAAGGGGCTGTTGGACGCCTTCGACATAAACCGCTGAAACGTCTGGCAGCAGTCCGGATCAAAGATCACCATATCCGCCGGACCTCCCTCCGCCAGATATCCGGCGTCCAGCCCGTAAAGCTTAGCCGGATTCAGGCTCATCACCGTGAGCAGTTCTCTCATTGTCAGCTTCTTTTTCCCCACGAGCTCCGTGATTCCAAGCGCCAGCGCCGTCTCAAGCCCGATGATACCGCTGGGTGCCTCCGTAAACGGCTTTTCCTTCTCCTGTTTTGTGTGGGGTGCATGGTCCGTTGCAATGATATCTATGGTGCCGTCCCGCAGGCCTTCTATGATCGCCAGCCGGTCTTCATCCGTCCGCAGCGGCGGGTTCATCTTTGCCAGCGTGCCGTACTTGGAAACCGCCTCCTGCGTCAGCGCAATGTGATGAGGTGTCGCCTCGGCATGGACGTCAATCCCCTCCGCTTTCGCCTGCCGCACCAGCTCCACGCCTTCTTTGGTACTGATATGCTGAATGTTGACACAGGCGCCTGTCTTTTTCGCAAGCCCGATATCCCGCCGGATCAGACTGATCTCCGCCTGCCTGTCCGCTCCTCCAAGCCCAAGTTTTTCCGCCTCTTTTCCGGCATTTACGCCGCTCTCTTTTATATAGGCGGGATCTTCCTCATGGAAGCTGATGGGTACGCCAAGCTCCCTGCACTTTTCCATTGCCTTCACCACAAGGGCCTCATCCATCAGCGGTTTCCCGTCATCCGTAAACCCCGATGCCCCCGTCTCTCTCAGCGCCGCCATATCCGTCAGTTCCTTCCCCGCCATATCCTTTGTCACCGCACCGCAGGCATACACATGGATCGGGGTACTTGCCCCTTTTTCCAGCATATAACGCAGCGTTTCTTCCCCGTCTGCCGCCGGCTTTGTATTTGCCATCATAATAACACTGGTAAAACCGCCTGCCGCTGCCGCTGCCGCACCTGTCCGAATATCTTCCTTCTCCGTAAAGCCCGGATCGCGGAAATGCACATGTACATCCACCAGCCCGGGTGCCACGATATACCCTTCCGCATCGATCGTCTGAATCTCATGCCTGGGAAGGCGCCGAAATTCTTCGCTCTTATCCAGCCTCTCCCCTATTCTCAGGATACGTTCCCCCCGGGTTACTATATCACAGATCCTCTCCATTCCTGTTTTCGGATCGATACATAATCCGTTTTTGATATAAATCATTGACTTTTTCACCCCTTTTCATTGATTTTTCGTTAAATTATACTTGTCCCTGCAGTACATTCTATAGTAAACTATATGGCAGAAGCAATACGCCAAATCAGACTGCTGTCTTATCACATAGTCATTATACGGATAGTTTACTATTATTCAGCACATTGTTTCAACCAATAAATTACAGACAAGAGGTTTTTATGCCATGCGGATTATTTTTGTTGCTTTATTTGTTTCCTTATTTCTCATATTAACCATTCCGCTCATGATCGCAGAATGGATCATCGGGAAATTTAATCAGAATTTAAAAGACAGAAGTTCCATCAAAATCGTACAGTGGGCTTTCCACTGTGTTCTTTTCTTAAGCGGTACAAAAATAACCGTGATCGGTGAGGAAAACGTGCCGAAGGACGAGCCTGTCCTCTACATCGGAAACCACAGGAGTTATTTTGATGTGGTGATCACATACGCCAGAGTTCCCGGGCTCTGCGGCTATATCTCCAAAAAAGAAATCGAACGGATTCCTCTTTTGAATGTGTGGATGCGCTATCTGCACTGTCTGTTTCTTGACCGGAATAATATAAAAGAAGGGCTTGCAGTCATCCTTGCCGCCATCAACAAAGTAAAAGCCGGCATTTCCATCTGTGTCTTTCCGGAAGGCACCCGCAACGACAGCAGCGAAGATTTCCTTCCCTTCCATGGCGGAAGCCTCAAAATCGCGGAGAAAGGCGGCTGTGCCATCATACCGATGGCGCTGAACCACACCGATGATATTTTCGAGGCGCACCTTCCGTGGATACACAAAACACATATTGTCCTGGAATACTGCAAACCCATTTATCCGAAAGACCTTTCCCGAGAGGAGCGGAAAAAGCTTTCGGATATTGTGGAAAATGTTATAAAAGAAACCTATTATAAAAATCAGGCGTTGGTATAGAACGTCTCAAAATCCTCTTTCTCAAAGGCAATGGAAAATGCCTCTGCCGCCTCCTTCAGCCGTTCCGGTTTTCCCGTACCATATAAAGGCAGGCAGGGGAAATCCTGCACCGTAAAGAAACCAAGCAGAATCTGCGTCGTGTTGGCACCGTATTTTTCTTTCAGTTCCTCAAGACGCTTTGCCGCCCGCAGATTGCCTTCCGTATAATATGGGCTCTCTTTGACTGCCTCCGCCCCCTTCTTCTCATAACTGTGGAAAAAGCCGGTGCAGATTCCCATATAGGGCATAGCCAGGTTCCGCCTGTTTTCCCGATGATATCGATACATTGTATCATCCATAACCCCCAGCGTATCATCCGCCATCGGGTTCATATATTTCACGCCATAGTTAAATAACATCTGATCTGCAATAAAGCTCCTGTATCCCTTTTCTTTACAATAGGAATCCGCCGCCTCCATGCGCTCCGGCGACCAGTTAGAACAGCCATAGTAACGGATCTTTCCCTGCCTTACAAAATCCTCCATCACTTCTATCGTCTCCTCCACCGGAATTGACAGATCATCCCTGTGATAAAAATAGAGATCAACATGGTCCGTGCGCAGTTTCATCAGGGAACTGTCCAGATCCTGTATCATATCTTCCTTCCGCATACGGCTTTTATGCATATCCGGATTTTCTCCCAGCATGGAAGGGTGTCCTCCCTTTGTCACAAGCACGATTTCATTTCTCTTTTTTGTTTTTGTAAGCCAGTCCCCGATCACCCGCTCGCTTCTCGAAATCTCAGGCGGCACCCAATCGGAATATACATGTGCCGTATCGATCACGTTTCCGCCCAGTTCCAGATAGGTTCCGAAAATCTTCTCCGTATCCTCCTCCTTCCATGCCACTCCCGCATCTGCTGTCCCGAGCCCGAACGGTGATACCCAAAGTTCCGTGTCCTGAATCTGTTTTCTCTCCATAGCCTGTCCTCCTTTTAAAAACCTGCTGTTACATATCATTTCATTTTGTTCAGCTTCTCCACTACCTCCGCAAAGCCCATTCCGTGAGAAGCTTTCACAAGTATGGTATCCCCCGGCTTTACCAGTTCCTGCATTTTTTCTAATAATGCTTCCTTTTCCGGGAAATAATATACCTCGCTCCTGCCCGTATTTACCTCTTTTGCTTCCTTGGCCATCCGGGCCGAAATCTCTCCCGCACAGATAATCACGTCTATCCCCAGCCTTGCCGCATAACGCCCCACATCGCCGTGAAGCTTTTCCGCATTTTCGCCAAGTTCAAACATATCGCCGAGAACCGCTACTTTTCTCGTATCCGCCTGTGCCAGCAGATCCAGCGCCGCACACATGGAAACGGGATTGGCGTTATAACAGTCGTCTATCACTACTTTATCAGCACATCGGATCAGATTGCTCCTGCCGGACGTGGGTTTCACCGCCGCGATTCCGGCCGCAATTTCTTCCGGCGAAAGTCCCAGTGCTTCTCCCACCGCCGCAGCCGCCAGCGCATTATATACCATATGCTCCCCGGGCAGAGGAATCTCCGCATAAAAACTGCCTGACGGCATGTGAATCTGCACTCCGGTCCCAAACAGCCCGTTCTGCCGGATGTCCGACGCATAATATGTGTTATTGCTCTTTTTTCCAAACGTGACCGGTGTTATTCCCTTTACTTCCTTTATGGTTGAGAGCATATCATCATCGCCGTTTATGATGATCCTGCCGTCCGGCTTCATAAAATCAAAAATCTCCGACTTTGCCCTCAGAATTCCCTCTCTGGAGCCAAGCGCCTCCAAATGGCAGTCTCCGATATTTGTCATCACCACGATATCCGGCGCCGCCATACGGCTCAGCCTGTGCATCTCCCCGAAATGATTGATACCCATCTCAACCACCGCTGCCTCATGCTCCTGACGTATCCTGAAAAGCGTCAGCGGGACACCTATCTCATTATTATAATTTCCCTGGGTTTTCAGCACATGATACTTTTCTTCCAGCACACTGGCAATAAACTCTTTTGTACTGGTTTTTCCCACACTGCCCGTAATTCCTACGACCGGTAAGGATAATCCGCTCCTGTAATAAGCCGCCATATCCTGCATGGCTTTTTCCACACTGTCCACCAGGATACAGGCGCCCGCCGCTTTTCCTTCTTCCGGCACCGGCATTTCCTCACAGACCGCGCAGGCCGCTCCTTTTTCCATAACCTGGGGGATAAACCTGTGGCCGTCCACCCTCTCTCCCCGAATGGCAAAAAACAGAAAATCCTTTTCTATCAAGCGGGAATCCGTCACGGCGCCGGCTATCTCATGATCCCTATTGCCGCCAATCAGCCTGCCGCCGCATGCTTTTGCCATATTATCCAATGTCATATTTTTCATACGGTCTCCTTTTCACTCCACATACAACTGCCTTTCCGTTACTTTCTTTCGCGGAGCGCTGTCTCTATAATCTTCTCGCAGAGTTCCCCGTAAGGCACTCCCGCCGCTGCTGCCTCCTGAGGCAGGAGTGAGGTGGGTGTCATCCCCGGAAGTGTATTTGCCTCTAAGCAGAACACCTCCCCCCGTTCATTCATCATAAAATCCATACGGGCATAATTTTTAAGCCGAAGCGCCTTAAATGCCTCCTCTGCCCACTTCTGCATCTCTTTTGCCCGATCCTCCGGGATATCCGCCGGGCAGGTCTCCACCGTACTTCCCGCCTGATATTTATTCTTATAATCATAAAAACCTTCAAGGGGCGCGATCTCGATCACGGGAAGGGCATGCCCCTCCATAACCCCTACGGAAAATTCTCTGCCCTTTATGTACTGCTCTATAACCACTTCCTCGTCATACCTGAAAGCTTCCTGAAGCGCTCTTTCGTATTCCTCCTCCCGGCTCACCATATAGACGCCCACGCTGGAACCGCCGCAGCACGCCTTTACCACAAGCGAAAAAGAAATTGCTCCCCCCTCTTCCAAAGAACTGTTCTGATCGGAGCAGTTCTGCTTTCTCTTTTCCAAATAGCAGTCCAGATCGCTCTTTTTCAGCCGGAAACCATAAGGTGTCGGGATCTTATGGACCGCAAACAGCTCCTTCGCCAGTCCCTTATCCATACAGAGCGCCGAACTCACATAATCCGTCCCGGTATAACAGATTCCCATCAGGTCAAAACATGCCTGAACCCTGCCGTTCTCCCCGTTTTCTCCATGGAGTCCCATAAATACCACATCCGCCGCCTGGCAGATCATAATCACATTCGGTCCGAAAAAATTCTTCTTCCAGTCCGGACGCAGCGCTTTGATCTGTTCAATATCCGGACTTTCCTCAGAAATATGCCCAACTCTGGCTGCCCAGTCGCAGTCTTTCTCGAATATTTCCTGAATATCATCTCCCTCATACCCCAGAAATACATCCAAAAGCACCGCCTGATGCCCCCGCTCTTTCAGAGCCTTATAAATCAGGCTCCCCGAGCTCAGAGAAACATCTCTTTCTGTACTGATACCGCCTGCCAACACAACAATTTTCATACTGTCTCTTCCTCTCCGCTAAAATATAAACTGCCTTTGTTATTTTTCTCAGTCTCCCTCTTCCAAACCCGCCTCCGATTCTTCAATGATCCTGCTTTCCGCCTCCACTACGCTCAGTAAGAGCAGCATCTTAGCGGCCTCCTCACCTGTCGGATTTCCGGGCAGAAATTCTGCCTCTTTATTTCTTCCCATCAGGTAGTGCACATGATGTTCGATCACTGACACATATTCATAATTCATAATCGCGTAATTTGCCAATGACATAACTGTCATGTCCCATAAAATAACATCCGTATCTTCATCTTTTACCAAAAACAACCCGTCTTTCGACACTTCGGCTATGCGCCCCGCCTCTTTGATCAGACTGTCCATCATCTGCCCGCACAGGGCATGGTCTACGCTTCTCTTTGTGGAAAGATAGGTAGCCTTCGCCATCAGAAGATAAAAGTCTTCCTTCTGATGCATCATGACTTCCTGATTCTGTAACATATAATTATGATAGGATACCTCATTTGATGCACGGTACAATTCCGAAGCCGCATAAAATCTTCCGGTGAAGGCACCCCCGCTTTCTTCCTGCTGCCCGCGCACGGGTATACCCTGCGCACCGTCCAGATACCGCCATGCCTTTGCTGCCGCTTTCAGACAGGTATCGGCATAGTCAGGATCGTACTGCTGGTACAGATAGCCGTATTTCGCCATCGTCCCCGCAAACGCGGCGGTAGCCTCTTCACCTATGCCTCCTCCCGGAACAGTTCCCGCATATTGATATATGCCTCCTGTCTTCTCCTCCTGCAAAGACAACAACTGATCCGTTTCCCGGCGGAGCATCCGAAAGAATTTATCTCCCCTGCCCCCTTCTTCCTCCGTTCCGGCGCTCTCCGATTCCCAAATTCGCAGCATCAATTCCGGGTACATTTCATAGGTGATCAGAAGATACCCGACTGTTTCACAGATATCCGCCGTCTCCCGCATTTCTTTCTCCTGCCCGGCTCCTCCCTCTGCCTGCTGCATCTCTTCTATTACCGCGCCCAGTTCTCCTGCCTTCTTCTGATAGATATCTCTTCCGATATCAAAGTAATAAGAACAGCCTATTTTGTCACATTTGATATAATAGCTTCCTTTCTCCTCAAGCTCCGTAAAATTACCGTAACCTGTAGAAATGCCCTCTTCCGCTTCCTCCTGTAATCGAATTTCTCCCTCATATACGCAGACGCCGGACTCCTTCTCGATAACCTGAAATGTTTCCGGCAGTTCTTCTCCCTGAAAAACGGCTGTTTTAGTGCTTTTGGGCAGATATCCCAGCTGGTCCACCTGCACATGGGGCTTCTCCCTTTTTCTCTCATAAGAAAAATCCTCCTCCAGCCCCAGTGTCTCCGTCGCGGAAGTTACCTCTTTCCGCTTTTCCTGCTCTTTTTCCGAAAAAGGAACATTCCCCGCACACCCTGACAGGATTATACAAACTGCCATCGCCAGTGCAATACGGGAAACATTCTTCTTATCATATCGTCTCATAATATTTTCTCCTATATATACTATAAAAAAAGAATCCTGCTTTTGCAAGATTCTTTTTTTATTCACCGATTTTATATTACTATCTCTACCGTATCTAAAAGCCAGTATGATTTATCCAAACGAAATCTTCTTACGGTGCCGGATTCACAGGTACTCCGTCCTTTGTCAGCTTCAAATACAGATTACAGCCCTCCACCGCATAGTATCTTGTCGGCTCCGCGATCTGGGCAAAAATCTCTCCTTCTGCCACATAAGTTCCCTCGGAGACGGTTACCTCCTGCAATTGTCCGTAGGTCAGTTCATATCCGTTGCCCAGATTCATCACAACGGTATGTCCTGTCATAGGATCATCGTAAATTCTGCTCACCATACCGGCTGCCGCCGCTTTTACCGATTCACCGTTCGTTGCCTCAAGCACCAGTGCCGGATTGCATTTATACTGCTGCAGCGTCGGGAAAAATACCGATTTATCCGCACTGTAATTGATCAGAATATTTCCTGCAAAGGGCATTACCAGGGAATCCGCTTCACTGAATGTAAGCTCCGGCTGTATCTGTGCCGCCACCGCCTCGGAATCCACTTCTGCAACCTCATCCTCTAAAGGAAGTTCTGCCATGGCTTCCGTAATACTATCCAGTCCGTCTTTCGTCTCTCCTTCATTGACAATCAGTTCGGAAGAAGCCTCTTTTAACCGGATGGCTTCCGCTTTTTCATCAAAAGGATCGGCGCTTTCTTTCACTTCACCGGATTTTCCGAACTCATTTTTCACCGTAGAAGAATCCACCTCCGTAGATGCCGGATCATAGTCGAGATCAGAGTCCGTCACCGGAATATCCTCCGCCACGATCCCCGTCGATCCGCTCTCTTCCAATGAACTGAAATCGATCGTATAACCGCCATCCTGTTCTTCCTCCCTGCCGTTTCGTACATAAACCCCGGTTACCGTCAGGGCTGAAAGTACCAGCACCGAGGACGCAATCATAATTGCCCTTTCTTTTCTCTGACCACTTTTACCACTACGCTTCTTCATTCTATTTTCCTCCAAACCACATAATATACTGAATTTGATACTATGCCCTTAGTTTTTCCATAGCTGCCTGTTTTATGCAGTTTTGGAGGAAAAATATTTATATATTATGTTGCCAGATCCAGATGCTGTACACTTCCCGATCTGCCGTCTTCGTAGAGAAACATGCCGGTACTTCGGACAACGGCATTTACTTCGCCGCTCTTACCGTACTGAGTATAATAGGTCGGCATTTTGTTCAGACAGATCGCGCCCACGCCTTTATCGGCAAGGCTGTAGAGCTGAGGTCCCTGATCTGTCTGCACCCAGATCTTTAAGTGTTTCCAGATTGCATCGTTTTCATCGATCCAGCCGTTACCGTCCTCATCGTATTTTGCCAGATCCGCAAAACCGTCACCGGAAGCGGTTCCGAACAGTTCGCTTCCATCATTGATCTTTCCGTCATTGTTTTTATCCAGAGCCAGGTATCCGCTGCCGCTGTTTAATTTGTGGATATTTTCCTCTATGCCGTCCCCATCCAGGTCAAAATAAAATGTCTGATCCGAAACGGTTGCCGGCGAAGAATCCAGATTAATAACCAGTGGATCACATAAATTCACTGCCCTCTGCAGATCAAAGCTTTCTTTATAATATGCTTCAAAACGGCTGCTCATATGTACATTCATATTAAAATCGATGGTTCTGCCGTCCGCCGTAACCACCTGCCCCTGCGCCTGAAAAGACGCGCTCTGTTCATGACTGTAATAGGTTTCCGTCTCATAGTGCAGATTTTCAATGCCCCAAGCTTGGGATCCCCAGGCTTGGGATCCCCAGGCCTGGGATGTACCCATATCCCCAAAAGAAGGCATTCTTCTCGCATGCTCCCCAAAAAGCATATCCAGCAGGAACACTACGCTTCTCTGGCGCATTTTTCCGGTTACATCCTCCTCTTTGTTTATCCCCTTATTATTCATCGTCAGGGCACGGAAACTGCCTGTGGTCCGCGTCATACTCTGTTTTATTTTTATCGTTTCCTTTCGTCTCATCTGAGACGCCATCTGAAAATGGCTGTTTGCGATTTTCATGTAATACATCCCCTTCCTCTGTACCGGTCCGCCCTACGTTCAAACCGGTATTTCTTTTTCCGGACAAAAACCGCTTCTGCATCTCGAGTTTACGAAGCAGCGTCCCATAGTTACGGAAGATAAGATTTTAGCGCTAAAAAATGCCACGAAAGGTACACTGTATATGTTGTATACCTTCCGTGGCATTTTTCTCATCCTGTATAAAATATATCGGAAGTTTTTGGGAAAAATTTATGCCTCATAGTAAGGAAAAATCCGCTTTATATTATTTTCAAACAAAATAGTTTTCGTATAACACCGCAATCCTTTTTTTATCTTCTTCCGCCAATGGCAGAAACGGCTTTCTACAGGTCCCGCAGTCAAATCCCTGTAAACGGAGCAATTCCTTGATTCCCTTAAAGATTCCAACCTGACAGAGCACACATATCACATCATTGATCTCACCCTGTATGCGTAAAGCTTCATCCATACGCCGCTCCTGAAACAAACGCATTAATTCTATAAATTTTTTTGGCATAATATTATAAGTACTTCCTATTCCCGCCCGCACACCTGTTGAGAGGGCACTCAAAAATAATTCATCATGCCCTGCAAAAACACTTTTCTCCGGAAATTCCTGCAGCACCTGCTGCAATTGAAACAGATCATAACTGGTATGTTTCATTCCTACAATTTTCTCGTTCGACAGCAGCCTATACAAATCTTCTTTAGAAAAACGGACTCCTGACATCGCCGGAATATTATAGATAATAACCGGTAATTCTACCGCATTCGCCAGCTCCTCATAATAGTTCAGATACTCTTCCATACAAAAATTAAAATAAAACGGCGGTACGGATGATATCGCTGATACCCCCAGCTTCTCCGCATGTTTTGCAAGTTCTATCCCGTGTGCTGTTGCAAAAAGGCCTATATTAGCAATGATCTTTACTTTTTTTCCTGCCGTTTCCATCACTGCCTCCAGCAATCGTTTCCTCTCTTCCATGGAAAGCAGATAGGATTCCCCTGTGCTCCCTCCCACATAGAAACCATCCACCCCGCATTCCATAAGATGATGGAGAAGAGAATCCAATACTTTTATATTCAATTTTCCTTCCTGATCAAAAGGCGTTACTAACGCCGGATAAATCCCCTGAAACTTTTCCATACACATCACTCTTTCATTTCATGAAATTTTTTCATTGCATACCGAAAAACAATAGACTTTTCCTGTGTAACTTCCTCCAGTACGCCAGAGAGGCACTCCCGGCTGTTACCACTCATCTTTTTCCCGCCTCCAAAAGGCAGTTCCTGTGCCCGGAAGCCCCCTGAACCATTGACTGCTATCATACCGGTACGCAATGCTCCTGCCACCATCATGGCATCCTGAAGGTTCTCTGTGATAACACCGGAGCTCAATCCATAATGAGAGTTTTCCGCAATTTGTATTGCTTCCTCCAACGTATCGAACTCAATAATCGGAAAGACCGGTCCAAACACTTCCATATCCTGCGCAATATCCATATCCGGCGTCACATCAGTCAAAACCGTGGGTTCAAAAAAAGCGCCTTTCCGATGGCCCCCATAGACCAGCTTCGCCCCCTGTTCTATCGTCAGGTTTACCTGTCTTTCTACTTCCAGCGCAGCTTCCTCACTTATTAATACCCCAAAGTCCGTATTGGGATCCATAAGATCTCCGGTTTTAACAGTTTTTAACCTCTCTTCAATCAAACGTCTGACAAACTCTTCTTTTCTGGAACGATGTACCAGAAATCGTTTTGCACCGGAACAGCATTGACCGGCATTCCTTGTTTTATCGCCCGCCTCATTTACTGCCAGATCCATATTACAATCCGCACATATGATCAGAGGATCATTTCCTCCCAGTTCAAATTTATATGACGTCAGATGTTCTGCCGCCCGTTTTGCAATCTCAATTCCGGCCTGAACTCCCCCCGTCATGTTAACCTGAGCAAGCAGCGGATTTTCACTGATCCGGTTTCCGACTGTACGTCCTCTTCCTGTGATGCATTGAACGGCCTCCGGAACAACTCCGGCTTCAACCAACAATCCCATTAATTTTAACACGGTCAGAGGGTTAGAAGTGGCAGGTTTCACCACTATTGCATTACCTGCCATCAGCGCAGGCCCCGCCTTAAATGCCCAAAGCGCCGCCGGAAAATTAAACGGGACAATACAGGCAATAACGCCCAACGGTTCATGAATTGTCACCTGCATATCATCATCATACCCTCCTTCAATCCCCATCGGCATTGTTTTGCCATAATGATGTTTTACCACTTCTATAGAACTCTCAAAGGTCATATATACGGAATCTATTTCCCCATACGAATCCTGAATCGGCTTTCCCGTCTCCAATGTCAGCAGCCTCGCCAAATCCTCCCTGTCCCGGTTTAACAGTTCAAGATAACGGCGTAAGATGGCTGCCCTGTCCCTTATACGAATCCGGTTCCATCTTCTCTGTCCTGTCACCGCGCTCTCGACAGCATGATCCACGTCCTCTCTTTCTGCTGCCGGAACGCTGTCCAGCACTTCTCCATTAAAGGGATTGATAACAGAAATCCTCTCACCACTCTTTGAATCTACCCAGTTTCCATCCAGCAGCATTTTCATTTTTCTCTCTCCTTTATCATATCTCTTTTACCGATCACTCTCATATATGCTTCATATCCCTCTTCCCATTTTCTGCAATTCTCCGGTTCAAAAGTCTCTGCCGTAAAAGAAGACCGCACCACATCACGCAGCTGTGCCAGATTCCCGAGTTCATTATCTGCCATAGCCTGTACCAGAATATTACCCACACATGCGCACTCTATCGGTCCCGCATAAACCGGTTTCCTGATCGCGTTGGCCGTAAGCTGGTTTAGCAGATGATTCTGGCTCCCGCCGCCTACAATCCGCAATGCTGAAATCCGGTATCCCAGAATGCCTTCCAGTTCCTCCAATGTCTTCCGGTACTGCATTGCAAGACTTTCATAGACACATTTCGCTAACTCTCCCACGCTCTCAGGAATCCTCTGTCCTGTTCTTCTGCAAAAATTCCGTACTTTTTCAATCATATGTCCTGCCTGATAAAATTCCGGCTGCTCCACATCAATAAACGCTAAAAAATCAGGTACCTTCTGCGCCTCCTGCACTACCTGCGACCAGGATAAAACGACCGAATCCCTCTCCCACTCTTTCATCATCTGCTGAAGTATCCACATCCCCATAATATTTTTCAGCAATCGGATTCCTCCGTCTACAGTGCCCTCATTGGAGAAATTCGCCCGGTAAGCCTCCGATGTTATCACAGGCTTTGGCACCTCAACTCCCAAAAGCGACCATGTCCCGCTCGAGCAAAATGCTTCTCTCTGCTGCAGCGGCACAGCCGCCACTGCTGATGCCGTGTCATGGGTTCCTACAGGAACATAAACCAAAGCCTTTGTGCCCATTTCTTCCTGAACTTCATCCAGTAAATCAAATTTTTCTTCTGCCGGCATTAAAATCCGTGAAAAAAATCCGGCAGGCAGACCGAGCATTGTCAACAGTTCCCTGTCCCAGTCCCCGCTTATCGGATCGTACATCATGGATGTAGTCGCCATCGTATACTCATGGTGCAGCTGCCCTGTCAGAAAATAAGCCAGCAGCTCCGGGAGCATCAGGAAATGCGCCGCATTGTTAAGTGCCGACTCCTGATCATACATTCGCTCAAAGAGTTGAAACAGTGTATTCCCATAGATAGTTTGTATTCCCGTTCGCTTAAAAAGCGTCTTTGAAGATATTCGTTTCTTTATAATTTCCACATAGCGCCCGTCGGCGTTTCTCATACACCTGCAATTACCTAAAAGCTGTCCATCGGCTCCTAATAATCCATAATCCGTCCCCCATGTATCAATTCCGATGCTGCAAAGTCCTCTGCCGTTTTCCAGTCTCACTACTTTCTTTACGGAACTCTCAATCTCATGATACAGCCGGAAGATGTCCCAGTAAAACTTACCTTTTACCGGCACATAATAATTCCGGAACCTGTGAATTTCTTTGAGTTCGAGTTTTTTCCCGTCAAAACCTCCCAGAATTCCGCGCCCTGTGCTTGCCCCGAAATCCATTGCAAGATAACTTTTTTCTGCCATATCCTACGCCTTCTTTTTCATATTCTCTTCAAACTTCCGAATCCGCGTTAAGCCATATATATTGGTATCATAATAGTCAGATGTCAGCCATACCTTTACCATACGCACACCGTCTTCCGGTTGCACCATCCACGCCCCCGTACAGAGTACATTGGCATTGTTATCAGCCCGGGACATCTTTGCTGCAAAAACATCATAGCAAATGGCCGAACGAATACCACGGAACTTGTTGGCAGAAATATTCATCCCCTGCCCTGTCCCGCACACCAAAATTCCACGATCATATTCCCCTGACTGCACTGCTTTACATACCGGTTCAGCAGCGTCCAGATAATAGCCATCCGCACCATTTCCCGCCTCACACACTTCATATCCTTCTTCCTTCAAAGCTTTTACAATTTCCTTTTCCAACGGATAACCGCTGCCGTCACAACCAATGATTACTTTCAATTTCTGACTCATCTTGCCCATCCTTTCTACCATTCTGCCTCAATTACGGCAGTCCGTTCCATACCCTCCGTATCCCTGCCTGTATACTGCACCAGCATCCAGGTCTCGATCATCTTTACGCAATGTTCCGCATTTTCCTGCATCCATGCCCCGGTGCAGAGTACGTTTGTTCCATTATCCGCACTTGCCAGTCCCGCAGGAAATACATCATAGGCAAGCCCCGCCCGGATTCCTTTAAATTTATTGGCCGCAATACACATACCGATTCCCGTCCCACAGATAAGGACTCCTCTTTGAAACTCCCCGGCCTGTATCCTGGTGCATACTATCTCGGCTGCATCTGAAAAATCCCCTTCATCCGGTCCGGATGTCCCTGCATCCGTGACATCATATCCCTTTTTTCTCATAATCTCCATAACTTCCCGCATTAAATCATGTGCTGTAATATCGCAACCCATAATCACTTTTACTCCGCGCCGCATAAAATCCCTCTCTTTCTACCGTTCTCAGTTCTGTTCATCCTGTTCCTTTTTCATCGCTTCTGTCATCGCTTTGATCTTCCTGTGCCCGGTACATGCCATGTGTATCGTCATAGCCGTACTCTCTGCAACCTCCAATTTATCAAAAGCCATAAGAGGCGTTGCCCCCATAACCAAAACACCCAGATTTTCCAGAATACAAAAAGGATGTTCCATTCCCGATTCTTCTGCTATCCTTGCCCAATTATTGTTTATTTCCGCCATAGGTACCCGTCTGCAATCTCTCAGTACTCCATAGGATTCCGGAATTACCCCGACCTCGTATTCTCTGTCTGTCATGGCATATGCAGACGCATACACAGGCGCTGCCATAATAATAGAGCCGATATCCGGATGCTTTCTATATATATCTCTATGATGTTCCGCAAACATATCCGGATGTTTTCCTTCCTCGCACTCTCCTTTCCGGATAAGTACAAAATCCTCTTCCGCAAGAAAAGCGTTATCCTTTTTCAAAGGTGATATTAAAAACTCATCTTCACTGATCTTCGCAGATATGGTGCCAAATCCTCCGGTAAACAACCGTTTTCTGCATGCCCGCCTCGCAAATTCTTTCAGTTCCCTTCTCAGTTCCAGTTCCCGGGTGCCGTAATGATCATGCGGAAAGAAGCTTTGAAATACTCCCTTCTCCATTCTTGTTTTCAATTCTTTCTGAAATTTTTCCATTTCCTGCTGCTCCGGCTCTTTCCCCTCTCCTAAAATTCCGGAGAAAAGCTCTATCCTCGCATGGAAATCCAACTGTTCAAAGTTTATAAAAGCATCATACAAATCTATATTGCTTCCCAGAAAAACTCCATGATTTTTCAAAATTGCCGCCTTACACCCCTTATCAAATGCCGCAGTCACACACTCTACCAACTTTAACGTTCCCGGAAACCCATACTCTGCAAGTTCCGGAAGCCCTACCGCTGCATAAGTCTGATAGAGCATTTTCGTTTTAGGCACCTCATGTGTTGCGCTCATTGTAACCAACGCAGGTGGATGCGCATGCAAAATCGCCTTTAAATCCGGACGCCGCATCAAAATCTGCCAGTGTATCCGATATTCGGACGTAGGCCTGTGTTTTCCTTCTATGCTTCCATCCGGCATAATCCTGACAATATCCTCCCGAGTCAGCGCACTTTTGTCGATTCCTGTCGGCGATACCCACACAACTCCCTCCTCATCTCTCATGGACAGATTGCCGCCTGTGAGCGTTGTCATATCTCCATCATAAATTCTTCTCAGTATCGTACATATCTGATCTGCCGGATGCAATACCCTGCTGTTCATATTCGTACTCCTTTCTGTTACTGTCTTACATAGGCCAGTTACCTCATACCTTCCGCGAATAAATACTTCATTGCTTTTACAGATTCGGCCGCATCAATATCCAATTGTTCCGCATTGGCATACCGCGTCATATCCCTCCATATCCGGCATTCATCCGCAAGTTCCCCTCCTGCGCGTACCAGACATTCCATAGTCAATATCCCTTCATATCTGATCTTTCTCAATGCATCTCTAAACTCATACAATGGCAGATGTCCTGTTCCTAAAAGTCCTCTGTGATTTTCTTCCAGATGGAAATGTCCAAGTCGGTCTCCGGCCGCAAAAACGGCATTTGCAAAGCTGGATTCCTCCACATTCATATGAAAGGAGTCCAAGGTCATTTTTGCATTCGGCAGTTCTACCTCATCCAGCAATTTATGCGCCTCTGCTGCCGTATTCAGGATATGGCTTTCATATCGATTGACCACCTCCATATGAATCTCAATTCCATATTCCAGGGCTCTTAACGCAATTTTTCTCAGGGAATCCCTCGCATACTCCCACTCCCTTTTATGATATTTCCCAAAAGGCGCTACAAACGGCGCATTCAGCATATTGCCTCCCACCGCACGGATTCCCAATTTGCCCATTCGATCAAAGGCTCGCTCATAAAACGCAATCCCCCGATTTCTTTCATCCTTATCCTCAACCGTCAAATAACATCCTTCAGGCGGATCCAGCCCCAGGGCAAGTTCCATATCATAATGCTTTGCCGCAGCAGCAATCTCTTCCACCTGTTTTTCCGAAATCCGGAAAAACAGAATATCCCCCAGTTCCAGCGCGTCAAATCCGGCCTTTTTTGCCTTTTCAATATAAGGCAGATAGGAATCACATTTTAAATCGTTTTGCCAGTATATATAATGAATCCCAAATTTCATTTCCTCGTTCCTTTTCTACGGTTCCAGTACATAACGCAGCACAATGGATTTACTCCTGGTTACTTCATCCATTACTGCGGCAAGGCTTTCCCTGCTGTTTCCGCTCATACGCTTTCCGCCTCCAAAGGGAAGTTCCGCCGCCCGGAAATTTCCCGAACCGTTAACAGCCACATGTCCGGTTTTCAATGCTTTCGCAGCCTTCATGCAAGTTTTTATATCCCTTGAGAAAACTCCGCCACCCAGTCCATAGCGGGAATTATTTGCTATTTCGATCGCTTCCTCCACAGTGTCAAAGCCAATCACCGGCCATACCGGCCCAAAGACCTCCATATCTCCCGCAATATCCATATCCGCGCGGACATCCATCAATACCGTCGGTTCATAAAAAGCTCCCTTTCTATGTCCTCCATATACAATCCTTGCTCCCTGTGAAACCGTGAGCTGTACCTGCTCCTCCACCTTCCTGGCTGCTCTCTCACTGATCATAGGTCCCATTGTTACCTTAGCGTCCATCGGATCTCCCTGAACCTCATTTACCAGATATTCTTCAACCAATTTTTTAACAAATATTTCTTTGAGTGAATTATGGATAATAAAACGCTTTGATCCGGTGCAGCACTGCCGATTATTTCTGCATTGGTCTGCTGCTTCTTTCACCGCCAGCTCCAAATCTCCATCCTTAAATAAAATAAACGGATCGTTCCCTCCTAATTCAAATTGATATGGGATCAGGTTACCACAGGCATTTTTCGCAATTTGGATACCCGTTTCCGTACTTCCTGTAAAATTCACTCCGGCAATACGTTCGTCTTCCAGGAGCCACTGCCCAATCTGATTTCCGCTGCCGGTTACACACTGCACCACCGATGCCGGCACCCCTGCCTCCACCAACATTTCATGCAGTTTCAGGATGGTCAGCGGATTATAGGAAGGCGCTTTCACGATCACTGCGTTTCCTGCTGCCAATGCTGCCCCTACTTTAAATGACCAGATAGCCGGCGGAAAATTATAAGGAATAATACACGCCAGTACTCCTAAAGGTTCATGAATCGTAAATTGAATGTCATGATCATAACCCGGTTCCGTACCGATCGGCATCGTCTTACCATAATAATGTTTTGCCACTTCACAGGAACCTTCTATTACATATGCGACCGAATCCAGTTCCCACACCGCTTCCGCCATATAAGGCTTCCCGGATTCTCTTGCAAGAATTTCACCCAGTTCCATCCTTCTCTCCAGCACCATACCGGCAAATGCTTTTAATTTTTTCGTCCTCTCACGCAGAGTAAGCGTTTCCCAGGCTTTTTGCCCCTGTACTGCAGTATCAATCGCTTTCCGAACATCTTCCTTTGTCGCTGTCGGTACCGTGTCAATCACCGTTCCATTCGCCGGATTGACAACCTCCTGTATACCGCCGTCACCGGCATCCGTAAAGGCATCCCCAATCAACATCTTCATATTGCATTCCTCCCGTCAACAATTTTTCAAGCCTCATCATATTCCTTTATAAAATCCATATTTAACTGAAGTCCCAGCCCCGGTAAATCCGGGATTTCCATATAGCCATTGACCGGCTGAGGCGGATTTATGTAAACATTTCCGGTTATCTCCTCAAACAATAACAGCCTTTCCAAAAACAGTGCATTAGAGCAGGCGCTTACCAGATGAATATGAATATTCTCCATTGCATGAGGCGCAAATTTCAGATTCCAGGCCTGCGTCAATGCCGCTATCTTCAGCATCTCCGTAAAGCCTCCTGCCCTGGTTCCATCCAGCTGAACAATATCTGCCGCTCCGTTTATGATCAGATCTCTGGCCCCATACTTGGTATATTCATGCTCCCCTGTCGCAAGCGGAAGATCCGTAGACTGTTTATAACGCACCAATCCTGGTATATCATCCGCATAAACCGGTTCCTCCAAAAACAAAATATTGTAATCCTTCACCATGTTGGCAAATCTTGCTCCTGTAGCCGCATCCCAGCAATTATTTGCGTCCAACATGATTTCGACATCGGGACCAACAGCGTCCCGCACCTTCCGCACACGCTCCACATCCCTGAGCGGCTTTCTGCCTCCGTCATATCCCACTTTAAATTTCACCATCTGATACCCGCGTGAGACAATCATTTTCATCTCTTCCACCAGTTCTTCATCCGTATACGAAGTCCATCCACCGCTTCCATAAACCGGAACTTTTGTCTGATTTCCGCCGAATAATCTGTACAGCGGCATATCCAGAATCTTTCCCTTTATATCCCAAAGTGCAATATCAACCGCACTCAACGCACAAAACATCAGTCCTTTTCTGCCTACCCCCCGCAGGTACTGCACCAGATCCTGCCAGATAACTTCCGTCTCAAAAGGATCTTTATCCATTATCCTGGGTGCAATATTTTTTTCTATTAACAATTTTGTGGCTTCTCCTCCCACTTCATGATAGGTGACGCCAAACCCTTCCACTCCGTCTTCCGTTGTGATTTTTACGATCGTGTAGCCAATTGATTCCACCTTTCTGGTTGCATCTGCAAATCCTCCTTTTACAGGCATGGATACCAGATGTACTTTTACGTCCTTAATTAAATGTTTCATCACCACTATCCTCTCTTTTCTCTGGAAATAACGTCCATCGCAATCGCCAGCATCAACACCAGCCCCTTTACAATGTACTGGCTGCTCTGTCCCATATTCAAAAGGCTCATGCCATTATCCAGACTTGCCATCAACATGGTCCCTATTACTGCCCCTATCACATTTCCGCGCCCCCCCAGAATGCTTGTCCCACCTACCACACATCCTGTGATCGCTGTGAATTCAAAGGAAGTTCCGGCCGTTGCCGTAGCCTGTCCCACCCTCCCAAGGTAAATGACACTCGCCGCTCCTACAATCAGGCTGTGAAGAATATAAATTTTCATTACAACTTTCTCCGTATGAATTCCGGATAATTTTGCCGCCTCTGCATTACCCCCAATTGCAAATACATATCGCCCAAACATGGTATTATTAACAATAAAATGAAACACCGCCGTAAAAAAGATCAATAAAAGAATTGCATAGGGAAATCCCCTGTAAAAAATAAAAATACCGGAAACAACAAATGTAACAGCCAAAACTGCCGCCATGGAAAATATTTTTTTCTTCCAGTTTGGCGTTACCAGGCCATTCATAATCTTTTTCTTTTCTCCTCTCACCGACAGCACAAGATAGACAATACAACCGGCCAACGTTATCAAAAGACTCAGAAAATGAATACTTCCCCCTATTCCGAAATCCGGCAGATACGCACTTCCAAATTTTCCAAAACTGTCATTGACCGGACCAATCGCGGCTCCGTTTCCAACCAGAAGGATCACACCCTTCAGGATCAGCTGCGTTGCCAATGTCACAATAAAGGCCGGCAGTTTTTTATAAGCAATCCAGTATGCATGCCATATGCCAATAAACAAACTGCTTATGGCTACAGCCAAAAAGGAAGTTCCTGTCCCCCATCCCTTTGACACCTGCAATACTGCAGCAATTGTTCCGATACACCCCAATGCCGTCCCTGCCGAAAGATCCGCATTACAGGATACAATAACCAACGTCATGGTAATCGCTATGGTGGAGCAGGTAACACCCTGCATCATCAAATTGGACAAATTTCTGGTTGTCAGGAATGTTCCGCCTGTCAAAATCCCAAAAAGTACAAATACAATAATCACTTCAATAAACAGACTGTAACGATATAAACTGGTCAATTCAAACCCTTTCTTTTTCCATTTCATTTTTTCACCTCCGGTTACATATCCTGTCAGGCCCTCCCGCCTGCAGCGCAATAGAGAATTTCTTCCTGTGTAATCTTTGTTTCTGACGCATGGAACTCCCCCGTAATTCTCCCTTCACACATCACATAAATCCGATCACTCATATTGATAACCTCCGGCAGTTCGGAAGAAATCATCACTATGCCAAGTCCCTGCTCCACCAACCGGTTCATCAACTGGTAAATTTCATATTTGGAACCCACATCAATTCCTCTTGTCGGTTCGTCTAAAATCAGCACCCCAGGTTCTGTGAACAGAGCTTTTACGATCACGACCTTCTGCTGGTTGCCGCCACTCAGATTCCTGGCCAGCTGCAAAATAGACGGCGTTTTTACATTCAAATCCCGAATCCCTTTTGTTACCTTTTCCGATTCCCTATCCAGGTCAATAATTCCTGCCCTGGATAATTTATTCAGGCTGGATAATGTAATGTTCACTCGCAAATCCGAGGAAAGAAGCAGCCCGTACCGTTTTCTGTCCTCTGACAGATACATAAGTCCGGCATCAATTGCTTCTCTTGGATGTTTAAACCGTTCCATTTTTTCCCCGTTCAGATAAATCTCTCCCTCTACAGGTTTTTCATGCAGCGCGCCAAACAGACTCATTGCAAATTCAGTGCGCCCCGCCCCCATCAATCCGGCAATTCCTACAATTTCTCCTTTCCTGACATTCAGACTTACATGATCCAACATAAAACGATTCGGCTCCTTTTTCATAGGAACTGTCCAGTCTTTCACTTCCAGCACAATCTCTCCCGGCTCATGTACCGTTATCGGATATACTTCCGTCATATCCCGGCCTACCATCCAGGATATCAGCTTACTTTCTGTCACCTCCGAAGTCGGCTTTGTCACAATTGTCTTTCCATCCCTCAACACAGTTACGGTGTCTGTTATCTCCATCACCTCATTCAGCTTATGGGAAATATATATGCAGGTCAGCCCCGATTCTCTCAGTTGACTCAGAAGTTCCAGCAGGTTCTTACTGTCCGCCTCCGTCAGTGATGAAGTCGGCTCATCCAAAATTAACAGATCCACATTTTTACTCAGCGCCTTGGCAATCTCTATCAGCTGTTGTTTCCCGGTTCCAAGCGTTTCAATCACCGTTCCCGGATTTTCCTTCAGCTTCACTTTTTCCAGAAGCCGCTTACATGCCGCGTTTTCCGTATCCCAGTCAATAATGCCATGGCTGACCAGCTCATTTCCTAAAAAAATATTCTCACAGACCGTCATCGTACTTACCAGTCCAAGTTCCTGATAAATAATGGAGATTCCGGCTCTCTCACTGTCTTTAATACAGGAATAGTTTTGCCGCGTCCCGTTGACAATCATTTCTCCCGTGTATTCACCCGTTGTATAAACGCCGCTCAGAATTTTCATTAAAGTAGATTTTCCCGCTCCGTTTTCCCCTACCAATGCGTGGATCTCTCCCCTCTTGACGCAAAAGGTAACATCATCCAAAGCTTTTACTCCCGGAAATTCCTTTGTAATATTCCGCATTTCCAAAATATAATCTTCCATAACAATTCCTCCCTGGGGTTGATACGGTGAATGGACAGTTCTGCCGGACTTAAACATCCGGCAGATGCTGCTTTACTTCTGTTTATTCTCCGTAAACATCCTCTTTCGCATAATACCCTGTATCAATCAGCTCACTGTCAATATTGTCTTTTGTGATCACTGCAGAATTTACAATGACATGCGGCATATCATTCACGCCAAAATTGATTGTGGCATCCGCAGCAATCTCCTTGCCTTCAGCAAGTTTAACCGCTGTCTCAATCGCTGCACTTGACAATGCCACACTGTCTTTGTACAGCGTAGACGTCTGTGTTCCTTTTGCAATCCTCTGTACGGCCGTCAGCTCACAGTCCATGCCTGTCACTGCAATCTCGCCGGCCATATCCACCTCTTCCATGGCCTGAATCGCTCCCGATGCAATACCATCATTCATACATACAAACGCTGCAATATCATTATTATATTCCGCCAGTGCATTCTGCGCGTAGCCAAGCGCCGCTTCCGCACCCCAGTTCTGACAATATTGCTCCATCACAATTTCTACATTCAAATCATCCAGAACAGACTTTTCTCCCTCTATAATCTTTTCAATACCGGAAGAGGCATCTCCATGGAGCATCACCACCTTACCCTCAATCTGAAGATCAGCCAACGCCTGCGCAATCAGGCTTCCGTTAGTATAATCATCATATCCTACAAATGCATCACCATAAGTATTTTCCAACTGCTGGTCATATACAAGAATCTTGATTCCATCTTCCTTTGCCGTATTCAGGATATTGGTCAGCGCACCGGCATCCACTGCCGTTACCATAATGACATCCACCCCCTGAGTGATCAGGTTTTCAATCTGAGACACCTGAGTCTGCGCATCGCCATTGGCCACCTGATAAATAAAATTCACCCCAAGTTCCTCTGCCGCTGACGTACAGCCATCCAGTTCTCTCTGCCACCGTTCCTCCTGCACGGTTTTCAACGAATAACCGATTGTGATACCTTCATCGGATACCGATGCCTCATCACCCGCATCATCCGTTTTTTCCTCCTCAGCCGCAGGCACAGGACTTTCTTTTCCCTCTTCAGCAGTTCCGCTCTGACCACAGCCGGCAAGGCTGCTCAGTGTCAACACCGCAAGCAATACCGCAAGTAACTTTTTCCAGCTTTTTTTCATTTCTTTTCCTCCTGATTCATCATTATATAGTTTTATCGCTTTATCCGTTTTAACGTCTTTCGCGATTTATATTATCAATTATACATATTTACAATTATTTGTCAACATATTTTTTCTATTTGGTTCAATATTAATTGTATATATTTGTTATAAATTCCATAATTTATCAATAAATTGTATATTTCCCATTTTTAATCGACACTGAAATAACATTTTTTCCTTTAAAATCCAACTTTTTACTTTGATTTATATTTTTACGCCCAATATATCGAATCACTTCTTTAATATCAAGAATATATTTTTTATTTTATTTAAAATTTGTTCGATAAATTGTGTTTATCTGCTTGATTTTTAAAATATATAATGCTAAAATATAAATCAATCTCAACTTTATTTTTTACAAAAGGAATATATTATACCATGTCAAAACAGGAAACTTTAAACGAAAAGCTGTGCGAACTCATATTGCACTCTGCAGAAACAGGTGAAAAACTGCCCACCGAAAAAGAATTGATGGATTACCTGGATATCAGCCGTTCCGCTCTCAGGGACATGCTGAATATCTATGAGGCAAGCGGAGTCATCGTCTCTCGTCAGGGAAGCGGCAGATATGCCCAAATGCCTAATATCGGTTCTCAGATTATCAATATCTGGTCCATGTTTATTCATGCAAATCCTTCTCTGCTTTTGGAACTATTAGAAATCCGTTCAATACTGGAAACCTATTCTCTCCCAAAAGCAATAAACAAAATTACAATTGAAGATTTACAAATGCTCAATTATCAGGTAAGTGAAATGAAAAGAAAAGTGGCCCTTGGACAGACCTTTGAAAAAAACGACCGGGAATTTCACAGAGTTTTATTTTCCAGTACGGAAAATCATCTTCTGGAACAATTACTGACTGCATTCTGGGATTTATATGATGCTGCTAAAGTCAGTTCCTTCCGAGAGGATCTTTATCTGCTTGCCAACCAGCATCAGGATATTCTGGACGCAATCATGCGCAAGGATCTGCCCCTTGCCACTCAGCTTATGAAAGAACAGTTTGAAGATGCAGAGTATCAGATAATTGCTTCTCTCATGAAGTAAATACCTTTTATCCGCAAAATTGGAGAAATCTAAATACGGGCAATCTAATACAGGGGAAGGCCGTAACTCATACGAGCAGCAACCTTCCCCTGTAAAGAACCGGGATTCACATCTTATAAATACTCTCCCTATCGATGCGGAACATATCACTTTCGGACTCGAGTCCGTTTACATTGCAATAAAAAACAAACGCCATACGCCTTTGATTCCGTATTCTGTCCGCTCCTAGTTTATAGAGTCATACCAATACTAAATTAATTACTTCTCACTAAACTCTATTATAATTAATCAGACACCCCTTCAAAATAATCTGGCGCTCCTCATCGGTCAATTCACCCAATGTCAGTTCAAACTCCTGCAGGTTTTCCGCTTCAGAATCAACCTTATATGCTTTTATCACATCCGCCTTCTCTTCCACTGCCTTCTTAATATCCGGGATAAAGATATAATCCAGATTCTGAAACGGCAGTTCGCCCTCTTTGATCAAAAACGGCAGCATACCCCAGTTGATCAGGTTGGAACGGTAGCGCTTGGTCGCGTATTCGTTGGCGATATTTGCCCAGCCGCCCAGCACCTTCTGACAGGAGGCAGCCTGTTCTCTGGCGGAACCGTCACCCGGTTTCACGGCAAAGATAGTGGAACCGAAACCGGTATTCTCATGGCTCGCATCCCGGAAGGTTTTCTTTACCGCATTCATCACCGGTTTTACATCAGGATGTGCCTGGCAGGGATGCTCTCCCGCCATCCTGGCCGTTTCCGCCCTCCGGATATCTTTCGCCCGCTCAACATACGCAGGATCTTTCCGGGATAAGGTAAACTCCGCAAGCCCCAGAGGATTGGAGCGATAGGAAGAAGTTTCTCCAGAAGGAATCAGCTCATCCGTGGTCGTCACCGGATCATGAATTTCAGCCACAACCCGCAGCACCAGATTCTCCGGCAGAGCGCCCATCTTCG
Organism: Lachnospiraceae bacterium; assembly: GCA_022799355.1. Taxonomy (GTDB): domain Bacteria; phylum Bacillota; class Clostridia; order Lachnospirales; family Lachnospiraceae; genus 1XD8-76. Next base: position 35,877 of record JAAWOG010000006.1, on the reverse strand, counting down.
GCCAGTCTTTGATATTCGGCCCAAACTGAATCTCCACGGACTCATCCGCCACGCCCTTTGAATCAAATACCCTGTTGGCATAAATATTGCTGTCAAAATGATACTGATATTTACCGATCTCCCCATCGAAATCCGTCGCCGCCGTCAGGACGCCCTTATTTGCCGCCGTCGCCGCAATAGAGCGCGCATCCATCAGCGCCACCGACGCGATCTGTCCGCTCTGCAGCTTAGAGCCCTCTCTGTTCGGGAAATTCCTTGTGGAATGACGGATACTGAAGGCATTGTTTGCCGGCGTATCACCCGCACCGAAGCAGGGACCGCAGAATGCTGTCTTCATGACAGCCCCCGTCTCCAGAATATCCGCCGCCTTCCCATTGCGGATCAGTTCCATATAAACCGGCATGGACGCCGGATAAACGCTGAGCGTAAAGCCCTCCGCACCGATATAACTGCCCTTTAAGATATCGGCAGCCGCACAGATATTCTCAAAACCGCCGCCCGCACAGCCCGCAATGATTCCCTGATCCACCATCAGCTTTCCGTTCTTCACCTTGTTTCTCAGGGTAAAGTCCACGGCGCCGTCCAGGCTTACCGCCGCCCGCTTCTCCACATCCGCAAGGATATCAGTCAAATTCTCATTCAGTTCTTCGATCGTATAGGTATTGCTGGGATGGAAAGGCATGGCAATCATCGGCCTTATCTTACCTAAGTCCACCACGATCGCTCCGTCATAGTAGACCGCCTTCCCCGGCTTTAACTCTCTGTACTCTTCCTTTCTGCCATGTATATCATACCACTCGCTGATCTCTCCATCCGTCTCCCAGATAGAAGAAAGACAGGTCGTCTCCGTCGTCATAACATCGATGCCGATTCTGAAATCCGCACTCAGCGATGCCACGCCCGGTCCTACGAATTCCATCACCTTATTCTTCACATAACCGTTTTTAAATACCGCCCCGATAATAGCCAGCGCCACATCCTGCGGTCCTACGCCCTTTACGGGCTCACCCGTCAGATATACCGCCACTACTTCCGGTCTGTTGATATCATAGGTCTGATTCAAAAGCTGCTTCACCAGCTCCGGACCGCCTTCCCCCATAGCCATAGTTCCCAGCGCGCCGTAGCGGGTATGGGAATCCGATCCCAGTATCATCTTCCCAACGCCCGAGAGCATCTCCCTGGCATACTGATGGATAACCGCCTGATGAGGAGGTACGTAAACGCCGCCATACCTCTTCGCGCATGTCAGCCCGAACATGTGGTCATCCTCATTGATTGTGCCGCCCACCGCACAGAGCGAATTATGGCAGTTCGTCAGCACATAGGGCATCGGAAACTTTATAAGCCCTGAAGCCCGCGCTGTCTGAATGATCCCTACAAATGTGATATCATGGCTTGTCAGCTTGTCAAACCGGATCTTCAGCCTGTCCATGGAAGCCGACGTATTGTGCGCCTTTAAAATCCCATACGCCATTGTCTCCTTCGCCGCTTCCTCTTTCTCTATTTCCAGTCCCGTCTTCTGTTTTACTTCCGCACATGCATCCGGCCCATCCGGGATCAATTCCCTCCCGTCAACCAGCCACGCACCGCCCTTATACAATGTAACCATATTTACTCCCTTTCCGCAAAATTTTCCAACATGAAACCATTCTCTGTTTTATCCCGCAAATGTACTTTTAACAATCGACATTCAGAAAATATTTTCCCTTTTTAAATTTCAATGTCTTGTCGCCTGCCATCATTATTAGGTTTTCATCTTTTGCAATATGCTCAGGCAAATCTTTGATTTTAATACCGCTTTCCACGGAAAATGCCTTCTGTTCTTTAAAATAATTGATGATCTCTTCTCTGGAAGATGAAGCATCCTGCGATTTCCTCATTTTACTGAAATACAAAATGCCACACAAACATAAACCCGCTGCTATAGCTTCTATAAGTCTGTACATATCATATTCCTCCTGTAAACAAAAATGATCCGCCTGCCCAAATAATCCCCTTGCAACAACGTAGCCCGGCTATAAAATATCCCTGAAGAGCCTCTGGAAAACGCCGGTGCTTAACGAGGTATTTTCGAGTTTAGCACCCGCTGCGTTTTCCCCGAAGCGAGAGCGGGGCTCTGAAGGGATATTTTATAGCCGGGCGAACTCCTTCGTCACGCCTTATTTTTTTACAGGCAAAACCACTTTATCAAGATGCCATATCTCATCCACATACTGCTGGATCGTCCGGTCAGACGTAAACTTGCCGGAACATGCCACATTCAGAATGGCTTTCTTAGCCCAGCCCTGCTCATCCCGATAAGCAGCCTCCACTTTTCTCTGCGCTTCCGCATAAGACTTGAAGTCCTTCAGAATAAAGTAAGTATCCGCTTTGTTCGTGGACTGGGTATTCAGCAGCGAATTATAGAGCGAACGGAACAACTCCGAATCATGCGGAGAGTAAGTACCGTTGATAAGCTGCATCAGCACTCTTCTGACATCCTGGTCATTGTTGAAGATCTCCATCGGATCATAACCGCCGTGATTCTCATAACGGATCACTTCTTCCGAACTGAGACCGAAAATAAACGCATTTTCTTCTCCCACTTCTTCCACGATCTCCACATTAGCGCCATCCATCGTGCCGATCGTCAGAGCACCGTTTAACATAAACTTCATATTGCCTGTACCTGAAGCCTCTTTACTTGCCGTGGATATCTGTTCGGAGACATCCGCTGCCGCAAAGATCATCTCCGCATTGGAAACCCGGTAATCCTCAATAAATACCACTTTGATCTTGCCGCCGATGGCCGGATCATTATTGACCACATCGCCCACCGCATTGATCAGCTTGATCGTCAGTTTCGCATTCTTATAGCCAGCCGCCGCCTTGGCACCAAAGATAAAGGTTCTCGGATAGAAATCCATATCCGGATGGTCTTTCAGCTCATTATATAAATACATCACATGCAGTATGTTTAACAACTGCCTTTTGTACTCATGAAGCCTCTTTACCTGTACGTCGAAAATAGAGCGGGGATCTACTTCAATACCATTGTGCTCCAGAATATAGTTTGCCAGACGCACCTTGTTCTGATACTTGATATTCATAAACTCCTGCTGGGATTTCTTATCATCCGCATAGATCTTAAGCCCTGCGATCTTCGGCAGGTCCGTAATCCACTCCGCGCCCACATGGTTTGTCACCCAGGTCGCAAGCAGCGGATTTCCGTGCAGTAAAAATCTTCTCTGTGTGATGCCGTTTGTCTTGTTATTGAACTTTTCAGGCATCATCTCATAAAAATCTCTGAGTTCCTGATTTTTCAGGATCTCCGTGTGCAGCCTTGCCACGCCGTTCACGGAATAGCCCGCCGCAATCGCAAGATGTGCCATCTTCACCTGTCCGTCATACAGGATCGCCATCTTGCGCACTTTTTCATGATTACCGGGGTACATCTGCTCAATCCGCATAACGAACCGTCTGTTGATCTCCTCGATAATCTGATAAATACGGGGAAGGAGCCTGGAAAACAGCTCGATCGGCCATTTTTCAAGGGCTTCGGACATAATCGTATGGTTTGTATAGGCACAGGTCTTTGTGGTCACTTCCCACGCCTCATCCCAGGTCAGGTAATGCTCATCCATCAGCACCCGCATCAGTTCCGCGATCGCCACGGTAGGATGCGTATCATTGAGCTGGAAAGTTACCTTTTCATGGAACTTCCTGATATCGTCATGCTTCCTCATATACTTCGCCACCGCTTCCTGTACGGATGCGGAGATAAAGAAATACTGCTGTTTCAGGCGGAGCTCCTTGCCGGCATAGTGGTTATCGTTGGGATAGAGAACCTCTACGATATTACGGGCAAGATTCTGCTGTTCCACAGCCTTCTGATAATCACCCTTGTCGAAGGAATCAAGCTGGAAGCACTCCACAGGCTCCGCATCCCAGATACGCAGCGTGTTGACAATACCATTGCCGTAGCCCACGATCGGCATATCATAGGGGATCGCCTTTACGGACTGATATCCCTCCTGGCGGAAGTTGTTTCTGCCCTTCTCATCCACATGCACATTGACATAACCGCCGAATTTTACCTCCTTGGCATATTCGGGACGTCTTAACTCAAACGGATTACCGTATTCCAGCCAGTTATCCGGCACTTCTATCTGAAAACCGTCTCTGATCTGCTGTTTGAACATACCATAATGATAGCGGATGCCGCAGCCGTAAGCCGCGTACCCCAGCGTTGATAAGGAATCCAGAAAACATGCTGCCAGACGGCCAAGGCCGCCGTTTCCGAGAGCCGCATCCGGTTCCTGATCCTCGATTACATTGAGGTCTACCCCCAGTTCCTTCAGCGCTTCGCCCACCGTATAATACGCCTGCAGATTGATGATATTATTGCCCAGTGCACGCCCCATCAGAAACTCCATGGACATATAGTATACCATCTTGGGATCTTTTTTTTCATATTCCTTCTGCGTATCCATCCAGTGGTCTACTACCGCATCCTTAATGGCATAGGAGACAGCCTGAAAAATCTGCTGCGGCGTCGCTTCCTCCATCGTTTTTCTGTACAACGTTTTCACATTGTAAAGCACACTTCTTTTAAAGAGTTCTTTATCAAAGCTCAGTTTTTTCTGTTGTGATTTCAGTACCATGATAATCTCCCTTCCCCGGATCATTTCCTGTTTATTCCATAATTTTTACATTTTCAGTATAAATCTTTTGCAACGAAAAGAAAATAGACAAAACAAACAATTTCCGCCGAAAATCCGTGCCGTTTATCGTATTTTAACGCCCAACTCCACCGTTTCTCCATTAACTTTCCATTCTTTAGCCATATCAAGCGTCTCACCATAGAGGATCTCATCCGCCAGTACCTTCTCAGAGATTGCCGCGGCATTTTTCTTCACGATCTCCGCGATCTTCTCATTTCCCGTTACGGAAACGCTGATATGATCCATCACCTCAAATCCGGCCTCTTTCCGCATGGTCTGGATCTTGCTGATCACTTCCGCAGAGAATCCTTCCTCCAGCAGTTCCGGCGTCAGGTTTGTATCGAGTACTACCGTCACTGTCTTATCCGCCTGGGCAACAAAACCTTCCTTCTGAGACATTTCAATCAGCAGATCCTCCTCCGCCAGTGAAATCCTTACGCCGTCCACCTCAAAGTCCAGCGTACCGCCTTCTTTAAAGGATGTCACCGCCGCCATAGCGGAGAGTCCGTCGATATTGGAAAGATATGCCCTGATGCCGCCGAGCTGTTTGCCGTATTTCGGTCCCAACGTGCGAAGCTGCGGCTTGAAGCTGTAACTTGTATAGGAAGAAACGTCATCTGCAAAAGTTACTTTTTTCACATTCAACTCATCTCTGACAATGTCCTGATAGAACGTCGGCAGTTCCCTCTCCGCCTTAACGATCATCTCTCCGATGGGCTGACGGTTCTTGATGTTTGCCTCGTTCCTTGCAGCCCTGCCGAGCACCACGATACGAAGCACTTCTTCCATGTATTCTTCCAGTTCTTTATCAATATACGCCGCATTTACCACCGGGAAATCACAGAGGTGAATGCTCTCCGGCGCGTCCTTATCAATACTGCACACCAGATTTCTGTAAATCTCCTCCGTCATAAAGGGTACCATGGGCGCCGCACACTTACAGATCTCCACCAGCGCGGTATAGAGCGTCATGTAGGCATTGATCTTATCCTGCTCCATGCCCTTTGCCCAGAAGCGCTCCCTGCTTCTGCGCACATACCAGTTGCTCATCTCATCCACGAAATTATCCAGTACTCTCGCCGCCTCGGGAAGCCTGTAATTGTAAAGGTGCTCATCCACCTCGCCAATCGCCGTATTCAATTTGGATAACAGCCATTTATCCATCACCGGCAGTTTCTCATAATCCAGCGTATATTTCGTCGCGTCAAACGCATCGATATTCGCGTACAATACGAAAAACGCATAGGTATTCCAGAGCGTTCCTAGGAACTTTCTCTGCCCCTCCTGCACCGCCTTCCCGTGGAAACGGTTGGGCAGCCAGGGCGCCGAATTGATGTAGAAATACCAGCGGATCGCATCCCCGCCGTAAGTCTCAAGCGCCTCAAAGGGATCAATCGCATTCCCCTTGCTCTTGCTCATCTTCTGCCCGTTTTCGTCCTGTATATGTCCCAGCACAATCACGTTTTCAAAGGGCGATTTATTGAACAGCAGCGTGGACTCCGCCATCAGGGAGTAGAACCACCCTCTTGTCTGGTCCACCGCCTCGGAGATAAACTGCGCCGGGAACTGCGCCTCAAACAGTTCCTTGTTTTCAAAAGGATAGTGATACTGTGCAAAAGGCATCGCACCGGAATCAAACCAGCAGTCGATCACCTCCGGCACACGCTTCATCATCCCGCCGCACTTCGGACAGGTGCAGGTGATCTCATCGATGTAGGGCCTGTGCAGCTCCACATCCTTCGCTTTCTCATTTCCGGAAAGCTTATAAAGTTCTTCCCTGGAACCGATCGCCTCCTGGTGTCCGCAGCCCGCGCACTCCCAGATATTGAGCGGCGTGCCCCAGTAACGGTTTCTGGAAACGCCCCAGTCCTGAATATTCTCCAGCCAGTTTCCAAACCGCCCCTCCCCGATGGAAGGCGGAATCCAGTTTACGGTCCTATTGTTTTTTACAAGGTCATCCCGCACCGCCGTCATCTTAATAAACCAGGACTCTCTTGCATAATAGATCAGCGGCGTATCACAGCGCCAGCAGAACGGATAATCATGTTCAAATTTCGGCGCGGAGAAAAGCTTTCCTTCCTTCTCCAGATCTACCAGAATATCCTTGTCCGCATCCTTGACAAACTTTCCGGCATAGGGCGTTTCCCCTGTCATAAGCCCCTGGCCGTCCACAAACTGTACAAAGGGCAGTTCATATTTACGCCCCACATTTGCATCGTCCTCACCAAATGCAGGCGCAATATGCACAATACCGGTACCGTCAGACATTGTGACATAGTTGTCACATGTGATATAGAAACCTTTTTTATGCTGCTTCTTGGCCGCCTCGCCCGCACAGGCAAATAGCGGTTCGTACTCCTTATGTTCCAGGTCCGTCCCGACATAGGTCTCCAGCACTTCATATGCCGGCTTTTCTTCCTCCGCCAGAGAGCCCAGCACATTGTCCAGAAGTTCTTTCGCCATATAGTAGATATGACCGTCGGCTGCCTTCACTTTACAGTAGGTATCCTTCGGGTTCACACAGAGCGCCACATTAGAGGGCAGCGTCCAGGGCGTAGTCGTCCATGCCAGGAAATAAGTGTTTTCCTCGCCCACCGTCTTAAAGCGCACCACCGCGGAGCGCTCCTTCACTGCCTTATAGCCCTGAGCCACCTCATGGGAGGACAGAGGAGTACCGCACCTCGGACAGTAGGGCACGATCTTAAAGCCCTTATACAGAAGCTTTTTATCCCAGATCTGCTTAAGCGCCCACCACTCGGATTCGATAAAATCATCATAATATGTCACATAGGGATCGTCCATATCCGCCCAGAAGCCGACTGTGCCGGAAAAATCCTCCCACATACCTTTATACTGCCACACCGACTCCTTACACTTCTCGATAAAGGGCGCGAGACCGTACTGCTCGATCTGCTCTTTTCCGTCCAGTCCCAGCTCCTTCTCCACTTCCAGCTCCACCGGCAGGCCGTGGGTATCCCAGCCCGCTTTTCTCGGCACCATATAGCCCTTCATCGTCCGATACCGCGGGATCATATCCTTGATCGCCCTGGTCAGCACATGGCCGATATGGGGCTTGCCGTTGGCGGTCGGCGGACCATCGTAAAACGTGTAAGTCGGACCACCCTTTCTGATATCCATGGATTTTTGAAAAATGTCGTTTTCTTTCCAGAACTGGCAGACTTCTTTTTCTCTGTCTACAAAGTTCAGATTGTTATCAACTTTCTGGTACATGGTTCCTCCCTCTCCTACCATATTGAACGCCTTACGGCTTATCATAATGAACGCCTTACGGCTTATCATAATGAACACCCTCGGCTTATCATAACGAACGCCTTCGGCTTATCATAACGAACGCCTTCGGCTTATCATAACGAACGCCTTCGGCTTATCGGATAAAAGACTCCTGCCTTCCTTGTTTTGACAGGATTTTTCACACTGTTGTTTCCTATTTATTTAACATTTCTAAGTTTAATGGGATGCAGAGGAAATGTCAAGAATAATTAATGACAGAATGCCCGGGGAGTGGTAAAATCAGAGTAATGATATGAACGAATTTGGGAGGAAAAAATATGTTTTGTCAAAACTGTGGAAATCAGTTTGCTCCGGGCTCCCCCTGCTGCCCGATATGCGGCTGTCCGGTTCAGTATCCTCCGGGATGGATGCCGCCGCCATACCAAAAGCCGAAAAACAAATGGATGTCCATTGCTTCCCTGATTTTCGGGCTTTTAGGGCTAATCGCCTGGTTTCTGCCGCTGGTGGGATTTCCCATCACTCTGAGCGGTATTGTGCTTGGCGCTGTCGGTATAAAGGAAGGCGGAAAGGGATTCGCCATCGCAGGTATTATTTTATCTGTCATTACTTTTTTGATCACTCTTGTAAATTCCGCACTTGGAGCATATATGGGCGCCCAGACGTTTCTGTCTTAATTTCAGGAAGTGACACATAAACGGTAATGAACAGCAACATCCGGCTTATTTAAATGCAGGGGGACGCTTGTTTTTTAACAGTCATGGATGTAAAATGAAGATGTTTTCATTGATGCATTATATTAATCTCACCCCGTAAGGAGGGAACTATGGACAGACAGAATCTGACATTGCTTACCGATTTATATGAACTCACCATGATGCAGGGGTATTTCCGCAACATGGACCGGAATGAAACCGTTATTTTTGACGCCTTTTACCGCAGTAATCCCAACGGCGGCGGCTACGCGATTTCCGCCGGGCTGGATCAGTTGATCAAGTATATTAAGGAACTTCATTTTGCGCCCCAGGATATCGAGTATCTTGCAGGGCTGCAAATTTTTGATCAGGATTTTCTGGACTACCTTGCGGATTTCCGCTTCTCAGGCAGCATCTACGCGATCCCGGAAGGTACCGTTATCTTCCCGCGGGAACCCATAGTAAAGGTTATTGCACCGATTATGGAGGCGCAGCTTGTGGAAACCGCCATCTTAAATATTATGAACCATCAATCGCTGATTGCCACCAAGGCTTCCCGGGTATGCTGGGCGGCAAGAGGAGACGGCATTATGGAATTTGGGCTGCGCAGAGCGCAGGGGCCCGACGCCGGAACCTACGGCGCAAGAGCAGCAGTGATCGGCGGCTGCATCGGTACTTCCAATGTGCTCTGCGGCCAACTCTTTCATGTTCCCGTAAAAGGTACTCACGCCCACAGTTGGATTATGAGTTTCCCGGATGAATATACCGCTTTTAAAACCTATGCCGAGATGTATCCTTCCGCCTGCATTCTGCTGGTCGATACCTATGACACCTTAAAATCCGGCGTTCCCAATGCGATTCGCGTTTTTCAGGAAATGCGGGATTCCGGTGTTACCCTGACCAGTTACGGCATCCGTCTGGACAGCGGCGATCTCGCCTACCTTTCCAAAAAGGCGCGGAAAATGCTGGATGAGGCAGGTTTTTCTGACGCGATAATCTCCGCTTCCAATGACCTGGATGAATATCTGATCGATTCCCTGAAAGTACAGGGCGCTGCGATCACCTCCTGGGGCGTCGGAACAAATCTGATTACCAGCAAGGACTGGCCTGCTTTTGGCGGTGTATACAAACTGGCTGCCATCATGGGTGAGGACGGGAAATTTATCCCCAAGATCAAGCTGTCCGAAAACTCCGAAAAGGTGACAAATCCGGGCAATAAAACCATATACCGTATTTATGATAAGGAAACCGGCAAGATCAAAGCCGACCTGATCTGTCTTGTGGATGAAACATTTTCCGAAGAGGAACCGCTGCTCCTTTTTGATCCTCTTGAGCCCTGGAAAAAAACAAAATGCAAACCTGGCACTTACACCATGCGGGAACTTCTGAAGCCTGTTTTCGTTGACGGGGAATGCGTCTATGAGTCGCCTGAAGTAATGGATATCAGGGATTACTGCCAGAAAGAGCTCTCCACCCTGTGGGATGAGACAAGGAGGCTGATCAATCCGCAGAAAGTTTATGTGGATTTGTCAAATAAGCTTTATCAAATTAAGATCGCTTTATTGGATCAGATGAGTGAAAAGTAAAAAAGAGGCTTATGCCTCTTTTTTACTGCTCCATCTGTCTCCCCAGAAATCCTGCCGCCGACAGGATCAGTTTCTGTTCCACTTCCCCCATCTTCCCCTTTTCGGCATTATTCAGTAAAATAACAGCGCCTATTGCATCCCCCTCACTGATGATGGGGCTGATCGCTTCCTGACGAAACTCCTCGGAATTATCCTGCGTCACAGGAATAAAATCACGCTCTCCCTTCATGCTGACAACGCTTTCCCTATTATTTACCTTGCTTTCCAGCTCCCTGCTGACATATTTCCCCACGGAATTTTTCATACCCCCTGCGACCGCAATGATCTGATCCCTGTCCGCAATCATTGCCACATGTCCGGAAACCTGTGCCAGGCTCTCCGCATACTGTTTTGCGAAAGTGGACATTTCCCCTATCGGCGAATACTTTTTTAAAATAATCTCTCCTTCCCTGTCAGTAAAGATTTCCAACGGATCTGACTCTCTGATCCTCAGCGTCCGCCGTATTTCCTTAGGGATTACCACCCTGCCAAGATCATCTATTCTACGTACAATTCCAGTTGCTTTCATATAAAATTTCCTCCATTTACTGTACTAACCATTTCTGGAAATAGTATCTGCAAACAAAGAAATTCTATACTTTATTTCTTTCACCAATCCTCTCTTTCCGCTGTTTTTCTTCCGCACTGTTTCAGGCTTTCATATTTCTTTATATTTTTATCCTTGAAGGGGGGAATATGTAACAGAAAAATTATTGCTATGATGTGAATGTGCCGGAAGTTTCTCATCAGCCACTTTCGATGCGAAAAACTTCCGGCACTGCCAAAAGGATATGAACCGGTTATTTCATCATAACAGTTCAGCATATAAAAATGTGTGACGGGAAAATAGAATCCGCCCTTTCACCGTAGGTGAACTTAAAATAGGGCGGATTCAGTAACAGTGCAGCCGAAAGGCTGAACTGTTACATTTCATCTCACTTCCTGCTCAAAATCCGATGCGCCATGTTTACAGAGCGGGCAGATATAGTCTGCAGGCAGCTCTTCGCCCTCGTATACATAACCGCAGATCTTACATACCCAGACCTTCTTTCCTTCCCTCTGCTTTGGTGCTTCCGGTTTCGGTTTGATATGATCCTGATAGTAAGTATATGTGACGGACGGCACCTCAGAAAGCAACTCCGCGGCGGTCACATCCGCAATAAACTGAGTATGGGTTCCTAAATCAATCTCCTGTACCACTTTTCCAGAAAGATAAGAATTCGTCCCCTTCGTCACATAATACAATCCGTTATCACTCCGCTCTTTCGGACCATAATCTTCAAACTTGTCCACATTTTTACCGCTCTGAAAGCCAAAGTGCTTAAATGTATCGAAAGACGCATCCTCTGCCAGCACGGACACATTAAACACACCCGTCGCCTTCACCATATCATGCGTCTTATTCTGCTTATTCACCGTAATTGAAATCCGGTTCGGCGTGCTCGTCACCTGCATCACCGTATTGATAATACATCCGTTATCAAACCCGTTCTCCTGAGCCGTCAAAACAAACAGCCCGTAACTGAGCCGAAACATTGCTCTCTGATCCATATAAATTTCCTCCGTTTCTATTTATTTATAAGCTTTTCCCAAACCTGTTTCTTTATTCAATATATAGCACCGACATCAAAACGTCAAGCAAAATCAGTAACGATTCCTGTTTTTAATTTCATTATACTTTACAAACATTAAGGCGCCAGCTTCCCTTCTTTATAGTGCTTCCTGCAAAGCGCCACATACCTGTCATTTGCGCCGAGGCAGATCTGCTCCCCATCCCGGATGATCTCCCCCTTATCGTTCAGCCTTGTATTACAGGAAGCTCCCTGCCCGCACCAGCAGACTGTTTTCAGCTCTTCTATCACATCCGCCCATGCCAGCAGCCAGATAGAACCTTCAAAAGGCTCCCGCCTGAAATCTGTCCGCAGCCCGTAACAGACAACCGGTATATCCAGGTCATCTACCACGTGCACAAAGAGTTCAATATCTGACTTTTTGCAAAACTGTGCTTCATCCACAATCACACAGTCATACTTCCTTATCTCTTCGTCATCCATCTCCACAAGCTCTTCCACAAAGCGGCACTCACTCTCAAGCCCCATACGGCTTCTGATCACTTTTTCACCGTCTCTGTTATCCAGTTTCGGTTTCAGCAGAAGCGCTCTTTTCCCTCTCTCATAATAATTGTACTCTACCATCAGGGCATTGGCGGTCTTAGAACTCCCCATAGCGCCATGCCTGAAATATAATTTTGCCATATCGGTCACGTATTCCTTTCATTTCCCACACTTGCAGCCGGCGTCTATTTCTTATGCCGCCCTTCCGTCTGCTTTTCTGCCATACAATGTTATCCTGCGTAACAATAAAAAGTACGTTTTGCAGCTTTCTATCATCATGAATGAAGAACCGATGCGATCTGCTTTCATGCATCGCATCGGTTCCCAAAATATATTTCACATGCAAATACGGCACGTCGCCGTTTTCTATTCGTCCGTCTTTTCCCTTACTTCGCTTTCTGGAACGGTTTGCCGTTCGCAGCCGGCACCCTCGCCGTACCGACAAACAGCACCAGCGCCAGAATTGTTACAATGTACGGGATCATGGATATCAGATTAGGTGATATACCGATGTTTGACGCCCCGGCCAACACCTGTACACCGCTGCAAAGGCCAAACAGCAGGCAGGCAAACAGCGCTCCCTGGGGTTTGAATTTGCCGAAAATAACCGCCGCGATTGCCATAAACCCTTGTCCTACGACAAGAATCGGCCTGAACTGGTTTACGGTCGCAAGCGTAATGTAAGCGCCGCCCAGTCCCGATAAAAATCCCGATAACATAACACAGATATATCTGATTCGATATACATTGATTCCCAGAGTATCACAGGCTTCCGGTGCCTCTCCTACCGCCCGCAGCCGCATACCGAATTTTGTCTTGTAGAAAACAAACCATACCACAGCTACCAGAATCAAAGACAGATATGCCACCGAATAATTGCTCAGTACATTATTCCAGAAAGATCCTATCGGAAATATACCGTCAAATACTTTCGGCAGTTTACCGCTGATATCGATCGGCGGCGTATCCGAAGAACCGTCATAAATCGCCTTGGAAAGGAATACGGCAAGCCCCGGTGCCAAAAAGTTAATCGCCGTACCGGAAATGGTCTGATCCGCCTGAAAAGATACACATGCTATCGCGTGCAAAAGCCCGAAGAGAGCCCCCGCAATACCTCCCAATAAGAAAGCAAGCCAGGGATTTCCGCAGACAAGCGCCATGGAAGCCCCCACAAAGGCGCCTATTGTCATCATCCCCTCGATACCGATATTTATCACACCGCTTCGCTCGGAAAAACAGGAACCCAGCGCCGCCAGCAAAAGGGGCGGTGTATATGTCATTGTCGCATTGATGAGCAAACCCAGATTTCTCAAAAACATTACTTTGTACCTCCTTCGCTTTTTGTGCTTTTTCTTCCTGCATAACCAAGGATAATCCGCTTAAACACATGGGAGATCGCGATAAAGAAAATGATCGTACCCATAATAATATTTACAATTTCCGCAGGCGCATTCACCAGCGACAGTTTTGTGCCGCCGTATTTCATCGCTCCATAAAACAGCCCTGCAAAAATACAGCCTATCGGATTTGTCGAGCCGATCAGCGCCACCGTAATTCCCTGGAAACCAAAGCCTTCCTGCCCGGCAAACTGGCTGACACGTATACCCATTCCCATCAGCTGGCAGGCACCGCCCATTCCCGCAAGTGCGCCGGAAATTGACATTGCTGTCATTATTTCCTTATTGGCACTGATACCGCCGTACTCCGCCGCATGCCTGTTAAAGCCCACCGCTTTCAATTTATAACCCAATGTTGTCCGATTCAGAATAAAGGCAATTACCGCCGCCGCAAGCACCGCAACCAAAATATTGTAACTGGCACCGGAGCCCATCACTTTCGTAAGAGACTCGTTGGTAACCATCATCTTTGCCGAATCCAGAATATCCTTTGTTGCCTCTCCGCTTCCATCCGTGTGAACCGCCGGAATATTTACAACGTAATTGGACAGATAAAATGCAATCCAGTTAAACATAATAAAGGATAATACTTCGTTGATTCCTCTCTTAACCTTCAGCAGAGCAACAACCATGGACCAAAGGCCGCCGGCCGCAGCCGCCACGATCAGACAGAGGGGGACATGTATGATTGCCGGCGCTTTCACAAAAATACCGACAACACACGCCGCCAGCGATCCCACCACGTACTGTCCTTCGGCGCCGATATTAAATACTCCGGTCCGGAAGGAGAACGCCACGGAGAGTCCTGTCAGAATAATGGGTGTTGCGTACACAATGGACCATACGATAAACTTCGGTTTCCCGAAAACACCTGTAATCAGCTTTGCGTAAGCCTCACCCGCACTGATCCCTGCTATCTGCAAAAGTATGGCACCCACAAGAAAGCCCACTATAATGGAGATCAGAGTATAGAGCAGATTCCCATGGAGCACTTTTGTGCCGAAAGAATTTTTTGCATCTTTTTCTTTTATATTACTCATGCGCTCCACCTCCTGCCATCATCAGGCCAAGTTCATTTTCGTCCGCTTCTTTGCCCGGCACGCTTCCCACAATTTTCCCGTCAAAGATCACCTTGATCACGTCGGAAAGATTCATGATCTCATCCAGTTCAAAAGACACAAGCAGTACCGCTTTCCCTTTGTTCCGCTGATCCACCAGATATTTATGTACATACTCGATCGCACCTACATCCAGTCCTCTGGTAGGATTTACCGCGATTAACAACTCCGAGTCATTGGTAATCTCTCTGGCAATGATCACCTTCTGCTGATTACCGCCGGAAAGATGTCCGGCAGGTTTATTCTCACTCCCTCTGGGACGCACGTCAAATTTTTCAATCAGTTCCGTTGCCTTTTTCTGAATGGCATCCCGCTTCAGAATGCCGTGTTTCGAGAATTCTTCCTCCCCGAAATTCTGTAAAATCAGATTATCCGCCACGGAAAACTGTAATACCAGTCCGTGTTTTTGCCGATCTGCAGGAATACTGGTGATACCCGCCTCAAAAATCTCCCTCGGGGTAGCGCCGAACACCTCTTTTCCATGGATCTGAACGGAGCCTTCTGTACCTTTGCGAAGTCCCGTAATAATCTCCACCAGCTCTGTCTGTCCGTTGCCATCCACGCCGGCAAGCCCCACAATCTCACCTTTTCTGACCGTTATGTCAAGCCCTTTCAGAATCTCCACGTTCCTGTAGTCCCTGCCGTGCAGCCCCTTCACCACAAGCGCCTCTTCGCCCGGCTCCAATTCTTTTTTATCCACCTTGAACGTAACGTCACGCCCGACCATCATTGCCGCAAGCTGATCTTCATTTACTTTCGTCACATCCACAGTCTGAATATATTTTCCCTGACGGATAATGGTACAGTAATCCGCAGAAGCCTTGATCTCTTTCAGCTTATGCGTGATCAGAATAACACTTTTTCCGTCCTTTGTCAGATGGCCGATAATATCAATCAGCTCCTCGATTTCCTGCGGTGTCAAAGAGGCTGTCGGCTCGTCCAGAATCAGAATATCCGCTCCCCGGTACAGCACTTTCAAAATTTCCACCCTCTGCTGCATCCCCACGGATATATCCTCTATCCTGGCATCCGGATCAACCTGTAATCCATAACGCTTTGATAATTCTACCACCTGTTCCCTCGCCGATTTCAGATCCACCGACAGACCTTTCACCGGCTCCATACCTAAAATGATATTTTCCGTCACCGTAAAAGGCTGTACCAGCATAAAGTGCTGATGCACCATACCGATTCCTAATTCTATGGCTTTCTCCGGCGAATCGATAGAAACCTTGCTTCCGTTTACCTCGATATGGCCTGATGTCGGATGATACAGTCCGTATAAAACGTTCATAAGCGTAGATTTACCCGCACCGTTTTCCCCCAGGATCGCATGTACTTCCCCTTTGTGGACAGTCAGATTAATGCCGTCATTTGCAACAAAATCGCCGAATTTTTTAACGATGTCATGCATGGCAATCACTGTCTTTGAAAGGTCAACATGGCTTTCTCTCCCCATGAAATTCTCCTCCTTCGTCTCATTGTATACAATGCACAAAATATTTTTGCCTTATTCTCTTATTCTATCATAAAAAAAAGGTGTAGAACATCTTTTTCTACACCTTTTTGTCACTTTTGGCATTATTTTTTTTAAAAACCGTTTTATTCTTCATCCAATGTATAAACATCACCATATGCCGCTTTAAAATCATCCTTTGTCTCAGGCACAACGATTTCTCCGGAGATAATCTTTGCCTTTACTTCTTCTACGGCTTTCAGTGCATCTTCAGAAAGGTTGGTGGTTGTAGGAGCAATGTCCACACCGCCTGCTGCCAGGTCATAAGTGATAACGCCGCTCTGCAGTGTACCTTCACATACCGCCTTTGACGCTTCATAGCTGGCATTGTCAACTCTCTTCATCGCTGAAGTCAGAACTGTTTCAGGACCATCCGGGCTCTGATCTTTATCTACGCCGATCGCCCAGATCTTGTTTTCTTTACATCCTTCAATAACACCGTTGCCTGTACCGCCTGCCGCATGGAAAACGATATCGGCCCCATTGGAAACCATGCTCACTACCGCTGATTTACCCGTAGCCGGTTTGTCAAAAGCATTTGCGTTCTGCTGCAGAATAGTTGCCTCCGGATTTGCATCCAGAACACCTGCACAGTAACCGTAACCAAACTCATGCATTACCGGTGAACTCATACCAAGTACAAATCCAACCGTGTTGGTTTCCGTTGTCAGTCCTGCCACATAACCTACCAGGTAGGAAGCCTGTGCCTGTTTGAACATTAAGCATGTTACGTTAGGCAGATCAATGCTGGCATCATCGATAATAGCAAACTTCTGATCGGGATTGGCTTCTGCCGCTGCCTTTGTTGCTTCCGCAAGCTTGAAGCCCACGCTGATGATCAGATCATACTCTTCATCAATAAAAGTATCAAGATTTGTAGCATAATCAGAGTCAGCCTTGGATTCCAGATACTGAACCTGAATACCGAGCTCGTCTGCCGCTCTCTGCAGTCCTTCCCAGGACGACTGGTTAAAGGAAGCGTCATGTACGCCGCCCGTATCAGTTACCATACCTACTTTAATCTCGGAATAATCCGCTGCCGGAGCTTCTGCTTCTGCTTCCGCTTCTTCCTCTGCGGGCGCTTCCGCCTCTTCTGCCGGAGCTTCCGCTTCCTCAGCAGGCGCCTCTTCCGTTGTTTCTTCCGCGGGTGCCGCAGGATCTTTCGCACCGCCGCATGCTACCAGCGCAAACGCCATTGTGCACGCAAGAAGAACTGAAACCAATTTCTTCTTCATAACTTACATTCCTCCTATTTTACATATTCCCGCCTGTTTCAGACGGAGACCTAACTTATAGTTCCTATACAGTATAAAAGATTCTTCCTTTTTTTTCAAGGACTACTTTTATTTTTCACAAATTTTAAATTATTTTGTCATTTTCTGTCAGCATTCGATGAAATATTCATTTTCATCAAAAGTCATTCCCTTCATGCAGAACAGCCGTCTTCGCCGTACCGGCCGTCTCTAAAATGTCACCTCGCCGTCGTGGGCCAGCAGGGACACCGCATGGATTCCTTCCAGTTCACTGACGCCCCTCACCAGTTCCTTCTCTTCCTTCACCCGAAGTTCCACCACCATATCAAGCTGCTGCGCCGAAAGGCTTCTGGACTTCACTTTATAATACCCTGCATAGCGCGCTACAACTTCCAGCACCTTATCCTCCGCGTCCATGCCGTCCGCATTCACCACAAGAATCTTCGGCACCTTCGCCACCGGCATTTTATCCAGCACAAACAGCAGGACCGTCACAAATATGCAGACAATAACTCCGATCACATACAGTCTTGCGCCGCAGATAATCCCTATGCTGATCGCCCAGAACAGAAACACCAGATCCATCGGATCTTTGATCGCGGTCCTGAACCGCACGATGGAGAGCGCGCCCACCATACCCAGAGATACAACGATACTGGACTGGATCGTCAGGATAACGCCTGCCGTGATCAGCGCCAACGCAGCCAGTGCGATATTAAAGGATCTGTTGTAGAATGTTTTTCTGGTAAGCACTCTGTAAATGCAGAAAATATACAATGCAAGCACCGTCGTAATAAACAGTACCAGAAAGATCTCCTGAGGTGTTACATCGGAAGCCGCAATGGATTCCAGAAACGAATTTTTTAATATGTCCCTTGTACTCACAATAAATTCTCCTTTTCCGTTTATAATCCGGCAGTCCGCCGAAGGGATGGGCTTCTGCCGTTTTCAGTTTCTTCCATATTTCACAGATGAAACTTCCTGCACAGATAGTATTTGGAAAATGCACTCCTCTGCAGGTTTTCCAGCTCGATCCCCTTATAAATATAATCCGGTAGAAATTCATCGTATTTCACTTCCAGCACATGCATCCCCGCCGGCATGATGGGACGCTTTTTTATCGCCCGATCAAAAAAGTGCCCATAGTCCGCAGATGAGGAGATATTCCGGTCAAAGGTCACCCGCACGTTTCCCATAGGACACACAAATACCGTCCTCTCGTAATCCACAATCACTTTTGCACGGAGCCGTCTCGTATTCCAGCCCAGCGCAAATTTATTCCAGACCGGAATTTCACATGCATCCAGCGCTTCCATCTCACCTGATATGAGCGCTTCGCACAGGTCCCTTTGTATCTCACAGGAGTCTTTGCTGGTCATACCGCATATCTTTTTCTTGTTCTCCAGTTCAATGCGGTCCGCGCTGTGATTATAAATCCGGATACGGAATTTCTCCCTCGGATCAGTCCCATTCTCATTTTCATAGAATCCTGAATCCTGATGATCGTCAAAATATACGCTTCGGATACCGTATTTTCCTTCTTTGTCCGCATGGATATCATAGCGCATAAGCCCGGAAAGCCGCCCTTTTATGCGCGCAAGCTGCGTTTCGGAACAGATATATTTAAACTCATGGCGATACGTTTTTGACTCCAAAGCCCCTCCTCTTATTCCCACACCGGCAGAGCGCCTTTGTTGGGGGTAGAGGGGTGGTACAGAGCCTATCCCCTCCTCTTATTCCCGCACCGGCAGAGCGCCTTACCGCAGAAAATGCTGTAATGAATACATGTTTATCATTGTAGTCTCACACTCAGAGGCTTGTCAATCGTCAAAATCAAAAAAATGTGTAATTTTTCCATCACGTTCCTAAATAATCCCGAAATTTTATAAACTTTTTATAATATCGACATTTTTCTTATTTTTACGCCTCCTCCATATATTCTCTGTAATCATATTCTGACGCGAATAAGATGTATCTGTCCTCCACCCAGCCCATGTAACCCGTAGATGTTGTAAATCCCTTCATAATTTATATGCCCTCCTGTCTCATACTTTTTTACTTTAATACTTTGATATGGAGAGCATAGCAAAAGAGGTGTCCCATAATCGGGACACCTGCACTTTTATTTCTTTTTATTTTGATGATTCCTTCCGTTGATTATCGTCCGCCGATGACAGCCTCCCCCCTACAGCAGATACCTTTCCATCTCTTCCAACACACTTTCCGTCAACAGGAGCAGATTCTCCTCATCCCGCTCCACCATGCCGCCCTTTTTATAGCGGGTTTCAAAGTAAGGCGTTCCCTTTCCGGAAAATCTGAGCCCGGTCCTGCTGTTTATTACCAAATCTCCGATTCCTTCCACTTTGATTCCGGCATCCTGCTTCATCGTCAGTTTCAGAATTTCTCCCTTCCCCTTCACTTCGGTAACATAAAGCCTGTGCGCCTGCATTCTGATCATCGCCACTCTCAAAAGGTTATCCACCGACTTCGGGATCTCCCCAAAACGGTCTAACAGTTCTTCTTTCATGTCCTCGCATTCCGCCTGTGTTTCGATTCCCGCCACTCTTTTATAAATATCCAGCTTCTGATATTCGTTCATAATATAGGAAGGCGGGATATAGGCATCCACATCCAGCTCCACCGCCGTATTAAAGGATTCTTCCGTCTTTTCCCCTTTCAGCCGGCGCACTGCCTCATTCAGCATTTTACAGTACAGGTCATAACCCACTGCCGCCATATGCCCGTGCTGCTGCCTGCCGAGCAGATTTCCCGCCCCCCGGATTTCAAGATCCCGCATGGCTATTTTAAAACCGCTGCCGAGATCCGTGAACTCACGGATGGCTGTCAGCCGCTTTTCGGCCACTTCCCGCAACACCTTGTCACGCCGGTACATCAAAAACGCATAGGCGTTGCGGTTGCTGCGCCCTACTCTGCCGCGAAGCTGATAAAGCTGGGACAACCCCATATTGTCAGAATCATGAATAATAATCGTATTGGCATTCGGAATATCAAGCCCCGTCTCGATGATCGTGGTGGAGATCAGTACATCGATCTCTCCGCCTATAAAATCGAACATGATGCGCTCAAGTTCACTCTCCTTCATCTGGCCGTGGGCAAAAGCCACCTCCGCCTCCGGCACAAGCGCCTGAATCTGCGCCGCCACATCCGCTATATTGTTCACTCTGTTATACAGATAATAAACCTGTCCGCCGCGGGATATCTCCCGCACGATAGCCTCCCGCACCATTTCTTCATTATATTCACACACAAAAGTCTGCACCGGCATCCGATCTCCGGGAGCCTCTTCCAGCACGCTCATATCACGGATACCGATCAGACTCATATGGAGCGTTCTCGGTATCGGTGTGGCTGTCAGTGTCAGCACATCCACAGAAGACCGCAGCTTCTTGATCTTCTCTTTATGGCTCACGCCAAAACGCTGCTCCTCATCTATGATCAAAAGTCCCAGATCCTGAAAGCCCACGTCGGCCGAGAGCATCCTGTGCGTGCCGATCACAATATCCACCATTCCCTTTTTCAGGTCCTTGAGCGTTTTCTTCTGTTCCGCCGCGCTCCGAAACCGTGACAGCAGGGCTATCTGCACCGGATAGTCTTTCATCCGCTGTACAAATGTATTGTAGTGCTGCTGTGCCAGAATCGTAGTGGGCACCAGAAAAGCAACCTGCTTGTTTTCCTGGACCGCCTTAAAAGCCGCCCTGATGGCAATCTCGGTCTTGCCATAACCCACATCGCCGCAGATCAGCCTGTCCATGATCCTCTTACTTTCCATGTCCGCCTTTGCCGCCGTGATGGCCGCAAGCTGATCGTCCGTCTCCTCAAAGGGAAACAGCTCCTCAAACTCCTGCTGCCAGGGCGTATCCGGACCAAACTGATAGCCCGTCTGGTTCTGCCTTGCCGCATACAGTTCCACAAGATCCTGCGCAGTCTCCTCCACCGCCAGCTTTGTCTTTGTGCGGGTTTTATTCCATTCCTGGGTGCCCAGCTTATTCAGCTTCGGTTTTTTCGCATCCGCGGAGGCATACTTTTGAATGACTCCCAGGTTTGTGGCAAGCACATACAGGTTCCCGCCGCCGGCATACTCGATCTTCATATAATCCTTCACCACATGGTCCATTTCTACCTTCTCAATACCCTTGTAGATACCCATGCCGTGATTTTCGTGCACCACAAAATCGCCCACCTTAAGGTCGGCAAAATCCTGTATCTTCTGCCCCTCGTATTTCTTTGTCCTCTTTTTCTTCTTTTTTTCCGCTCCGAAAATATCGCTCTCCGAAATCACAACAAATTTCAGAAACGGATATTCAAATCCTTTCAGCACCCGCCCGTAAAAAGTCATGATCTCGCCGGGCTGTATCTCCCGCTCCGGACTTTCCGTATAAAAAGCCGTCAGTCCGTATGCTCCCAAATCCTCCGCCAGCCTTTTCGCCCGGGTACGCGAACCCGATAAAAGCAGCACCCGATATCCGCTTTTCTTATAATACCGCAGGTCCTTCACAAGAACCTCAAAACTGTTATGATAGGGAGAAACGCTCTTTGCCGAAAAATTGTATTTCCTGTCCGGCTTTATAAACGGATTTTTCATATCCAGTGCCGCTATGGTTACCACCGGATAATCCGCCAGCTTTGCTGCCACTTCCCCTCTGCCATATAACAGTGTGAGCTGCCCGGGCAGAAGATATCCTTTCTCAAGCCTGTGAGACATACTTTCCCGAAATTCCAGTTCCACAGCTTCCGCATGTTCCCCGATCCGCACCGGCTCATCCAGAAAGATACAGCTCTCTTTTTTGTCAAAGCCGCCGAGAAACGATTCCAGATCCTGATAAAAATAGCGCATGTAGGATTCCAGATTGACATTTGCCTCCAGCTCCAGCACTTCTTCCCGCAGTTCTCCTATCTGCCTGTGGAGTCTTGCCGCCTCCTCTGCCTTCCCCTGGCTGCGCAGCATATCCTCCTGCTTTTTTGCCTCCAGCCCAATCAGGTGCATCCCCCTTGCTCTCTGATCCTTTGTCAGGATCATTTCCGTTGCCGGATAAATATCGATGGAACTTAAGTTTTCAATGGAGCGCTGGCTGAGCACATCAAAGCTGCGGATAGAATCCACATCCTCACCCCAGAGTTCGATCCTGTAAGGATTTTCCTCCGTCAGGTCAAAAATATCCACAATACCGCCGCGAATGGAAAACTGCCCCGGCACCTCCACCTGGTAAGTCTTCTCGTATCCCAGCATCACCAGCCTCTCCGCCAGTTCCTTCTCCACCGCTTTTCCTGCCGTACTGATATGCAGGATATCCTTTTTCACCTGCGCAAGCGGAATCTGGGGTTCCATCAGAGCATCCAGC
This sequence comes from Lachnospiraceae bacterium, assembly GCA_022799355.1. Taxonomy (GTDB): domain Bacteria; phylum Bacillota; class Clostridia; order Lachnospirales; family Lachnospiraceae; genus 1XD8-76. The sequence continues at coordinate 12,847 of JAAWOG010000006.1, read as the reverse complement.
GTCGTCACGATGGTCATCGGGAGCCCTTCGAGCATTCGTCTGAGCACCTTCCACCTTTCGGTCACAAGCTGATTTCCATGAATATCCGCCTGGAAAAAGATCAGATCCTTTGCCGGATACATGCTGACATTCCTGTCATAAAATTTGTAATCCTCATAGATCTCCCGCATCCGCTGATCGCTGTAGGTAAGGATCAGTTTATATCTGAAACGTTCCCCCAGCCCGAATATCATGTGCAGTTTCTGAGAATCCACACAGCCGGACAGCCCCAGACAAAGCGGCTCCCTTTTTTTCAGCTTCTCCCGTATTTCTTCAAACTCCCCCAGTTCCCGCAGAGGCGCCCTCAGTGCTTCCATCCCTATCCTCCGTCTTCTTTTTTGCCTTTTTCTTCGCGTTAAAAGCGTTCATCGCTTTATCCGCACCCTCCGACACCATGATCCCGACTGCCTCCGCAGCCCTCCCGATACTCTCATCCACACTCTCCCGCTCTTCCTTCGGAAAATGTCCCAATACGTAATCTACCAGGTCCCACTCTTTCGGTTTTTCTCCGACACCCATCCTGATCCGCTGAAACCGGTCAGTCCCAAGATGTTGTATAATATTTTTCAGCCCGTTATGCCCACCGGCGCTTCCCTTTTTCCTGATCCTGATTCCGCCAACTTCCAGTGAAATATCATCCGAGATAACAATAAGCTCTTCCCCGGCATCTATCTTATAATAATCAATGACTTCCCGTACACTCTCCCCGCTCAAATTCATATATGTCTGCGGTTTTACGAGAATCACCCGCTGTCCTTCGATTATGCCCTTTCCAAACAGCGCTTTAAATCCTCTTTCCCTCACTGCTATACTATATTTCTCCGCAATCCTGTCTATCACATCAAAACCGATATTATGTCTTGTATTTTCATACTTTTTTTCCGGATTCCCGAGCCCGACAATACAATACACTTTTCCGCCTCCCCTTTCCCAGCCATCTTTTTTCTTTTTCCAAAAACCAAGCATCCCCATTCTACCAAACCCGTATTCATTCCACAAGTAAATTCTTCCACGTAAAGAAAGCCGCAAAAAATGCGGCCTCCTTTTCCAATTCATTTGTAGTGGATTTTTCTTATGTCATTTCCTCTTGGATCATTCTGTCATATCTTCAAAGTCCGGCTCCAGCTGTGCTTTCTCATATCCTTCTAAAATAATGGATTGGATCTTCTCTCTTGTGTCCGAGTTGATGGGATGTGCGATATCTCTATATTCGCCATCGGCTGATTTCTTGCTTGGCATAGCGATAAACAATCCCTTTTCGCCCTCGATAATCTTGATGTCATGAATCGCAAATTCGTTGTCCAGGGTGATAGAAACAATCGCTTTCATCCTTCCCTCTTTTGTGATCTTTCGTACTCTTACATCTGTTATCTGCATAGCCTCGACCCCTTTTTTTTATTTGTGACGCCGCCAAGGGCTGTTGGTTTTGCCACAGGACCTTATCTACATGACATATCTGTCGTTTCTTTCCACCACTATTTTTATTCCGTCTTCTCCTTTGTAGTATGAATTTGCTTTCATCGTGCCTCTGCTCTCCACGATGCAGTTCTCAATGTAGGTATTATCTCCGATATACACATCATTGAGAATAATGGAATTTTTGATACAACAGTTATTGCCAATGTATGCTTCTTTAAATACAATGGAATTTTCCACCGTTCCATTGACAATACAGCCGCTTGCTATCAGGCTGTTTTTGACTTTTGCCCCCACGTTATACTTTGCGGGCGGCTGATCATCTACTTTAGAGTAGATGTCAGGATACTCCCTGAAGAAATATTTTCTGATATCCGGCTTTAAGAAATCCATGTTCGCATCAAAATAATCATCAATACTCGCTATGTTCCGCCAGTAATCTTTGATCTTATAGCCGTAAATATGTTTCATACCTTTATAGCGTATCAGAATATCTCTTACGAAATCATAACGTTCCTCCTCAACGCACCGCTCAACCATATCGATAAGCTGGCGTCTTCTGATTACGTAGATGCCGCAGGAGATCGTATTGGATTTTGCCAGCAGCGGTTTTTCCTCAAAATCCTCGATCCGGCTCTCCTCGTTCATCTTTACGGTACCATAGCGCTCAAGGTTCGTACCCTCCGGCATGTCTTTACATACTACCGTAATATCTGACTTCTTGCTTATATGATATTCTAAAAGTTTATTAAAGTCAATCTTATAAACACAATCTGCTGAAGCAATGATGACATACGGCTCATGGCTGTTCTTTAAAAAGCTGATATTCTGGTTGATTGCGTCCGCTGTTCCCCTGTACCAGAATCCGTTATCCGCAGTGATCGTCGGCGTAAATACGAACAGGCCTCCCTGCTTTCTGCCGAAGTCCCACCATTTGGAGGAACTCAAATGTTCATTCAGGCTTCCTGCATTATACTGTGTGAACACCCCCACTTTCTGAACGCGGGAATTTGCCATACTGCTCAGCGCGAAATCGATCGCCCTGTAGCTGCCCGCCACCGGCATAGCGCCTACCGCCCGCTTCTTTGACAGTTCGCCAAGCCTGTGGTTATTACCACCCGCTAAAATAATCCCTATCGCTCTCATGTATAAAATATACTCCTTTCCGACATTAACTCCCATTCGCCCGCTTCGGCGGGCACTCAAATCAGGATCGTGAAATTTTTATTTTCATGCAATATCACGTTATTCCCCTGCTTTAATCATTGTTCTTCCGCTCGGAAGATATAAATCAGGATAATCTTCCTGCTCTGTCACACCGCCGATACAAACATTCTTTCCGATCGTCACATCGTTCGGGATCACACTCTTTTCTCCGACCGTGCAGAGTCCGTGATTATAGATATGAGGATCGGTCTCATTATCCTTTTCCTCACCGATACCCATCTTAACCCTGTCACCTACCGTTACGTTCTCGGCGATGATCACTTTATTCAGTTCCCCTCCATGTCCGATCTTTGTATCGTTCATAATGATGGAATCCCGCACAACCGTACCGGCACCCACCACTACATTGCAGCCGATCACCGAATTATAAACCTTGCCGTATATTTCCGTCCCTTCTCCTATGATGCTTCTTTCCACCTCGCTGTCTTCGGAGAAATACTGCGGCGGCAGAGCGTCGGATTTGGTATAAATCTTCCAGTATTCTTCATAGAGATTAAATTCCGGTACGATATCGATCAATTCCATATTTGCTTCCCAGTAGGAATGCAGCGTTCCAACGTCTTTCCAGTAGCCGTTGAACTCATAGGCATATAACGGATACCCCTTCGTCTTACAGTAAGGGATCACATGCTTACCAAAGTCAAGATGGGGCTGGTCCGCATTTTGTAAAAGCGCTTCCCGCAAGGTCTTCCAGCTGAATATGTAAATACCCATGGACGCTAAATTGCTGCGGGGTTTCGCCGGTTTTTCCTCAAAATCCGTGATCCTCTTCTCGTCATCCGTGATCATGATACCGAAACGGCTTGCCTCCTCCCAGGGCACAGGCATAACAGCAATCGTCACTTCCGCGTTATTCGCCTTATGGAAATCCAGCATTGCTTCATAATCCATCTTATAAATATGATCACCTGAAAGAATCAGCACATACTCAGGATTATAGCTGTCCATATATTCGATATTCTGAAAGATCGCATTCGCCGTACCCGTATACCACTCCGTGCTCTCGATCTTCTCATAAGGCGGAAGTACCGTCACGCCGCCGATATTCCTGTCCAGATCCCAGGGAATACCGATTCCGATATGGGTATTCAGCCTCAGCGGCTGATACTGCGTCAGCACGCCAACCGTATCAACTCCTGAATTGATACAGTTACTCAGGGGGAAATCGATAATTCTGTACTTTCCACCAAACGCAACCGCCGGTTTTGCAACTTTCGAGGTCAGAATACCGAGCCGGCTTCCCTGACCACCTGCCAAGAGCATGGCAATCATTTCTTTTTTAATCATAGCATCACCTCAATATTTTCACAGAATGTTGAATTTCTTTCTCACAGTATAGCACAAGCTTATTAAAAAGTGAATAATAAATCCAAAAATCCTTTTGTTTTTTTTGTAACTATTATTCAGTGTTCCGTCAAAATATATATTGTTTTTTATATTTTTTCACATATTCCACAAAATTTTCTCCCATTTTCCTTTCTTTTTCGCCTTGATAGTGTGCGTTTTCAAGGTTAAGATATATAATATAATAATGTAAATAAAGATCAGGCGATGCGAGCCAGAGCCTGTCCAAGAATGAGGAAGAGGTATCTATAATGTATCAGATTCATTTTGACAAACCAATACATGTTCACTTTATCGGCATCGGCGGAATCAGCATGAGCGGCCTGGCGGAAATCCTGCTGTCGGAGGGTTTTCAGGTTTCCGGTTCCGACAACCAGTGTTCCCCTCTCACGGAAATGCTCACCGAAAAAGGTGCCCGTATCAGCTACGGTCAGCGCCGGGATAACATAACGGATGATATCGATCTGGTTGTCTACACCAGCGCCATTCATCCTGACAACCCGGAATTTCTTGCCGTGCAGGAAAAAGGGATCGCCTCCCTTACAAGGGCACAGCTCCTTGGTCAGATGATGCGGCAATATAAGACGGCCATCGCCATCAGCGGTACCCACGGCAAGACTACAACTACCGCTATGATATCCGATATTTTATTGCAGGAAGATACAAACCCTACCCTCTCCATCGGCGGTATTTTAAAATCCATCGGCGGAAACTACCGGGTGGGCGGCTCCGATTTCTTTGTCACGGAGGCATGTGAATACACCAACAGCTTTTTAAGCTTTTTCCCGAAGATCGGCATCATCCTGAATGTACAGGAGGACCATCTGGACTTTTTTAAGGACCTTGAGGATATCCGCAATTCCTTCCACTCCTTTGCAAAGCTTTTGCCGGAGGACGGCTGCCTGATCATAAACGGAGAGATCGAAGCTTATCAGGAACTTACGGAGGACGTCTTATGTCCCGTCATCACTTTCGGCATAGGAGAAGGGTATGATTACTATGCCGCGGATATCACTTATGATAAAACCGGAAAGCCCTCCTTCCTCTGCTGCGGTCCGGACGGTTTCAGGCTTCCCGTCACGCTCGGCAAACCCGGTATCCACAATATCGCCAATGCTCTGCCTGCCATTGCCCTCTCTCACTACCTGGGGCTGAAAAACGACACGGTCAGTGCGGCCCTCTCCCGTTTTGAAGGGACAGACCGGCGTTTTGACTACAAAGGTGAGATCGGCGGCGTCACCATCATTGACGACTATGCCCATCATCCCGCGGAAATAGACGCCACCTTATCGGCTGCTGCGCGTTATCCCCATAAGCGGCTCTTCTGTGTGTTCCAGCCCCATACATACAGCCGTACAAAGGCATTTTTAGCGGACTTTGCGAAAGCGCTCTCCGCAGCCGGGCATGTTGTCCTTGCAGATATCTATGCCGCCCGGGAAACAGATACGCTGGGCATTTCCTCCCGGGACCTTCAAAAAGAAATAAAGGCCCTTGGATGTGACTGTCATTATTTTCCCACTTTTGATGAGATTGAAAATTTCCTGTTGGAAAATTGCACAGCGGGAGATCTGTTGATAACTATGGGTGCCGGAGATGTCCATAAAATCGGGGAAAACCTCCTCGGAATATAAGTTTTCCACATATCCACATTTTTCTCTTTTCTCAGAAGAGCGAAAAATTGTGGATATTTTATTTTGATATCTTCCCACCCGAACCGGGATTTTTTCGGTATTTATCAGACTTTTCCTTTTTCTGAGCACCGGCGGAACAATAGTTATACACATTTTCCACAATATCCACAGAAACACCAAAAAATTTCCGATGCTGATGTTTTCGCCATTTTGTCTATATCTTTTGTAAAACCGCTATGTTATAATCGTCTCAGTTTTGAAAATGGGAAATCAGGGGATGATATATAAATGAACAGCTTGACAGTTTCACAGAACTCTCATGCAGGTATGACTATGCTTTCTAACCGCTTTATTGACGAATATATGAAGGACGCCAATGACGCACAGATGAAGGTCTATCTTTATCTGCTCAGGTACGCGGGCACGGACATGCCCACCGGAATCTCAGCCATCGCTGACTGCTTTAACTATACCGAGAAAGATATTCTCCGGGCTTTACAGTACTGGGACCGGATGCATGTCATCTCATTGCTGCACGACGAAACCGGAAAGCTGACCGGTATCCGTCTGGAAAATCTGGACGCGGCGCCTGCCGGCATGATTTCCATGCCTGCTTCTGATGCCGCAGTGACGGCTCCCGAAGCAATTCCTGCCCTTCCGGTTACCGCACCGGCTTTTGAGCAGACTGCAATTCCTTCCGTATGTGATAAAAGTCTTATCACACTGGATCAAGTCAAGGCCTTTAAACAGCAGGAGGCGACTTCGGAACTTGTCTTTATCACCGAACAGTATCTGGGCAGACCGCTCAGTACCGAAAATATTCGTTCCATCATCTTTATGACGGACGTGCTTCACTTCAGTACCGACCTGATCGATCACCTGGTACAGTATTGTGTGGATCGTGGAAAAAAAGATTTCCGTTATATAGAAAAAGTTGCCTTAAGCTGGGCGCAGTCCGGTGTTTCCACGCCAAAGGAAGCTGCCGCTGTTGCTGCAAAATATGATAAAAATGTCTATACCGTCATGAATGCCCTGGGCAAGTCCGGTACTCCTACCCAAAAGGAGGCGTCCTATATTCAAAAATGGTTCCGGGAATACGGCTTTACACCGGATATGATCCTGGAGGCATGTGAGCGTTGTGTTCTTGCCACGGACAAGCACCGTTTTGAGTACACCGACGGCATTTTGCAGAGCTGGAGAGAAAACAGCATACATACGATGCAGGACATAACGGAGGCGGATGCGGCTTTCCGGAAAAAAAAGGCAACCCGCCCTCCCCGCAGCACCGCTCCTTCAAATCCGTTCCATCAGTTCCGTCAGAATCAGTACGATTATGACGAACTGCTGCAGAGAGTAAAGATCAACTGACACGGCGGCCTTATGATAAAACGGGCCGTTACCAAATGACAGGAGAATGAACTTGGCTTTAACCAATGCGCAATATGAATCCATAATACGTGAATATGAAGAAAAGCAGACCACAGGGCGCCATATGTTGGAGGAGCGGCTTTTGCGTATCCGAAATGCCCATCCCGAATATACTGCGCTCGAAGATGCTTCTGCCTCACTTGCCTCCTCTTTTACCAGACGGTTGATCGACCGGGAGGAAGGTGCAAGAGAGGAACTCTCTGATGCACTCAGAAGCCTGCACCTGAAAAAAGAGGCTTTCCTTCTCGAAAAGGGCTTTCCCGCTGATTATCTGGAACCCGTCTACGAATGCCCCGACTGCCGGGATACAGGCTATATTGGGCAAAAAAAATGTCATTGTTTTGAAAAAAAGATCATCGAACTGCTCTACAACCAGAGCAACCTTTCCGGCACTCTTGCGCAGGAGAATTTTGATACCCTCTCCTACGATTATTTTGAAGGTCCCGCGCTCGGCGACTATAAGAAAGCAGTTGAAATCAGCAAAGGCTTCGTCTCTTCCTTCGATGAGAATTGCCGCAACCTTCTGTTTATGGGTACTGTGGGTACCGGAAAAACTTTTCTCTCCAACTGTATCGCCAAGGCTTTGATCGACACTTCCCATTCCGTAATCTATTTCAGCGCAACCGAACTGTTTGACACCTTCGCCCGATATGTATTCGGCAAAGACAAAAATGCCCTTGATAATTTTTATGAAGACCTGTACCATTGTGATCTTGTGATCGTGGACGATCTGGGGACGGAACTTGGAAGTTCTTTTGTTACTTCCTATTTTTTCTCCTTTTTGAACGAAAGGCAGCTTCTGAAAAAGTCCACGCTCATCACCACAAATCTGGGATTAAAAGAATTGCAGGAAAAATACAGTGATCGGATCTGTTCCAGGATCATTGGAAACTTTGAGATCTGTGTGCTGACCGGTCCCGATATCAGGATCTGCAAAAAAACCTGAGCACTTTACATTTTATTTTTCAAAAGAAAGGACTTCCAATGACAAGAAAAGAAGAAAAGCGAAATCTGGAGACCATACCGGTCGGTTCTCTTGGCGTCATTGCTCTGAAAGGCTGTAAGACACTGGGGGAAAAAGTTGACTACTACCTCGTAAAATGGCGTGCGGAGCGTGAAAGCGAACACAAGGACTCCCTTGCCTTTTCGGGATACCAGCGTGACACCTACCTGCTCGGTGTGGAAATACCCCGGTTTGGTTCCGGCGAAGCAAAGGGCATCATCCAGGAATCCGTGCGGGGAGATGACCTTTATATCATGGTAGATGTGTGCAATTACAGCATGACCTACTGCCTCTGCGGACATGAAAACCATATGTCCCCGGACGATCATTACCAGAATTTGAAGCGCATCATTGCTGCGGTCGGCGGCAAAGCAAGAAGGATCACAGTCATCATGCCTTTCTTATATGAGAGCAGGCAGCATAAGCGGACTGCCAGGGAGTCTCTGGACTGTGCCATTGCCCTGCAGGAACTTGTCAGTATGGGAGTTGACAATATTATCACCTTTGACGCCCACGATGCCAGAGTGCAAAATGCCATCCCTCTGCATGGGTTCGAGACAGTGCAGCCTGCCTACCAGTTTATCAAAGGGCTTCTGCGCAATGTGAAAGGGCTGATCCCCGACACGGACCATATGATGGTCATAAGCCCTGATGAGGGCGGCATGTCCAGGGCCATCTATATAGCCAATGTGCTCGGGCTGGATATCGGTATGTTTTATAAACGCCGGGATTATACGCGTATCGTAAACGGCAGAAATCCCATTGTCGCCCACGAATTTTTAGGCTCCAGTGTGGAGGGAAAGGATATGATCATTATTGACGATATGATCTCCTCCGGAGAATCCGCCATCGAAGTGGCAAGAGCCCTGAAGGCAAGAAATGCAAACCGTATCTTCATCTGTGCTACTTTCGGTCTTTTTACCGGCGGTTTAGAGCGGTTTGACAAAGCCTATGAAGAGGGTGTGATCAGCAGAGTTCTGACGACCAATCTGATCTATCAGACGCCTGAACTGCTCTCCCGGGAATGGTATATCAACTGCGATATGAGCAAATACATCGCTTACCTGATCGATACGCTGAATCATGACTCTTCCATCAGCGACCTGCTCGATCCCAGCGAAAAGATTCAGAATATTGTGGCAAGGTACAAAGAAGGAGATTTTTAAAATTTAGCTTGCAAAATTTTGCCTGCGCTGATATAATAGCAAAAGACGTTATATCAGCGTCAGGCGGAAATATATTATTGTGCAGGCGTAGTTCATCGGTAGAATACAAGCTTCCCAAGCTTGGGAGGGGGGTTCGATTCCCCTCGCCTGCTGTTAAGGCTCTGAAAATTTCCCGTAAATATGTGGTTTTCAGGGCTTTTTAAAATTTTGACGTATCATCACCTTTATAAAATATTTCTGTCCTTAGCAAAACCGGAATCATCTTCAAAATATCTTGTGAAGTCTTTTTCATACCTGTCAAAAGTCCCACGGCAGATATCATTAAAATCTAATTTCCTTTTTATCACTTCAATTTATTTATTCCACTCATTATTTCGTCCATATCCAGTTATTCTCCCAATCTTAAATTCTGATCGGGATTCCGAATGGGTATTGCTGTATATTGGGATATCTTTTTATCTTTTGTATGGAATCCCTGCTTTCATGCTTCTCTATTATAGTAGCAAATAGCTATTTGATGAGCATTCATAAAAATGAGAGGATTTTGGGGAAATTGAAAAATATAGAATTTGTATAATCTAAGATTTTGGGCACAGATTAAAGTGTTACAAAAAAGCTTGACCACTACACTGCATCCGGACGGAAGTTCCCATACCCTGTTCATCGGCAGAGATTACAAAATCCGGACAGGCTGCTCCTACCGCTTTTATTTCCTCTCCCCGCCACATTCCCTCAAAGAGGACGCCCCTGACTGGAAATGGCAATGCTGGCAGACAGCCTGCTTGGGATGGATCTTCTGGAAAATGTACCCGTTTCCGGAACCGCATCCCCTTCCAATATGGACCTATAAAATCTTTGAATTATCCTGTAAATCCTTTAAAACGTATTAAATAGAATAAAAAGCAATAAAAAGGTTTAAATCGGTTAAAAATATGGTATAATGGATAAAACGGATAAGGAGGTACGCATATGGAACTCAGAGCTGAAGATGTCTTCCGCCCCGGAGCATTTCCCGAATACACCTATATATCACGAAAATCTGCCGTTTCCGACCTGCCCTATGAATTCCGGCTGATGCAAGCCATCAAGGTATCCGGATTCCTGACTTCTCTGGTTGGCCCTTCCAAAATGGGGAAGACCATTTTATGTGAAAAGGTCATCGGATTTGAGCATATCGTGGAGGTTTCCGGAGCAGACTTTGATGAAGATACGGATTTCTGGAAGCTGGTTTCCGCCAAAGCGGGGCTTGCATATGAAGGTCAGTTTGCATCTGAAAAGCAGATTCCCAGCACCAGCGATAAATACACCAAAAAGGAAACCTTTTCCCTGACCAAGGATAAGATTATAGAATATTACAGGGAACATGATCTGGTTCTTGTCATAGATGACTTCCACTATGCACCGGAGGGAAAACGGATGCAGATTGCCCAGCAGCTCAAGGATGCTATCCGCAGAGGATTTAAAGCCATTGTGGTCTCCCTCCCCCACCGGGCAGACGAAGCAATCCGGCAGAACGCAGACCTTTCCGGGCGTCTTAGCCTTATCAACATGGAGCCATGGGAAGTGGATGACTTAAAGGAGATTGCCAAACTGGGGTTTGGGAAACTGGGCATTTCCATTGAGGACTCTATTGCGGCACAGATTGCGGTAGAAAGCCTTTCCTCTCCTCAGCTGATGCAATATATCTGCCTGAATATCTGCACCATGCTGGAAATGTCCGGGAACGAAAGCCATCAGATTCGGCAGGAAATTTTGGAGACTGCTTATCACTATACCACCGCAAACTTTGAATATGGGGATGTGGTCTCCCTGATGCAGAAAGGTCCGAACACCCGCGGCAAGAGCCGGAACACCTTCCGGACTGCCGATGGGCAGGAACATGACATTTATGAGTTGATCGTGAAATCCATTGCAGAAAATCCTCCCATTATGAAGCTGGAATTTGAGGATGTAAGGGAACGGATCTATCGTCTACTTGCAGACGACTGCAAAAAACCTTCTCCGCAGATGATCCGGGAAAGTCTGGCAAAGCTGAAGGAGCTTCTGTATGGACGGGAAGATATTTTTAAGGTACTTGACTGGAAGGAAGGGAGTCTCTACATTTTAGATCCCTTGTTCCTTTTCTATCTGCGATGGGGAGGCGCTCATTGATGTCAATGTTTGGTATGAATATAACGAGTATACAGGATGCCGTTACGCGTTTGAAAAGCGTAAAAGACGGCCAGGAATTTTCCGTTTTGCTGTCCGGCTTAAGAAATTTTCTCAAAACATTGGACATAGATTCTCAATGCCTGATGGAATTGGAACAGCGAGCATACTACGTTGTAAATGAGTATTCAGATAAAGAAACCAGAAACAATCTGGATGCGGCAATAAAACGGGTTATCGAATATCTGGAAGAAATTATGACTGGTTCTCCTGCCGATGACCAGCTGCTCACCGTCCTTGATAACTACTATCTTTTTCTGGAAAGCTTTCTGGAGCGACCGCCTCACAAACGCGGCAGTATCCAGAAAGAACAGCTGTCAGGACTGAAGATCCAAAATGAGTATGATGTCCAGCATCTGCTCTATGCCTATCTGAAACCACTCTATCCACTGGCAAGAGCAGAAGTCAGTGAGGATACTGGTTATGGTACGGTACGAACCGATATCTTTCTGGATTCTGAACATGTTATCGAGGTAAAATGCACCAGAAACAGTATGAAGCTTAAGAAACTGACAGAAGAAATCGAAGCGGATATGGTGCATTACAGTGCGGAGCATATTTATTTCTTTATTTACGATAAAGAAAAGATCATTGAGAACCCCCAGTTGTTCCGGAACACCTATGAGAACAAAGTAAAAGGGAAAAGGATACATATCGTGATCCATCAGCCTAAAATACTGTAAGAAGTATTTAACAGAAATCAGACAGCACAAACGATATTCTGACTATACGAGCAACCAGCACACCGCAGCCTATCACAAAGAAGTGAAATAAAAAATGCAATCGTAATGCAATAAAATGAGGAAAAAAGCCGCAAAGCCTTAGTTTTACGGTGATAAGGAAGTATAGAAACTAACTTATCATTAACGCTGACAAGCAGGGTGCAAACAAGAGCAGAGAACATATCACTTTCATTAGTGGTCGGTTCTCTGCTTTTTGTTACGCAATAGAACGCCATTTTTGAGGATAGGAATATAAAATATCGTCTAAGTGTTTCCCACTCTTTGAAAGCCGCATAAATCAAGGACTTTTTAACCTCTACTGCGTAACATACCTACCCAAGAAAGCAGTAGTTTTATAAAGCGATTGGATTAGACGTCCGCATTCCGGCGGCTCCGTTCCCGCTCCGCTCCACTCTGCCTCCTGCATTGGCGAACGCCTACGCCCTTGGCACTACTGGCGATCAGAAACAGGGTTAACTTGATGCTAACCCTGTTAAAACTTAGTTGTTTATTCTATATCCCAGTGATATCCAGAATCTTCGAGGCCACCTTCTTCAAACATGTCTGAGAACATTCCACCTTCTTCTCCCCAACCCACACTGTCTCCGTTGCCAGAGGGTTGGCCTCCACTGGAGCCTCCGTTACCACCGCCAGAGGGTTGAC